>PHAZ01000043.1:19589-29065 GCA_002841825.1 Deltaproteobacteria bacterium HGW-Deltaproteobacteria-22 | reverse complement strand
CGTTGTTGCATTCGCACGCGCCCGAGCCCGTGTTACAGGTGGCGTTGGCACCGCAGGTCACGTCGGCGCACTTGTCGGTTTTTTTGCCGCCGTCATCGCAATGCGTGAACAGCAGCAGTGCCAGGACAGAAGACAGAAGAATTCGGATTTTCATGATGAGGTCCTTTCAATTCAGGAAAAAAAACGTCGGAACTACGTCCGGATATAGCATATGATCTTAGTTTGGCAAGAAGTAATGATGCTGGTCGACCTAGTCGGAGGCGGTGACGCGGGTGACTTCTTCGATGGTGGTCACGCCTTCGATGATTTTTGAAATACCGCTCATGCGCAGGGTCTTCAGGCCCAGGCGGATGGCGGTGGCCTTGAGCTCGGCGGCCGAGGAACCCTGGATGATCATGTCCTTCAGTTCGTCGTAGAGCCACATGACCTCGTAGAGCGCGACTCGACCCTTGTAGCCGGTGTTGGAGCAGTTCGGACAACCCTTTCCCTTGAAGACGTGCTTGATCTGGGCAGCCTGCTCCTCGGGCACCCCCATTTCAACCAGGGTCTCCTTGGGAACCACGAAGGGCTCCCTGCACTCGTTGCAGATCTTGCGTGCGAGTCGCTGGGCCACGATGAGGTTGACCGACGCGGTGACCAGGAAGGGTTCCACGCCCATGTTCAACAGTCGGTTGATCGTGGACGGCGCGTCGTTGGTGTGGAGGGTGGAGAGCACAAGGTGACCGGTGAGGGCCGCCTTGACGCCGATCTCGGCGGTCTCGAAGTCACGAATCTCACCGACCATGATGATGTCGGGATCCTGACGGAGGAAGGCTCGGAGTGCCGCGGCGAAGTCCAGACCGATGTCATCATGGATGTGCACCTGGTTGATGCCGTGCAGGTTGAACTCGACCGGGTCCTCGGCCGTGCTGATGTTCTTGTCGATCTGGTTCAGTTCCGAAAGCGCGCTGTACAGCGTGGTCGTTTTACCAGAACCGGTGGGGCCCGTGACCAGCACCATGCCATAGGGCTGATAGATGGCCTTCTTGAAAAGATCCAGCGCGGTGGTCTCGAAGCCGAGCTTGGTCATGTCGAGCTGGAGGTTGCTCTTGTCCAACAGACGCATGACGACCTTTTCGCCGAACAGGGTGGGCAGCACGCTTACGCGGAAGTCCATCTCCTTGTTCTTGCCGATCTTCAGTTTGATACGGCCGTCCTGGGGCAGGCGGCGCTCGGCGATGTCGAGGTTGGACATGATCTTCAGGCGCGAGGTGATCGCGTTCTTCAGGCGCATCGGGGGCGTCATCTCCTCGTGGAGCACGCCGTCGATGCGGAGCCTGACGCGGAAGCTCTTCTCGTAGGGCTCGACGTGAATGTCGGATGCGCCCTTCTTGATGGCCGAAAGGAGGATGTAGTTGACCAGGCGGATGACCGGCGCTTCCTCGGAGGCCTTCTCGAGGTCGAGCACGTTCACGCTCTCGTCGACGTTGTCACCGAACTCGACCTCGTTGTTGTTGAATTCGTAGAGCGACTCCTCGAGGGCCGCCATAGACGAGGTGTAGATGCGGTTGAGCACCTCCTCGATGGAGGTGTCGGAGGCGACCATGACCTCGATGTTGTATCCCGTGATGAACTTCAGATCGTCAATCGCATAGATGTCTGACGGGTCTGCCATGGCCACGACGAGCGTTGAGCCGGTGCGGTTGATCGGGATCACCTGGTGACGGCGCGCCACGTTCTCGGGCAGCAGCTTCACCACCTCCGGGTCGATGTCGGTCTGCCGCAGCTCCACTGGCGGAACCCCGTAGTGCTGGGCGACGAACGAGGTCAGGCTCTGCTCGTCTAGCGCGCCCATCTTGGCCAGCGTGTAGCCAAGGCGTTTTCCGGTCTTTTTCTGCTCATCCTGAGCCTGTTTCAACTGCACGGGCGTGATCAGGCTCTCGCGCAGCAGAATGTCTCCCAGTCGACTGGACATGGCAACCCTCCTGGTGGTCTCAAAAGGTTCGGAAAAGAAATGCGTACGGAGAAGGGGACAAGTTGCCTTACTGCGCCGCGGTCAGGGTCCACTGCAGGGCGTAGCCGTTGTTGTCAGCCGGGGTCTTGCCCTTGATTTCGATGAAATGCCAGCCGGTGTACTCGGCCGTGTGCGTGATCTCCTCGTCGTCGTTGGTGGACTGGGACATCTTCAATTGAGCCCAGTTCAGATCCGCGTCGGCCAGCAGGCGCATGTCCAGGTCGCGACCCATCTGATAATTGTACTTCAGGGTGATCGCGATGCTCTCGCCGTTATTGAGATAGATGCGGTAGTAGTCGCGGTCGCCGCCATAGAGGCCGGCAGACGGGTCGGTGAAGGCCTCGCCGCAGATGACCAGGCGGACGTACTGCTGCTGGACGCCGTAGCGCAGCGGGCAGTTGGGGTTGATCTCGTCGCCGCAGACCAGCGTGTAAGCCAGAGCGGGCACGTTGTTGGGCTCGAAGTCCTTGTCCTCGTCGCCGCGGATCAGTCCGAAGATCTCGGAATAGCAGGCGGGAGCACTCGAGAGACACTGTCCGCCGTAGCAACTGTAGCCTTCAGGGCACTCGGGGTTGCCGTGGCTGCCGCCGCAGACGAAGGGGAACTCGCCCAGGGAAGGGTCGTAGCAGCCCGTGAGGGCGCCCATGGAAACGATGGTCAGAAGAATGAAGATACGCTTCATGGTAGCCTCCAGTTAAAAGCGGACGGTGCCGCCGACGCCAAAGAAACCTTCGCCGATGATGGGTGCCACGAACACGTCCCCCGAGTTGGCCGGCGCCGGCGTGGGCGTGGCCGAAGGACCGCTCAGGCGGGTGTTCAGCGACATGCCCGCGGGAACCTTGCCGAAATAATCGGCCCAGAAATACCCGGAAGCCAGCGCCAGCACGACGGACAGGCCACCGGTCACGTACATCGTGGTCTGATAGCTCTTGCCGGACTTCTCATAGTCGGCGACCTCGCCGGAGAAGGCGATCAGGCCACTGTTGGCCCCATAAATCTGGTTGTCCTCGAGGTTCACACCGTTCGTGGAGGCCATCTGGCCGAACAGGACGGTCAGTCCGACCATGGCCACAGTAGCCACGCTTGAGCCGATCGCGATGTAGAACACCTTCGGGCGACGCTTGCCGGGATCTACGGGCTTGTCGGGCTTGGGGCCGACCACGACGCCGGGGGCCGTGGAGCCGTCGTTGACGCCCGAGGCGGCTTCGGAGCAGCTCATCTGGCCACCGGGCTGGAGCGGGTTGGCTGCGTTGATGTCCACGATGAACGGGCTCGCCGAGGTGGCCGAGCCGGCCACACGACGGCCGCTGACGCCCACGGCTTCAATGTAATACTGAAGGATGTTGCCCTTGAGGACGGTGCAGGGCAGGATGAAATAGTACACGTCATCCTTGTCAACCTTGAACTTCACCTTGATGTAGTCGTCCTGTCCCTGGGGACGATAGTACAGGTAAACCCAGGCACGTTTGATGTCGTCGGGGAGCTCGACCTCAAGTTTGGCCGGATGGTTGGGCTGGGCTTCCTCCAGCGGAGTGTGGATCAGTTCGCCGGGCTTGAAGGCCTTGCGGGGCGTGCGCGGCTTGTCCACGACGGGATCCTTGGGCTGGGGCTTGTCGACCGGATCCGTCGGCGGCGGTGTCGGGTCCTTGGGCGGGGCCACGGCGGTACTGCCGAGATCCTTCAGGGCCGCTTCGGCCTTGGGGCGACCGGGATCGTTCATGCGCGCCTCGTCGAGGAACCTGCGATAATAGGAGACGGCTTCATCGGTGAGTCCGGCTTCTTTGTAGATGTCGGCGATGTAGAGAAGGATGATCGGTTTGGGAACCAACCGATAAGCTTCCTTGAACTCCTTGATGGCCTGCAGGTACTGGCCCGCTCCATACAGCGCGGTGCCCTTCTGGAAGTGCTCGCCGGCCTGGGCCTTGCGATCGACCGGTTCCTGTCCGGCAGCCATTGAGGCCGTCATCCAGGAGACAATCATCATTGAAAGGAAAAATTGTCTGAACATGCGGTATCTCCTTACCAACCCGGTTTTCGTGTCGGCTAGAACGGATTATCCAGTTTCAGGCCCATGTCGGTGGTCATGGGGGTAGTCATGGGTGTGGTCATGGGGGTCGTCATCGGCGGCGGCGGCAGCATCGAATTGACGGTCATGGGTGTGGTCATGGGGGTCGTCATCGGCGGCGGCGGCAGCATCGAATTGACGGTCATCGGCGGGGTCTCGACCATGGCGGGTTCGACCATGACCGGCTCGACCGGGGGCGGGACCTCGACCATGACCGGCTCGACCGGGGGCGGAACCTCGACCATGACCGGCTCGACCATGACGGGCTCAACGGGCGTGGGCTGCATGGTCTCAATCGTGGGCTGCATGATGGGCTCGACCGGCGGAGCCTGCATGTTGCCGCCCGGGCTGGTCATCGTGGGCTGCGAAGCGGGGACGCCGCCTGCGCCGGGCTGGGGGCAGTTGCCCTTGCCGGCGAGATAACCGATGATGCCGAAGAGCAGGCCACCCACGACCGCACCGATGATCAGGTTGCGGTTGGCGTTGGGCGCGTTGGACGCCACGGCAGCTGCGGCCTTGGCGGTCGATTCGGCCTTCTCGGCGACCTTGGAGGCCTTCTCGGCGTTGTTCTCGGCGGTCTCGCGGCGCTTGCGCTCGCGCTCGAGCTCCTCCTGGACGTCTTTCTGTTTCTTGAGAAGGTCGGCTTCGAGTTCCTTCTGCTTCTTCGCGAACTTCTCCTCCACCTCGCGACGCGTCTCATCCTGGATCTGCTTGACGACCGCATCGCTCATGCTCTTCTTCTGGTTTTCCATCTTCTCGATCTTGTCGTGCTGAGCTTGCTCGACTTCAGCTTCGAACCACTGTCCGGCCTCGCGGATGATTGCCTCAAGGGGTTCGCTGGTGGAAGGGGTGTTGTTCGGATTGTTGTTCTGTTCCACGGTAAAGCCTCCTTCAGGAGTCAGGCCGGAAGGGCCCAGTGATCAACAATATAACTATCATTCACGGTTGCCGTTTTTGCCTTGCAAACGAAGCTTTCGGAAGCCGTCTTCGGGACCGGCCAAAACGACGTTCCGGAAAAATAGCCCAATACTGTATCAGTCACAAGAAAAATTTTGCTTTTTCCAGTGCAGGTTCACCGGTTTCTTGGAATTTCGTAACATGTGTTATTCCGGTGGGATAAAAAATCTTTCCACCCCGGGCTCCTTGTCCCGACGGGCTTTCCCGCGTCTCTGTGATTTCGATAAATGAGAAATTTTGCTACCACGCGTGGGTTTGCCGGCCTTGCTGGAAGTAATTTCCATGGAAGTCTCGCAGTCTAACGGATGTTAGGAAAAAAGGAATTTCAGAGCCCCGGAATCACTTGCTTTTGACTTGTAGAAGTACTTTCAGAGGAATATCGTACGGAAGCGCGTTTCAGAAGAATACATTCAAAGGAAAAGCGCAAAAGGAAGCGAAAGAGAAGAACATTCGTAAGAGAATAGAAGAAGTGAGCGATGTCTGAATTCCTGACCGAAGAAGAATTGAGCGAATGCGAGCGGATCTACAGAGACGGGATCGAAACGCTCGATGTCGTGAAGATTTTCCGGGAAGCCGGGATCCGCTTCAGCGAGCCGTCCTTCAGGAAATACGTCCAGCTCGGGCTGCTGTCGCGATCGCATCGCGTCAGCGCTGGCGGCCGAGGCAAGCATCGCGGGTCCAAGGGCTTGTACCCGTTCGGCGTCGTCCGTCGCATCAATGACATCAAGCGCATGATGTCCGAGGGGCTCACGATCGACGACATCGTCCGGGCTTCAATGAAATTTGCCAGTGAAATCAATCAACTCGACAACGGGCTGCAGCGCCTGTTCTCCGAGATGCAAACGGAGGTGTGCGGGCCGCACTTCGACATGAGTCTGCGGCCCCAGGTGGAGAGTGAACTGCAGGATGCACAAACAACAGCAAGGACGCTGATTACTAAATTGGTAGCGATTGATCAGAATATAACCAACCCACGACCCACTTTGTAATGAAGGAGACAGCACCATGAAGAAGACCGACAACTCCCCCGTCCAGAAAATCCGCAAGGTTGCCGAACGTTCCCTGGTCCGTTCCAAGCGCAAGGGTGCCCGGCCCAAGACCCGGCTGGCAAAACGCCTGTCCAAGGAGGAGCGCAGACAGAGCCTGCTGCTCGAGCCCTGGATGCACGAGGACCTTCCGAAGACCCGCGCCGAGTGCAAGTACGGCGAGCGTCCCTGTCCTTACGTGCGCTGCCGTTATCACCTTGCGCTTGAGGTGAAGCCCAATGGGTCGCTGAGCGAGAACTTCCACGAGATCGTGGAGATGAAGGAGACCTGCGTGCTCGACGTCGCCGAGCGCGGAGAGAACACGCTGGAGTACATCGGTGAGTGCATGAACATCACCCGCGAGCGCGTCCGCCAGCTGGAGACCGACGCCCTGCAGAAGCTGCGCGAGAGCGACATTGACATGAGGGAGTTCGTGGACTTCATCGGTTCGGCCGGACCCCAGATGGAGTCCTACATGGACTACATCAAGTACGGGAACTAATCCCCCCCCTCAATTCACATGATTTATTTCATCGCAGGCTTTCTGCTTCTGCATCTGATCTTCCTGGGGCAGACGGCCGCCGATGAGGATGGCTTCTTTCTTGCGCAGCGTCGGCTTCCTCCATGGAAGCTCGGCATGTCGCTGGTGGCGACGATCCTCGGCGCGAGCGCGATTCTCGGGACCATAGGATGGGGTTGGGACTACGGGGTGGCCGGTTCTGCATGGCTGCTCTCCGGCGTGATCGGCCTGGGTTTCCTGTGGGTGTTCATTCCTTCGCTGCCGCAGGACAAGTCGTTTTCCATCGCCCAGTTGGTCGCCGCGCGCGGTGGAATGCTGGCGCGACGGGCCGTGGCCGTGACGATCGTGCCCATGTGGATCGCGGTCGCGGCCGCACAGGTCAAGGCGCTGGTGGCGCTGCTCACGACGCACTCCGCGCTTCCTCCATGGGTGGGCGTGGCGCTGGTCTGCACGTTGGTGCCCCTGTACATCTTTCGCGGCGGACAGAAGGCCGTGATCCAGAGCGACTCGGTGCAGTTCTGGTTCATCGCCGGCGCGGTGTTGCTCGGCTTCGCCGCGGTCCTGGCCACTGGCCCGAATTTCGATCCCGCGGACGTCCGGTCGTTTGGCGGGGAGGTTCCGCTGTGGACCCTGTTCCCGGTGGCGTTGTCGTACCTGATCGGGCCGGACATCCATTCGCGGCTGCAGGCCGCCGACAACCCGCGCGATCGGCGGCGTGCCGTGGTCTTTGCGATGGTCGTGCTCACGGTCGTCGGTCTCATGCTCGCAACGATCGGCTGGGCGGCCCATGGCCGCGTGGCTCCCGCCCATGCCTGGCAGACGGGCCTCGAGTTGATCACACGGCTTCCGTTTCCCCTCGCAGTGCTGATGAACCTGGCGCTGGTGGCGGCACTGTTGTCCTCGCTGGACACGACGATCCTGACCACGGGCACGCTCCTTGCTGTGGATCTTGGCGGCGGCGGGATCCGCGCGACGCGGACGATGGTGGTGGTCGTGGCGCTGGCCGCAGGAGTCGTCTCCCAGCTGGGCGCAGGGATCATCCCGCTGCTGATGACGGCCTACCAGTGGTATGCCGGCGTGCTGGGCTGCCCGGTGCTTTTCTCGCTGTTCGGCGGACGGCAGGTGGGCGTGCGTCCGGTGCTGATCTCGGTGCTCGGGTCCTTCGCGCTGCTGCTCGCGGGAAAGATCGCAGGTTTCCGGTTCGTGTTCGAACTTGCGTTCGCGTGGGGGCTCGCTTCGATGGTGGTCGCGAGGCGTTTCAGTCGACCGTGATCGACTTGCTCACATTCTTCGGGACATCGGGGTGGACGCCGTGCCCGGCGATGCCGAGGTTGTCCAGCGCCTGCATCTTGCGGACGCTCATCTCCAGCGCGAGCATCTGAAGAACCAGCGTGGAAGTGAACACCGGAAGCAGGGAGTCGTCGGTGCGGGGCAGGGTGATGTACTGGGCCCAGTAGCCCTCGCCGTTACCGGGCGGCTTCTCGGCGGCCTGGCGCAGGCGGTGGTTCTCCTCGGCGATCACGATCGTGCAGGAGCCGCGGATCTTGTGCGTGTTCAGTTGCGAGATCGTCAGGCGCACGTCGCGCTCGGCGGGCCCGGTGATGTAGATCAACGGATAGGGCACGGAGAAGCCGGTCAGCGGTACGTAGTCCCTGGCGGCCTCGGCGAAGATCTCCTGCTCCTCGGTGTTGAGCTGGAAGGCGGCAGGCGCTCCCCGGGCGTGATCGCACAGCGCGTTGACCATGCGGCGCGCCGAGGCGAACCCCAGGCCGCGGGAGGCCAGCTCCGACAGGCCCTGCTGCAGCCGGTCCGTGAAGATCGCGAGCATCTGCGAGAAGTGTTCGGGACCGTACACCGTGTTGAACCCGAGGATGGTGTTGGGCCCGTGCTTGAACTCCGCGCCCTCGAAGCCCTCGGTGTGGTTGAGCACGACCTCGCGGATCTTCAGCGCACCCTCGCGGGCGACCGCGTTCATGCGGGTGGCCAGCAGCTGGATGCTCGGCGAGAAGTAAATCCGTCCCGCGGCGGCCTCGACCTGCTCCCGGGTGGTCTGGATGGTGCGCTCGATCAGTTCCGGGATGCGCTCCAGCTTGTCCATGCGTTCGGCCAGCTCGGCGCGGCGCTGCTCGACCATCGCCGGGGTCCACTCGCCAGCGCCGGATTCAATCTGGCGGGCGGCCGTCTCCAGGGCCAGCGTGTAGAAAACCGTGATCTGGTTGATGAAACTCTTGGTCGCGGGTACGGCGATCTCGGGTCCGCAGCGCAGCGGGATCACAAGGTCGCTCTTCTCCAGCGCGATCGTGGAGTTCACGTTGTTGACGATGGCGATCCGGCGAACGGAGCGGCCGGTGGCGCTGATGTCGTTGAGGATGTCGATGAGATCCTTGGTCTCCCCGCTCTGGGAGACGGCAATGACCACGTCGTGATCCTTCACGGTGTTGGAGTAGCGGCCGCGGAACTCTCCGGGAAGGATCGGGATCAGTTCGGTGAACGCGATCTCGTTGAAGAACAGGCAGGCGGCCATGGCCGCATGATAGGAAGACCCGCAGGCGGCCACGTAGATGTGATTGCCGCGTTTCCGGGCCTCCTCGATGTAGCGGGCAAAGCGGCCCGCCGCCAGTGCGGTCTCCTCGGTCTCCTGCAGCTCGACGAGCGTGTCCAGGATCCGCACGAGCCGGCGCATCCCGGCGGTGGTGCAGAACGGCAGCATGTCGGCGAAGACCGCCATCTCCGAGGAGGAGAAGGTCGCGCCCAGGCTCTCGTTGCCGGCCGGCAGCTCGAGGTACTCCGCCGGTGCGCCGGCGTCCACCGCCTGCAGCAGCGCGCGCATCGCGGGATGATCGGCCAGCTCGTGGAGCAGGCCAGACAGCCGGTCGTCGGAGGTGAGCTCGGAGAGGCGGGCCAGCGCGGACAGCA
>PHAZ01000043.1:0-19518 GCA_002841825.1 Deltaproteobacteria bacterium HGW-Deltaproteobacteria-22 | reverse complement strand
GTGTGAGCCGGGAACCGCCGAGGTATTTGGTGATCACCGAACGGGCCGTCTGGCTCTGGGCGAAGATCTCCTGCTCCATGAAGTACGTGAACTCGTCTGAGAGCTCGGTGTCCTTGGCTCGGAGGCGGCTGCGCACCGGCGCCCGATCGATGAAGGCGCCCGCGGAAACGACGCCGTCGCGGGACTTCTTCTCGCGCAGCGCGAACACCTGGCGTCCGGTGTGATCGAACTCGACGGCCTCGCCCTCCTCGAGGGGGAGCAGCACGCGGGTGAACTTCAGGATCGAGGAGAGATCCGAGCTGGCGATCTGGAATGGCCCCTGCTCGTCGCGGCCGATGCCGAAGTACAGCGACGATCCGCTCTTGAGTGCCCAGCCGGTGTGCGTGACGGGGTCGACGACGATCGCCGCGAAGGAGCCCTCGACGGCGGCCTGGGTGCGGACCAGCGCACGTCTCATCGCATCCTTGCGGGCCTGCGCGTCGGCGGGATCGTCCAGCTTCTCCAGCTCCAGCGCGAAGTGGTGCTCGACGGTGTGCACGAGCATCTCCCCGTCGTTGTCAGAGAGGATGAGGTGACCCTCGCCGATGAGCTTCTCCCGCAGGGCCTCGGTGTTGGTGACGTTGCCGTTGTGGGCCCCGTAGAGGAAGGTCTTGCAGCGGACCACGTGGGGCTGGGCGTTCTTGGCATCGACCGCACCGAAGGTGGCCCAGCGCACCTGGCCGCAGGCGACGCGTCCCTGCATCGAGGAGATGCCGAGGTCGTCGACGAGCACCGACGGTGCGCCGACGCCCTTGCGCAGATCGACGGCGTCGGTGGCGTCGCCCTGGATCGCGGCCCCGGTGGAGTCGTAGCCGCGGTACTCGAGCGAGCGCAGCAGCAGCGAGGCCATCTTTCCGAGGTCCTGGCGGTTCCGGTCACAGATCAGGCCGATTACTCCGCACATGTCAACTCCTTTGCAGTTTCGGTCGGGGAGGGCGCGCAGGCCCCGGGATCAGTCAGTTGACCCGGGCTCGACGGGCTCGGACGACTCAACCAGCCTCTTGACGTAGACGTACTTCGAGTCTCCGGGCGCGTAGAAATCCGGGAACACGTGATCGAGGGAATACCTGCAGTGTTCGTAGAAAACATGGGTGGGATGATATAGATCGGTGGAGGAAGTTTCAATGAAGATCTGGTGCCCACCCGCGGCGCGGATGCGCTCCTCGGTGGCGGTCATCATGCGGTGCCCGAGACCGAGGCGCTGCCATCTCTTCCCGATGGCGATCCAGTAGAGATCGTAGGAGGTCAGCGTGCCCGGGATGCGCCCGTAGCACGAGTAGCCCATGACTTCATCCTTGCACTCCATGAACACGAAGTGGTAGCCGCTCTTCTCGGCGCCCTTCTGCAGGTTCTCGTCGACGAGCTCGACGGCGATCTGGATCTCCTCGGCGTTGAAGAAGCCGGTGGAGACCACGATGTGGAGCACCGAGTCGGGATCGGTCGGCAGGACCGTCTCTCGGATGGTGAAGACGTGTTCGTCCCGGTTCATCCAATCTCCAGTCTGGCGGGCAGCGCCACGGCGTTGAAGTCATAGCGGCTGGGCATGCAGCGGCGCTGCATCGCGTCCTGGCAGATCAGCGACAGCATCTCCGCGCGGGAGAGCCCGGCGCGCGTCACCGCTGCGTAGAAGCCCGCATCGGGGCTGATGCAGGGGTTCGAGTTGATCTCGAGGATCACGGGCAGTCCGGCGGAGGTGACGCGGAAGTCCACGCGGACGTAGCCCACGAGGTTCAGCAGCCGGCAGCAACGGCGCGTGATGTCCTTGATGTGGTTGATCAGGAACGCGTCCTCGGGCTCGAAATCAAAGGTGCGCACGGTGTGGTGGAACTCGAACGAGGTGTCGTCCCACTTGGCGCGGTAGCCCACGATCTTCAACTTGTCGTCAGGGTAGTCCGTGAACTTGATCTCGGCCGGCGGCAGCACCCACGGGCCGCCGGGGGAGGGCAGCACGGAGATGTTGAACTCGCGGCCGTCGATGAAGCGCTCGATGAAGTAGCCGCCGGGGAGCCGGCCCTGCTTCTGGGCCAGGCAGGCGACCGCGGCGTTGCTCTCGTAGAACACGGAGTGATCATCGATATCGACGGAGGCCTCCTCCCACACGGGCTTGACGATGTACGGCGGCGGGAACGAGATGTGTCCGGGGGCCGCCTTGGCGTTCCAGGGGGCTGTGGGCAGGCGCTTGGACTTGAGCAGCTGCTTGGTCAGCACCTTGTTGGTGGTGATGTAGAGGTTGTCCTTGGAGCCGCCGGTGTACGGGATGCCCAGGTGCTCCAGCAGCGCGCTGGCGAGGTAGGCCCAGGTGCTCGCGCCCTCGATGGTCTCGACCAGGTTGAAGATCAGATCAGGCGCCGCCTCCCGCAGGACGCGCGCGGTCTCGGCCATGTTGAAGCCGAACGGCATCAACTGGACCTCGTGTCCGATCTCTTCGAGGCCTTCGGCGACGTGGCGGGCCTCGACGAGGTTGTCCTGTTCGTCGGCGGGCGCGTCGGGGGGGACGATGTTGTGAAGCACGATGATGTTCATCTTGAACTTTCCTTGGCCCTCATGGACACAGGCGGCCAATGCCTTGCTTTACCCTGATGGTTTTCTTGTTTATGGAAAAGATGGTGGTGGGCCCCAACTCGGCCGAGGAGCGGTGGAGGTTCCTCCTCCTCGTCGAGGGTCGTCTCCGCGGATGCCACCGGGCGCGTGGTGGTCTTCAGCGGACAGAATTTGAAAATGCGGTTCGGCCGCACGATGCCTCGTTGCGGGTAGGTTCACCCGCTGGCGCCCAGGTGGTCTACCCAGTCGTCATCTTACAGCTATTGTGGGCCTTTTTTTCTTGTTTTCAATGAAAATTTCATAAAAATTGCAATGGAAATAATCAATGATATCAAAGAGTATCAAGGCGATGTGGTCAAGGGGTCGAAAATCCAGGGGTTCGCCAACCCGGTCCATGAAAAAAAGCGATCTGCTTTCCCTGGTTCAGTAATTATGCACAACGCCCTCGAAGGTCAGCAGCCGACGTTTCAGATCGAGTCCGGGGCCGAACCCGCCCGGGCCGGAGGCGCCCACCACGCGGTGGCACGGGAAGAACAGGGGCCACGGGTTTCTCGCCATGACCTGGCCGATGGAGCGGGCCCCCTGCGGGCGGCCGACCATGCGGGCGACCTCGGCGTAGGTGGCCGTCGTGCCGGGCTCGATCCGCGTGATGGCGGTGAGCACCGCCTGCTGGAACGGCGTCACCAGCTCCATGCGGATCGGGAAGTCCACCGGACGGAAGCGACGGGACTCCCAGTCGCGCAGCCAGGCCGTGGCCTTTCCCAGCAGGCGGTCCCTGGCCAGCGTCCGGCGGCCCGCCTGGGAACGCGGGATCACCGAGTGGGGCAGGGTCGTGTCCGTCTCGAGGCGGCAGCGGATCAGGCCGGCGTCGTCCCACTCCAGGACCACGGCGCCGAAGAACACCGGCAGGGTGGCGGTCACGTTCACGGTGGGGGTCATGCCGGCCTGACCAGGGTGTGCAGGTAGTTCTCCGGGGCCTCAAAGCCCAGCAGGTTCAGCACGGTCGCGGCGTTGTTGCCGATGCCGGGCGCGGGCACGTCGGTGTCCACGGTCCATCGTCCTGCAGGATCATATATAAGGTACATCACCGGGTTGAGGGTGTGCGCGGTCTTGGGCACGGGCTCGCCGGCGGCGTCGGTCTCGACCTTGCCCTTCTTCGTCATGAACATCTCGTCGGCGTTGCCGTGGTCGGCCGTCACGATGAGGATGCCGCCGGCCTTCTTCACCGCCGGGATGATGCGTGACAGCGCCAGGTCCACGCTCTCGACGGCCACGGTCGCGGAGCGGAACACGCCCGTGTGGCCGACCATGTCGCCGTTGGCGAAGTTGGCGCGGATGTAGTCGTGCTTGCCGCTGGCGATGGCGGCGAGGATGCCGTCGCACACCTCGGCGGACTTCATCCACGGGCGCTGCTCGAAGGGCACCAGGTCCGACGGGACCTCGACGTAGGTCTCCAGTTCGTCGGAGAAGCGGCCCGATCGGTTGCCGTTCCAGAAGTACGTAACGTGGCCGTACTTCTGGGTCTCGGCCGTGGCGTACGAGCGCAGGCCCGCGTGGGCGAGGTACTCACCCAGGGTCTCGGCGATGGCCGGCGGGGACACGAGATAGCGCGGCGGGATGTGCAGGTCGCCGTCGTACTCCATCATGCCCGCGTACATCACCTCGGGCACCCGCCCGCGGTCGAACTTGTCCAGGTTCTTCTCGGTGAACGCGCGCGAGATCTCAATGGCGCGGTCGCCCCGGAAGTTGAAGAAGATCACGCCGTCGCCATCGGCGATGGGGCCCACGGGCGCTCCCGCGGCGTCGACGATCACGAACGCCGGCAGGAACTGGTCGGTGGCAGCGGCGTCGTCGGCGTACATGGTTTCGACGGCCTTGCGGGCCGACGGGAAGGGGCGTCCCTGGCCGTGGACGTGGGCGTTCCAGCCGCGCTCGACGATGCGCCAGTCGGCCTCGTAGCGGTCCATGGTCGTGACCATGCGTCCGCCGCCGGAGGCCACGCAGGCATCGACGCCGGCGGCGCGCAACTGCGACAGCCGCTCCTCGAGCTGGTCGAGGTACTGCAGGGCCGAGCGCTCGCCCACGTCGCGGCCGTCGAGGAGCGGATGCACGCGGATTCCCCTGACCCCGTCGGCAGCGGCCCGGTCGAGCAGGGCGAACAGTTGCAGGATGTGGCTGTGCACGTTGCCGTCCGAGAGCAGGCCGATGAAGTGCAGTTTTCCGCCGCTTCCGGCGGCCGCGCCGCCCTTGCAATGCGCCACGAGGGCCTTCCAGGTGTCGCCCTCGAACAGGCTTTGGTTCTCGATGGCGCGGTTGACGAGCTTGGCGCCCTGGTCGAACACGCGGCCCGCGCCCAGCGCGTTGTGGCCGACCTCGGAGTTGCCCATGTCGTCGTCGCTGGGCAGCCCGACGGCCTTGCCATGGGCTGCCACGCTCAGGAACGGGCAGGTGCGCTGCAACAGGTCCAGCGTGGGGGTGAAGGCCGCCGCGACGGCGTTGCCCGGACAGGGCGAGGCGATGCCGACGCCGTCCATGATGATCTGCACCACGGGACCCGTGGGCTGGGGTAGACGGTTGGATTTCTGCAGCGGATTCATGGGAACTCCTTTGTGTTCGCGGATCGTGTGCGGGTCTGCGAGGACCGTCGCCCGGTGCGTCCAGGCACCGGCCGACCCGTCGCGCAATGTACAACCAACCCCCGGTGCCCGGCAAGAAGATTGCGTCCGCGCGAACCCGACCCACGAGCGCGGGAACCCGACCCACGAGCGCGGGAACCCGACCCACGAGCGCGGGAACACGACCCACGAGCGCGGGAACACGACCCACGGCCGCGTCGACAGCGCCAAGGGTTGCCGTTCCTTCACTGCCGATCGCGGGAACACGACCCACGGCCGCGTCGACCTTAAAAACGAATGATCCCATTTCTCCAATGAATCGGCGAACCGGCGTCAAGAATCCGCCGATCCACTTCACTCCTTCGCCATCGGACTTCACTTTGGCGCCATTCGATCTCACAGTTCCCCCACCTCGCCTCACGAACGCCCCGGCGTTTCCAACGAAGCCTCCTTCGGGCCTCACGACCTCGCCGACGGACTTCACTCCGCCCAAAAGCTGCTTCACACCTGCGCCGACGGACTTCACTCCTTCACCAACCCGCCTCACGGTTCCAGCCCCCCTCCCCATGATCAGCTGAAAGGGAATATGCAATCAGAAAGGCTCCGGAGATCTGGACATCGGCATCGTGTGTGCTAAGTAATTTCATCATGAAACGCGGTGATGGTTTCCGGCTTTCCTCAAACGATCCACGAAGCCATCTTATACAGACCCCAGCGACGATCTCCGCTCTGATGCGGATCCGTTCAAACATCGGTTAGGCCGACGGGAGGTTGAGACAGATGCCCCTCAGGATCAAGCCCAGACAGAAGCTGCTACCTGGTGTACTGGCACCGGAACTGATTGCTCCATGCGGCATGAACTGTGCTCTGTGCATGGCTTTCGTGCGAGACAAGAACGGGTGCCTCGGATGTCTCGCGGGAGACGAATACAAGCCCAAGTCATGCCAGGCGTGCTCGATCCGCAACTGTGAAGTGATCCGCTCGGGAGCGGTCAACTTCTGCAGCGATGATTGTGGGAGATTCCCGTGCCCGCGGCTCAAGCGGCTCGACGCCCGGTATCGGCTGAAGTACCGGATGAGCATGCTCGAAAACCTGAGGGCGATCCAAGACGAGGGTGTCGACGCGTTCGTTGCCTCTGAACGGGAGCGCTGGGTGTGTCCGGAGTGCGGTGGCCTGCTGTGCGTGCACACCCCGGAGTGCGTCTATTGCGGTCATGTCTGACAGGTCCCGGTTGTCCCACAATGCCATTAATGGCGGTGGTGTGACTTGTTTAATCAACTCCGGAAAAAGATGGAGTTTTTCGCGATCATCTGGGCGAGGGCTTTCTGCTCTTCCTTCGTTGGTGGCCAGCCGGTGACGTTCGCGTGATTCTGATTATGGGGCAAAGGTGCGGAGACGATCTTCAACCGGCATCCCAGGTAGACCTTCACTTTTGTGTCGGCACGACCAATGAGATTTTTTTGTCGCTGCTGAGCGACGGTCGCGCCGATGCGCCAGATGTCCGGTGCAGCGAGGTCCTTGAGGCGCGTCACGGACAGTTCGAAGTGGGGATGCGGAATGAACGCTTCCTGCTTGACGGTGCCATCCGATCGGACATGACGCTCCGAGAGGATGAAGCGCGCCAGTTCTTCGCAAGCCCTAAGCTGCGGCGCCTCCGTCGAAGATTCGCTCATGCCCGATTCACCTTGCGAATCCATTCGCGAAGCGTATCGGGAAACTGGCCGAGGAAGGGCATGTGGCCGTAGTTCTGCTCAGCCCCGATGGTCACCGCGTAATACAGGACACCCAATGGGCTGATGCTGACGGAGAGCACCCGGTGGGGGGAGCGATACCACTCCATCGTGAGTTGACCGTCCGGTTCGGCGCCGAAGGAGGGCTTCGGGAAGTCCGGCGAGAGGGAGTTGAGGACCCTGATTGCCAATTCGAGCGTATCCGCGGAGACCGGAAAGGCACCGTATCCGTCCCAGCCGGGTTGGCTGCAATCCTGGTAGAGCTGGTACAACGCATGTCGTACCTGACCGAACGTCTCGGTGGCCGCCAATCGATCTCGTTCGTCCCGGGTCGCTGTTTCACTGATTCGGGAACAATCACTGGTTGTCTGAGTGGGCTCTGAAAACCAACCAGGGGAAAAAGAATTGGGCAAGGAAATGGCGTAACTCATTTCAACTGCTCCAGCGCTTCCTTCGTGAGCGTTCCAAAGAACGCCTTGTTCTTGAGCCAGCGCAGATCTTCCAGGATCGGCCGCAGGACCGCCGGCTCCGGGTCCGTCACCTGACTGCAGAACACGTCGATGTCGAAGATGATTCCCGGCTCCTGGCCGGAATCCTGCAGCGTGGGCGGCAGAGTTCTGGCCAATCGAACGAGATAGGGAGTGCCTGGGACGAACAGCGTCTCCTGCTGCAGGAATTCCAGGACGGGCAAGGAAGTAAGACCCGCCGGGAGCGTGGGACCCTTCTGCAGGATGGTGTCCAAGTCCGTGCTCTCCTGGGTGAGCGGAATGCGGTTGATGTATCGCAGGCCCGTCCGCTGAACGTCAGCCGGTGACGCGATGGCCCGGTACACGTCCCACAACGCGAGGGCCTCGGTCGAGAAGTCCTGCCATGCCGTGTATGGCCGCAGGTGACTGAACACGAAACCGTCGCGGTTGAGCTGGATGATCCGGGTCTTGTCGTTGGACTGAAACCGCATCCCCTTCCAGCCGAGATCCTCCACTTGCGTGGTCAACTCACCATTTTCGAGTTTCGAACTGTGCTGGAACGTCCTCGACGAGTCGAGGAAGGAATAGCCCGTCAATTTCGACTCGAAGTGCCCCCGGGAGGAGGCCTCATCGAACCCGTCCGCCGCCCGGGCCCTGAACTCAATAACCGCCTCGACCAGCGGCGCCTTCGATAGATGTGGAAACGGCTCAGCATGATCGATGGTGAAAGAGGGCGGATTCATGTGCGTCAATATTCCATTTCCATTGGTGAAGTATCGACAGGATTTTCCTGATGTCAAGGGACCTGCGTCATCTTGGTAACGCACTGCACCTCCAACGGCCGGAAGGTTCGCGGCCTTCCCGGGCATCTTCACCGGCAAGCCATCGTGGAGTTGAAAGATCGTTGCTTTGACAGGCGCTTCACTCCTTGGTACCTTGCGACGTGACTCCGGTGCAAGTTCGCCCTGGTCGGGAAAAGGTTTCTCATGAAAGCCCTCGAATTATCGCTGTTCAACTTTCGTTGTGCAAGGGAGGTGATCCTCAACGAACTGCAGACGGATCTGAATCTCTTTGTAGGCGTAAATGGTGCGGGAAAGACCACCATCCTCGACGCTCTCGCACACCTGTTGTCGTTCGCCAATGCCCGCTTGCGTTCCCCACATGGCAAGGGTTCTCCATTGCAAGAGATGGACATCCGGGATACCTCCGGGACCGCTGCGCTGGGCGTGATGGCCCACAGTGGTCAAGCCTGTGCGGATGTGTCCTGGAGCCTGATCCAAACACGTGCAGGCCACAATCCCCGCATTCCGGTATACATCAATTCCCTGACCGACGGCCCTGTGGAGATCAATAGGTGGGCTCATGCCATTCGGAACGAGATCGAGAACACCCAGGAAAGATGCAACCTCCCGGTCTTCGTCTACTACCCGATTTTTCGGGCCGTGCTGGACATCCCGTTGAGGATCCGGAAGCTCCATGAATTCGGCCTCCTTCAATCCTCCGAGGGCGCTCTCCCAGTAGGGAAAAAGGCCAAGCACACAGGCATCGGCTTCCGCGAGTTCTTCGAATGGTTCCGCAACCGCGAGGATCTGGAAAATGAGAAGTTCAGAGAACTAGGTCAACTCCAACCCGACCCGCAACTCCAGGCCGTCCGGAGCGCCTTGACGGTGTTCCTTCCAGAATTTCGCGACATCTCCATCAAGCGCAACCCCCTGCGTATGATCGCCACAAAACAGGGAAGGTTCATTCGCGTGGACCAGATGTCCGACGGAGAGAAATCCCTTCTCGCTCTCATCGGTGATCTGGCGCGACGGCTGGCCATCGCCAATCCCGCACGGCCCAATCCGCTCCAAGGCGAAGGCATCGTGCTCATCGATGAGATCGATTTGCACCTGCACCCATCTTGGCAGCGCACTGTGATCCCCAATCTGCTCCGGACCTTCCCGAACTGCCAGTTCTTCATCACAACTCACTCTCCGCAGGTGCTCGGTGAAGTAAAGCCTCGTTGCGTCTACCTGCTCCGGCAGGATGAGGCGGGCGAACTCACCGTTGGAAGGACGGAACAGTCCCTGGGGCTCGACTCGGCGGAGATCCTGGAAATGCTGATGGAGTCCCCACGCCGCGACGAAAAAGTGACCGGGGATCTGGAAAAACTCTTCGACCTGATCGACCGAGGCGAATACGAAGCCGCCAGGACTAAGATCGTTGATCTGAAGTTGCGTCTGCACGGCGACATCCCCGAGATTGTTCGAGCCGAAGCCCTCCTGACGATGTACGCAGGAGAGTGAACGCGATGCGCCCGATCCATAAAATCTCTGAACCAGCCTCTTTGTCAGCGTATCGGCAGACCCCCCTTGCGACGTTTGATGGTATGCCCTCCCAGGCCAAGCAGGACTTGAAGACTCAACTGCTGAGTGAACAAGGGCATTTGTGCGCGTATTGCATGTCTCGAATTGAACCGCTGAAGATGAAGGTCGCCCACTGGCATAGCCAAAAGTACTCTGATGAACAATTGGCGTATGCCAACCTCCTTGCCTGCTGCAAGGGTGGTGAAGGCAATCCCCCGCCAGGGCAATACTGCGACACCAGGCAAGGTGATAGAGACCTCATGTATAATCCCGCCACCCCGGCTCACCATGGCCGAATGAAAATTCGGTATCTGGGCAATGGCACCATTCGGTCGGATGATGCTGACTTCGATGGGCAGTTGAACGAAGTGCTGAACCTGAATCTCCCCAAGCTCGTGAGAAATCGTCGTGCAGTTGTTGATGCGGTGCGGCAGAAACTCAGCTCCCTGCCCGGAACTCGGAAGAAAGCCGAACTCACCAAACTGGTGCGGAAATGGGAGAGCCCTGATTCCCAAAGCAGGCTTAACCCATATTGCGAAGTCGCCCTGCACATTCTCCGCAGGCACCAGAATTGCCCATGAATCCGCGGTGATTTCCGGGTGACCGTGGATAGTTCCATTCACTCAATTCAATTCTTTGACGCCGAATCTGGCTTTTTCTCCTTCTTCGGCACTTTCCGGGACTTGTATTCAAGATCGTGCAAAATGTTGAGCAAATCTTCGGCGACCTAGATGGCCAGTTGAAGGGTCTTTTTGTCCACTGCGTCCAGCCTGTGGGCTGCGTCGTTGCCGAGGAATGCGAATCCATGCAAATTATCAACGATGTTCTGCGGAAGAATGGCGTTCAATTTAGGAATTTTAGCCCCCAGATTCCAATCGGTGACATTTTTATCGACGCAGATGCCTTCCATCAAGGCCCGCAGCCCGATCGCGCAGGAGAGATGTAAGCCGTAGTTGAATGCATGTACACATTCGGCATAGACCACCAGCGCGCGATCCTTGATCTCGTTCCAACTCAGGGGCATACGTCACGGACTCCAGGTGGGTGAAAAAATGGTGCCTGTGTGAAAGTACAGGAGTTGCGGAGCAGAGGCGACTGCGAAAGTGCGGCCGGCAGGGGGGGGCCGTGCAGGGTGTTCATCGCGAAGACAGTTTGAGGGAGATTTTCACTTCATCACTTCGGCGAAGGCCAGGACGTGGCCGTCGGGATCGAGGCTGTAGGCGGCGCGGTGGCCCCAGTCGCGGGGGGCCATGGGGCTCAGTTCATGGGCGCCGGCGGCCAGGGCGCGACGGTGACAGTTGTCGGGATCGGAGGTGAGCAGGTAGAGCTCGGCGCGGGGGATGCCGGCGGCCAGGGCGGGATCGGGAATGGTCGAACCGAGGAGGCGCCGGACGCCGTCGATGGGCATCAGCCCGAGCACGACCTGGTCGCCGAGGCTGAACTCGGTCATGCCGGGCACGAACAGGGTCGGGGGGAGCGCCAGCGCCGCCGAATAGAACAGGGTGCTGGCTTGCTGGTCTTTCACGTAGAGGATCAAATGGGTCTTCATGTCACTTCCTTTCTCGTTGAGGAGACCTGACCTGGATCAGGGGTCGATCCACCGTCGGGCACGCCGGGCGGGGCTGGCTGCGCGTCGGCGCGCTGGGCCAAAAAGTCATTCAAAGCGGCCGAAGCGTCCGCCAGGGTGGCCCCGGTGGAAAGGAAAACCAACTCGTTTTTTTACC
This sequence comes from Deltaproteobacteria bacterium HGW-Deltaproteobacteria-22, assembly GCA_002841825.1. Taxonomy (GTDB): domain Bacteria; phylum Myxococcota_A; class Polyangia; order HGW-17; family HGW-17; genus HGW-17. The sequence continues at coordinate 8,054 of PHAZ01000043.1, read as the reverse complement.
GACTCTCTCGTATAAAATCAATGATGTAAAACAGGATGCTGTAAAAATATGATTTTTCATATGTTCAATAATGTGGTTGATATTCGAGAGTGAGCCCTCTAGGATAGTCCCATTGGGTTTTTCTGGTGTGACGCAGATCTATTAGTCTTTTTTCAGGAGAGTGGATCATGACGAACGTCACCTGCCGCGAGGTCAAGCTGGCCGAAGTGATGGACAACCTGCTGGAAGGCTGTCAGATATTGGACTTCAACTGGACCTACCTGTACCTGAACGAAGCCGCCCAGGGACACAACCGCAGACCCAACGCCGAGTTGCTGGGGAGAAGATACCAGGAGATGTGGCCGGGAGTCGAGCAAACCGAGGTCTACGAGCACATCCGTCGCTGCCTGGAGGACCGGACCCCTCACGCCATGGAAAACCCGTTCGTCTTTCCCGACGGCGGCCAGGGCGTCTTCGAGTTGCGGATCTCCCCCATCCCCGAGGGCGTGTTCATCATGTCCGTGGACGTGACCCAGCGCAAGGCGGCCGAAGCACGTCTGGCGCAATCCGAGGAGCGCCTGCGGCAGGCGGAGAAGCTCGAGTCCATCGGGCGCCTCGCCTCGGGCGTCGCCCATGACTTCAACAACATCCTGGGTGTCATCCTGGGGCATGTGGAGCTGGCGATGGATCACATCCCCGAGGGTGTCCCCGGGAACCAGGATCTGCTGGAGATCCGGTTGGCGGCCCAGCGCTCGGCCGCGCTCACGAAGCAACTGCTGGCGTTCGCCCGCCGCCAGATCATCGAGCCGAAGATCATCGATTTGAACCAGGCTGTGGAGGCGATGCTGCAAATGCTCCGCCGGCTGCTCGGCGAGGACATCGACCTGCTCTGGAGACCGGATTCCGACCTGGGAGCGGTTATGATCGATCCGTCGAATGTCGATCAGGTGCTGACCAACCTGTGCGTCAACGCCCGCGATGCGATCACCTCGCACGGCCGGATCACGGTCGAATCGCAGAACGTCGTTTTCGATTCCCAGTATTGCCAGGAGCACTCCGAGTTCAAGCCGGGGTCTTACGTGATGCTCGCGGTGAGCGATGACGGCTGCGGCATGGAGAAGGCGGTCGCCGACAGGATCTTCGAACCGTTCTTCACGACCAAGGAGCAGGGGCACGGAACGGGACTGGGCCTGGCGACCGTGTACGGCATCGTTCGGCAGAACGGTGGCTTCATCCACGTGTACAGCGAGCCCGGCCGGGGGACGACGTTCAAGATCTACTTCAACCGGCATCTGGGAGAGGCGGTCGCACCGCAGCCGCCTGCGATCCCTGAGGTCGAGTGCCGCGGCCTGGAGACACTCCTGGTCGTCGAGGACGAGGCGTCGATCCTGCGTGTGGTCAAGTCCTCCCTGGAGCGCCTGGGTTATCACGTGCTCCCTGCGGCCTCCCCCCGGGATGCGCTGGATCTGGCCCGCCGCTATCCGGGCGACATCCACCTGCTGTTCTCCGACGTGGTGCTGCCGGAGATGACCGGCCCCGAGCTGGCGAAGGCCTTGCATCAGATCCGTCCCAACCTGCGGAAGATTTTTTCCTCCGGCTACACGGCCAACGTGATCGTGCACCGGGGCGTGGTCGATCCAGGCGTTCACTTCTTGCAGAAGCCGTATTCACGGCGTGAGCTCGGCGCCAAGGTCCGCGCCGTCCTGGACGGTCCGCTGGAGACCTGATTCCCGCTCCCCGCCAGTATGGAGACTCGCGATGACACGCTTTGATCCCATGGCCATGGCGGCCCATGCCAAAAGAGAGACCTCCCTGGCTGTGCGTCTGCTCGGCGCGCTGGCCGCTCCCCCCGAGATTCGTTCCCCCGGTGCGATCGCGGAGTCCCTCCAACTGACGAGTGAATGCGTGGACGCCGAACTGGCCGCGGTTCTTATCAACCCTGCCTTCCGGCGAAGGGGGGCCGTCGACCACGCGCTCGGCGGGCAGATCCTGAGACGCCACCGGTCCGGCTGGTCCATGGGCCCTGCGGGGGTTTGGGAGAAGCTTCGCGCACCGAACCCCTTCGACATCGAAGACTGGATCGAGGATCAAGCCTGGGCAAGCCTCGACGAGGCCTTGTCCGCCGTGGGGCTGAAGGCTCCACGCGCCGCGGCGGGGGCCCCGGATACGTTCTGGCGGGACGGCACCCGGCTGTCGGCGGGCGCCCGAGGATGGTATCTCACCCACCTCCTGGCGGGCGAGGTGAGCTACCGGCAGACCGATGACAGTCATGCACACCTGCCGGTGGCATCGGCGGCCCAGCTCCTGGATCCGGCGCTGTCGATCGAATGCCGGCTGGCCCTGGCCGGGTGGCTCGTCCATCCCCCGGGCAAGTCCAAGCCCCGGGGTGTCGTGCCCGCCGGTGACGACGTCATCGACTGGCTGGGCGAAGAGGTGGAGAGCGGTCGCCTGGACCGTCGCAGCGCGGTGTCCCTGCGAGGTTTCAGCGGACGCCAGGCCCAACGCTGGTGGTACCGCTGGATCCAGTTGAACGGCATCCGGGAGGTGACGTCCTCGCTGTCGACGACCACCTCCATGCTCGTCTTCCAAGATCGCCTCATGGACGGACTCTGGCCATCGCATGATGACCCGACGGGCACGGTCGGCCAATGGCGTGCCTGGGTGATCGCCTCCCTGCAGCGGGCCATGTCCTGGCAGGAGCCCTGGTCCGCGGGGCGCTTCCTGGCGACCCATGGGCGGCACCCGCTGGTGAGGCCGCTCGTGGAGGGACTGGTCTTCGAGACGGAGGCGGGAAAGGTCATCCTCGTAGACGGGGCGTTCATGGATGCCGCGGGCCATGCCCCTGTCGCAGGCGGTCCGGTGATGACCCTGCGCGTGGCACACCCCGCCCAGGGATTGGACGGATGGCCCACGCCGCACGCGCCGCCGCCGTTCGACCAATCCGGGTGGCCGGTGTTCGACGTCGCGGACCTGCCGCCGCTGCCGACCGAACCGATCCCCCACGTCACCTGGATGACCCGCTGCCGATCCCTCGGCCTGGCGGGGGTGACAGGGGTCGGCGGCGGCACACAGGGCGAGGTGATCCTCGTCAAACCCTTCTCCCTCGAAGTCCGCCATCGCGGCTACGGCAGCGGCCACGGCGGTCGCAGACCGGTCGAAGATCTCCGGTTCGCGGTCCGCAAGGGCATCGGCGATCCCCTCGCCCGCTTCGGTCCGGAGGGACATGCCGGATGGCTTTCCCTGCCCCAATGGCTTCGCTCCGAGGCCATCCGGATGCTGCGAATGTTGTTCGGCATCGACCCCTTGCCGGATCAGGCGGCACCTTCCGAAGACTCCAAGACCCTCTGAATCAATCTCACACACCGGTCACCAAACCCAGAAAATAGCCCGGATCACCTGGATGTTACAAGGACCCCGAAACTTTCCTCTTGACACGAACTGGATCAGCGGACTAAAAACGCGCACAAATCATCCAAGTCTTCAGTTTCCTGCGGACCGAAGGTGATACACAACGTTGTTTCCGCGCACGGCCCGATGGGGGGCCGGACGCACAGTGACCTTTGGGGCGCCGCCCCGCCTGACCAGGAAGGAGTCCTTGCAGCATGATCACCCGCACCGCCTACGACGCAAAGAGATACAAGACCATCGGCGCCCGCTTCGGCTCCGCCGGCATCCACCTGCAGGGACAGGACACGGCCACCCTGTGGAAGGAGAACCTGGACGTTTTCACCGAGTACGGCCAGGGTTCCACCGAGTTGACGAAGTTCCTGGAGCTGCTGCAGCGGCACCACGAGGCCATCGCGGCCCGGCCCAGGAAGCTCACCGAGCGCACCCTCACGGTCGCCGAGCGCAACGCCGCCGTCCACGAGGGCTGGATCTGGAACAAGAAGGCCATCGGGTCGCTGGCGCCCCTGGCCCGCGAGGACTCCGCCGTGGCCGTGGACCTGGCCAACGCCCGCGCCGTCGACGACGTGGACCTGCTGCCCTCCAACGACATGCTGGCCAGGATGCTCACCGCCCATATCGAGCGCATCGCCCCCGAGACGCCCGTGCAGAAGCGCCTAGACGAGCACGCAGCCCTGCGCGAACGCTTGTGGAGCGTCTTCGGCGAGGCCGAGTCCGCCAAGGGCCGCCCGGTGATGGACACCGAGGAGATCGACGAGCTCGACGGCCGCCTGTACGTGATCATGCGCGACTTCAACGAGCTGGGCCGCGCCGCCGTGCGCGCCGGGCTCATCGTCGACCGCGCCCCGCACTTCCGCTTCAACCACCTGGGCCCCGGCTTCCGCAAGGCCGCGGACCCCGCCCCGTCCCCCGAGGGGTGATCCTGTCGGCCTTTTCCTCCCAATCACAAGTCGTCTTGCCGTCGAAAAATACGTCAACAATAAAAAATGGGTTGACGTCTCATCGTTCTTTGTGATAAGCGACGCGTCATGTCAAAGAAGACCGGACGTTTATCCATTTGGAGGCGTCGGAAACAACCCATCGTCTGCCGAGCATCAAAGGAGTTTTTCATGAAAAAATGTTGCCTGATTGCATTGTCCCTGGTTTTCCTTTCGGCCTGCGACGACGGCGGCGGTTCCTCGACCGTCAGTCCGGAGGCCGCGGTCCAGGAATACGCCCAGACCTACTGCGCCAAGATGTTCTCCTGCTGTTCGCCCACGGAGGTCTACGCCACCGAGGGCGAATGCGTGACCGAGATCGTGGAGCGGAACACCGTGCCGGCCGACGCCCCCTTCTCCTATGACGCGGATCGTCTGGTGGACTGCCTGGACTATCGCATGTCCGAACTGTCGGGCGAGTGCACGGAGTCGATCCAGATGTCCTCCGAACTGTGTCGGAACGTCGTCATCGGCAAGAGCCCCACCGGCGGTGAATGCTCAGAGATTTCCCATTGCGCACCTGGCAATTTCTGCTGGCAGGGGATCTGCCAGGCCAAGGTCGCGCTGGGCGGCTCCTGCGCCTACGACACGGACTGGATCTGCCAGGAGCCCCTGGTGTGCATTCATGAAGGGGACACCTGGACCTGCTCCAACGCCATCCCGCTGGGCCAGGCCTGCGACTGGCCGGCCGACTGCGGAACGGAATACGATAAAACGGTCTGGTGCATCGAGGGCATCTGCGCCCACCTGCTGGCCAACGGGGTCGCCTGCCAGTCCCCGGATGACTGCGCCTCCGGCTACTGCGACTACAACGGGACCGGCGCGTGCGCGCCGTATACCATCAACATGTACTGCGAAGATCTCTCCAACAATTATTACTAGGAGCCTGTCGGGGAAATCCGACCGGGCAGCCGCGATCAGGCGGGGCGGCCACGTCCTTTCAGGAGCTTGCGGGACTTGCGGGCGGGCTCGAGGAGGGGGTGCCGCAGCGGGCACAGGTGGACGCAGAAGAAGCGCTTGCCAAGATACATCTGGGTGACCATGGCCAGGAAGAACATGGAGATCATGATGCGCAGCATCCAGACCCAGAGAACGTTCGGGGAATCGATGAAGGTGAAGGTCGTGTAGATCGTGACGCCCCAGAACAGCGGCACCATCAGGTACTTCAACCACGGCGCCGCGGCGAAGTGACGCCGGGCCGCGGCGTTGTCGCCGGTGGAGTCCTGGAGCGCGCCCAGCGGGCAGACGCTGGAGCAGTAGCGGTTCTTTCCGAAGATCAGCACCATCGTCAGGGCCAGGCCGAAGAGCACGAACATGGTCCACCACGCCCGGACCACGCACATCATGAAAAAGGTGGCGCTCAGGCTGGCCCAGGCGGTCCATTTAACGGGAGAACGAAGGTCGGTCACAGGTGCTCGCAATCCGCCGCTGGCAGGGCAGCCCCTCCAATGTAGTCACGTCTAACGCGGAGGCAAGGGGCGTTACCAGGAGTGCGGAAGCAGAGCTTGCGCACTCCTGGTTATTGAAGAAGCAACCGCTCGAGGCCGTCGACCACGGCCGCCATTTTTTCGTAGTCGAGGGTGTCGGCCGTGTCGGTGTCCTTGTGGTAGTTGGCGTTGCGGAAGAAGGCGGTGTCGGTGATCATGAACGCCTTGAAACCCTCGTTCCAATAATTCATGTGATCCGAGAAGTCGACGCCCTCGATGCCGGCTGGGACGGCCAGGTGCAGCGCCTGCAGCGTGCCGGCGCGGTTCATGGCTGCGGCGAAGCGCTCGGCGAGCCCGGCGGAGGGGACGTCGGCGATGGCGGCGATGAAGTTGGCGTGCTTGGGAAGCAGGAAGCGCAGCGCATCGACGGGCACCTTCTGGATGTTCGCCTCGCTGTAGAAGCCGATCATCTCCAGGCAGACCATGCCCAGCACCGGCTGGCCGCGCTTCTTCAGTTCGCGTGCGTGGTGGGCGCTGCCCATGTCGGCGGTGCGGAAAAACGGCGGCTCCTCGAGGGTGTACGCCACCAGCTCCAGGGAGAACGGCAGCCTGGCCAGGTGCGGGCCCATGCGCTGGGCGAGCTCCACGAGCCCGGCCACGCCCGAGGCGTTGTCGTCGGCGCCGGGCAGGTCCCCGAAGACGTCGTAGTGCGCGCCCACGACCCACACGCCCTTTTCGGGGTCGGCGCCGCCGGTGCACACCACGTTGCGGTACGTCTTTCCCTTCACGTCGAAGGTCTGGTCATGGCAGGAAAAGCCGCTTCGCGTGAGCTTCGCACGCAGGTCCGCGGCCACCGCGTCGAGGATCTCGATGTTGCGTGCGTTGCGCGGCTTGGGGGTGCCCGTGAGGGCCTCCACGGTCGCCTTCATGCGCTGGGAGCCGGACAGCGAGTCAGTTGGGCCCGGCGCCGAAACCGAAGCAGGGGAGGGGGGCGTCGGTCCGCCGTTGCCGGCCGGGCGCCTGGCGGGACTTGAACAGGCAGCGGCCTGCAGCGCGGTCAGCAGGAGAAACATCAACCGGGGAGCATTCTTCATCGGGCACCATCCAGTGGCGCATTATAGCGGCTTTGGCCGCTCATGGACAGGGTGGAAACCGGAGGTCGGCGTGCATGTTCAACGAAGGTTGAACTTCAAACTGCGCCTTGACAAACAGTGCTTCAGCCGGATAATGGTTCCTGTAAGTCGGCCAATGAGTTGCCGAGGGTCTCATTTGACCGGGAATAACGTGAACTCGGCACATTTTTTTGCAGTGGAAGGAAAGGGAGTCACCATGCCTGGAAAGTTCAATTATGTGCTGATTGTCTTCATGGTTTTGGCTTCAGCTGGTTGCGACGACAAGGTGACCGTCATCGACGACTGTGGTGACGGGATCATCGATCCCGGGGAGTCCTGTGACGGCGCGGCCCCCATCCAGGTGACCTGTGTGGATCTGGACTTCCACCAGAATCCGGTGCCGGTCACCTGCGCTGCCGACTGTACCTATGACGTCAGTGCGTGCGGGGCCTTCTGCGGGGATGGGACCCTGCAGCCCGAGTTCGAGGAGTGCGAGTTTGGCAATCTCAACGGGCAGACCTGCATCTCTCAGGGCACCTCGGGCGGCGTGCTCCAGTGCGGTGACGACTGCAGTTTCGACATGAGCCGGTGCGAGAGCCAGTGCGGCAACGGCATGGTCGAGCTCGCGGAGGAGTGCGACGACCAGAACCTCGACGAGGGGGACGGCTGTGGCCCCCTGTGCACGGTCGAGGTCGGCTGGGCCTGCGCCGACAGCAATCCGTCGATCTGCGGCCCGGTGTGCGGAGACGGCCTGCTGCGTGACGACGAGCCCTGCGATGACGGCAACCTCGACGACGGCGACGGCTGTTCGCAGGACTGCCTGCCGGAGACCGGCTGGGAATGCGACGGCGAGCCCACGGTCTGCAGTTCGATCTGCGACGACGGACTGCAGGTGGGGCCCGAGGAATGCGATCAGTCCGATCTGGGCGGTGCGGATTGTGTCTCGGTCGGGTTTGCCGGCGGGACCCTGGCGTGCACCAGTTCCTGCATCTTCGAAACGACGGCGTGTTTCGAGTGCGGAGACGGTGTCTGCAGCGCCGATCTTGGGGAGACCCGCCCGATCTGTCCCGCGGACTGCGGCGTCGTGCAGGTCGATCTTGGCCAGAACCACAGTTGTGCGCTGCGCGGGGACGGGCTGGCCTGGTGCTGGGGTA
>PHAZ01000042.1:4078-23819 GCA_002841825.1 Deltaproteobacteria bacterium HGW-Deltaproteobacteria-22 | reverse complement strand
CCGCCAGTCCAGCCGGGCGCTCCGGGTGGGGTCCAGCGTCACCCAGCCACGCTGCGGATGCCACGCCTCGACCCAGGAGTGCGCGTCGGCGTCGGTGAAGCGCCGCATACCTGCTGACACCCTGCCGTGTGAGAATCCGGTGATCAGCCGCGCCGGAATTCCTGCGTGGGTCAGGAAGGCGACCATGACCGACGCGAACAGACCGCAGGGGCCTGCCCTGGTGTACGCCAGGAAGTGCACCAGCGGATCCCGTCCCGCAGGCACGACGGGATAGGCCTCATCGTAGCGGTAGTCCTGGAGGAACCGCAGGATCCCCGCCACGTTGGCATCGAAGCCGGCCCCGGGGGACACCACGGAGCGCGCCCAGAGCCACACGGCGAAGGCCTCCGGGAACTTCGCCAGCGCCGGCGGGGTTGCCGCGACGGGTTCGGACGCTGACACGCAGGCCACGTACCGCCGGGTGCCCGGGGGAAGCCGAAGCCTTCCGTCAGAGGTGATGCGCACCGGCTGGGCGCCGCCGGCGGCCCATCGCACCCCCAGGGGCGCGTAGCCGTCCGAGAGGGTGGCGTTGTCGAGGACCACCTCGAGGCGCGCACACGGAGAAGGGGACCCGCCGTCGGTCCCGGCCGTCCGCCAGGAGAACGGCGCGCGCAGCCACAGCCCATCGTGGAGCCGGTCGAACACCTGGCCCCGCCAGTAGACCGCCCGCCGCAACGCCGGCTCGTCGTCGGAGCGCACCGTCAACTGGGAGCGTCCGGTGATCACGGGCCGACCCAGCCGGCCCAGATCGAGGGCCTGCGGAAAGTCCGAGGGCACGACCCGCGTCCACTGCACCTGCCCGAGGATCGGCGCCGCGGCGTAGCCTGCCATCTGGGAGAAACCCGTGACGGCCAGACCCGTGCCAAGGATGAGCCCCAGCATGGGCGCGTCGAGGACGCGACGGCTCTGAAGCAGGCGGCCCACCTCCACGCGACGGCTCGTCCGGCCCAGCCTGTGCTTGACGATGTAGTGCGTCTCCATGTCGTAGCGCAGCACGAGGAAGAACACCGCCGCGATGAACACGGGGAAGAACAGCGGGGAGAGCACCAGGCCCCGTGCGAGGGCGTCGGGACGGATCACCAGAAGCAGGAACAGGCTCGCGATCCCCAGGATGAACACCAGCAGGTAGTCGGTCACGTTCTGGCGCCGCCACAGGAAGATCCACGAGGCCACGTTGAACATCGCGAACAGGGCCTGTTCGCGCGCGTGCGGCACGAACGCCACCGCCATCAGGACCAGCACCGCGGCGGCCAGCACGCCCGGCCACACGGGCTGTTCGGGCACCTGCCGCCACACGACCAGGGCGATCCCGGAGAAATACAACAGCGCCAGCGGCGGCCACAGCGGCCACTGCCAGGCCAGGATCAGCACCTGGTACAGCCAGAAGAGGATGAACTGCACGCGTCCGAACGGCATCCGTCTCCCCTACCCCTGCGCCCAGACGGCGACGTCGATGACCAAATCGTTGTAAGGCGGCGTCGGGAACGGCGCGTCAGCGAACGACATCAGCGCCAGGAAGCGGACGATCTGCTCGAGGTTCTGCAGCCCGGAGACCGGTGACACGAGCTCCCCGCGGCTGATGACGCCCACCTCCCAGCCCAGCTCCAGCAGCACCTCGGCGGTGCCCGCGGCCTGGGCGACGGTGCGCTCGAAGCGGTCCTCCGAGCGGGTGAACCCGCCGCGGGGATCGGGCACCAGACGGTTGTCCACCTGCAGCCAGACCGGCCGCTGCACGGTGCGGCTCTCGGTCCGCACGAGGGTTCGTCCGGTGCGCTGAGAGGCCGGCCAGTGGATGAAGCGGGGATGATCCCCCGGCACGAAGAAGCGCAGCGACGATCCGAAATCCCGCTCGAGGAACTGCTCGACGAGGTGCCGCTTGGCGGGCGTGAGCACCTTCTCGGGATACACGAGGGTCTCCTCGGGGAGGGGCAGGAACACCTGGAGGGTGAGCAGCCCCAGCGGGAACGTCGAGGTCACCAGCATGCCCGAGAAGGCCGCCCGGCCGCGGTGCACGAAGGCATGCCGGTAGAAGGTGGTCTGGGAGGCCCTGGGCGGCAGCCGGAAGAAGAAGCAGGGCTTGTCCACGGGCTCGCCGTCGACGACGTCCTGCACCTTGATAGAATACATCGGCACGAAGCGGCTGTCGTTGCGCAGGCCCACCGAGCACAGAAAAGGCGTGTACCGGGTGATCCGTTCGGGGATCTTCCGCTCGGGGACCAGCCGCCGCAAGGCGAAAAAGGCCAGCGCCACGTGGGCCGCGAAGAGCCCGGCGACCAGAAACGACCAGATCCACAGCAGCAGGTTGCCCAGCAGCACCGCGTACAGAGCAAAGAAGAGACAGGCGAGCAATGCCGTGAAGCCGCTCCAGGTCCACCGCACCTTCAGGTGGCGGCGGTCGAAATCACGGAAGACGGGACGCGCGGGCATGGGGGAAGAGTAGCGTAAAACCGGATGATTAAGAATCCAAGAATTCACTATTGACGGGTCAGACGGGTCAGACTGGTCAGACGGGTCAGACGGGTCGGACTGGTCAGGGCGACCGATGGACCGGTCGCAGGTCAGACGGGTCTTCACGCTGCGGGTTTACAAATCCGTCGGTTTCATCGTAAGGTGACGGACATGAAAAGCCCTTACTTTCCCCGATGGTTTCTGCTGCCCCTGACGCTGGCGCTGCTGACGCAGTGTCGCCCGAGCCCTTCGGCCACGCCCGTCGATCCGAAGAACCAGACGCCCCAGCAGCCGGTCGAAGCCAAGACCAAACAGAAGGAAACGACCCTCCCGCCGCCGCCGATGAACCCTCCGGTGGAGGCCGCCAAAAAGACGCCCCCGAAGGCACCCGAGTTCCGTTTCGTCTCCCACCCGTCGCTGACCCTGAAAAAAATCGGGTCGCTGACCCAGCCCGTGCAGTCCCTGGCCCTGCACCCGGACTGCAAGGCCGTGGCCGCCGGCGCCAAAAACTGGGAGCTGGCCCGCTTCGGGGCCGACGGCAAGCTCGCCTGGAGCACCCGCAAGGTGCAGGTGGCCTGCCCTGCGGGCAACCGCTGCAACGAGTTTCCCCGCGCGCAGTTTCTGCCCAACGACAACATTGTGGCCATGATGGACGGCGACTCCCTGCGCATGTTCAACCCCAAAGGCCGCATGCTCGCCCTGCGCGGCGGCTTTTTGCAGGCGGTGCTGGACTTCCGGGTCTCCCACGACGGCAAGCTCGTCGGCGCGCTGTACCCGCACGGCCTGGCCCTGTGGCGCACCTCCGGCGGCCTGCTGCACAAGGTGGAGATCCCGGGCGCGAGTCAGTTTTTCATTGTCGGCAAGGACTATGTCCGTGTTGCCATTGACAATAAAATCGTGCCCTATAAGCTGGCTTCCAAAGAAGGAAAGACTGAGTACGAACTTGACGGTCCCGTAATGGCCATGGTCGGCGAACTGGATTATTTGAGCCAGTTTTTCCTCACACGGAAGTTCTTTTATTTTTGGGACAAAGGATTCTATTCCTTCCCGTTCTCCCCCGACACCCGTCCGCTTCTACCTGTCTCCCGTTCCCGTTTCCTGGTGCTTGTAGTGCGGGGGGGGAAGTTCTGGCTCCAGTCCCCCACCAATTCTCTTGAAGGGAAATCCGCCACCCCGACCATCAACACCTGGGAGCTCGTCGGCGTGACTCTGGCCGGCGTCACCCCGGGCACCGACCCCGTGACCGCCGCCAACGACAAGTGCATCGCCATCGCGTCGGGCAACGACGTGTACTTCCTCGCCCTGCCCGACCCGCTCCCATGATCCCGCGCTACCGACGTCTCCACGAAACCGGCGAGCTTCTCCGCCGCGCCGCGGTGCTGGCGGAGTTGTCCGACCCCTGCCGGCTGTGTCCGCGGGCGTGCGGTGCCCGCCGGCTGCACGGTGACACCGGAGCCTGCGGAGCCACCGACGCGGCGTACGTGAGCTCGGCGCTACTGCACACGGGCGAGGAGCCGCCGATCTCCGGCACGCGCGGCTCGGGCACGATCTTCTTCTTCGGCTGCGCCCTGGGCTGCGGCTTCTGCCAGAACCACCAGATCAGCCACGGAACGCCGCCGGCGACCGCCCGCGTCACCGACGACCGGCTCGCGGAGATGATGCTGCGGCTGCGCGACGCCGGCGCCCACAACATCAACTGGGTCACGCCCTCCCACGTCCTGCCGCAGGCGGTGCGCGCGCTGGACCTGGCCGCCGCCCGCGGCCTGGACCTGCCGCTGGTCTACAACTGCTCGGGCTACCTCGGCCCCGAGGCCCTGGCGCTCCTCGACGGCGTCGTGGACATCGCCCTGCCGGACCTGAAGTGGCTGCGCCCCGAGAGCGAGCGGGCCTGCGGCCTGCGCGGCGACTACGCGCCCAACATCCGTGAAGTCCTCTCCCGTTGGTTCGACGCCGTGGGCCCGCTGACCCTCGACGAAGACGGGATCGCGATCTCGGGCCTGCTGGTGCGGCACCTGGTCCTGCCGGGGAACCTCTCCGACACCGATCTGGCCCTCGCGTTCCTCGAGCCGCTGCTGGCGGCCGGCGCCGGCATCTCGCTGATGGCGCAGTACCATCCCCCCGACGATCTGGCGCTGCCGCCCCCCCTGAACCGCACGCTCACCGCAGACGAGTACTACGGCTTCGCCTACGAGCTGCGCCAACTGCAGCCGGAGATCGCGTTCATCCAGGACCTCGACGCCCACGGCATCTACAACCCCGACTTCCACGCCGACGATCCGTTCTCCACACGTTGACCACAATGTTTCCCGCTTCACGGGACCCACGCGGCCGTGTATCCTGTCGGGCGGGCCACACACCCGGGAGCCGCGATGCCGCCGACGAATCCCACGACCATGCCTTTCACCGGAACCGAACGTTTCGAGGTCCTCTCCGTCATCGGGAAGGGCGGCATGGGCGTGGTGTACGAGGTCTTCGACTGGGAGCGCCAGACGAAGGTGGCGCTCAAGACCCTCAACGAGGGCAGCCCGGGCGAACTGCTGCGCCTGAAGACCGAGTTCCGGGCGCTGCAGGAGCTGGAGCACCCCAACATGGTCCAGCTCGGCGAGCTCTTCGAGGACGACGGGCAGTGGTTCTTCACCATGGAGATCGTGCACGGCGTGGATTTCCTGAAGTGGGTGCGCACCCGCGACGAGCGCCCCGATCCATCCCTGTTCGAGGAGACCACCGAGCTCGAACCCCACGCGGACCCCTTCCGCAGGCTGCGCGTCTTCGTCAACGAGGATCGCCTTCGCGCGGGCCTGCTGCAACTGGCGTCAGCCCTCGAGGCGCTGCACGCGGGTGGACGGGTGCACCGTGACATCAAGCCCGGCAACATCCTGGTGCAGGAGGACGGCAGGGTCGTGCTGCTGGACTTCGGCCTGGTCACGCAGGCGGACCCCGGCCAGCTCTCCCTCGAACAGTTCCACCCGGTGGGCACGGCCGCCTACATGTCCCCCGAGCAGGCCTCATCGATGCCGGTGGGGCCCGAGGCCGACTGGTACGCCGTGGGCGTGCTGCTCTACGAGGCCCTGACCGACAGGCATCCATTCACGGGTTCCTTCAACCAACTCCTGCTTGCCAAGCAGTACCAGACCCCCGGACGGCCCCGCGAACTGAACCCCGGCATCGCCCCCGACCTCGACGAACTGTGCATGGCCCTGCTCCAGCATGATCCCGCACGCCGGCCCCGCGGCGAGGAGGTCATGCGGGCCATCAAGGCACGTCAGGCACCCAAGGTGTCTCCCACGCAGACCATGGGCACCCGCGCCCCGGTGTTCGTCGGTCGAAAGGGAGAGCTCCGGCGTCTGCTGGCCGCCTATGAAGATGTCTCGTCCAGTGGTTTCAGCCTGATGCTGCTGCACGGCGCGTCCGGACTGGGCAAGAGCGAGCTTTTGCGCGCCTGTGGGCGGGAGATCCTGGCCCGCGAACAGCACGCGAGCGTGCTCTGGGGACGCTGCAACGAGCGCGAGTCCCTCTCCTACAAGGCCTTCGACGGCGTGGTGGACGCGCTCAGCCGCAACCTGCTGCGGCTGTCCGACACGGAGCTGGGGCAGTTGATCCCGCGCAACATGGATCTGCTCGCCCGGGTGTTCCCGGTCCTGGCCTACCTGCGCGAGATCGACGCCACCGGCAGCGCCAGGGGACGCCAGCTGCTGGACCTGCAGGAGGTCCGGTCGCTTGCCTTCCAGGCCCTGCGGGAGCTGCTGACCCGGCTGGCGGACCGGCGGCCGGTGGTCATCGTGCTCGACGACATCCAGTGGGCCGACGAGGACAGCCTCAAGCTGCTGCGCGCGATCCTCCAGCCGCCCGATCCGCCCGCGCTGCTGCTGGTGATCTCCATGCGCACCTCCACGGACCCCGACGAGGCGGCCGGGGCGGTCGCCCATTTCCAGGCCCTGCTGCCCTGTCCGGTGATGGAGCTGCCGCTGGCGCCGCTCTCCATGGATGCGGCCGCCGCGCTGGCCGAGGAGCTGCTGACCTCGAACTCCGACATGGCGGTCCCTGACGCCACGCAGGCCGCGATCATCGCCCAGGAGGCCGCCGGCCATCCCCTGTTCATCCACGAGCTGGTCCACCACATCCAGGACCACCCCACCGGAGGCCTCCACCAGGTCCTGCGGCTCGACGACGTGCTCTGGGAGCGCATCGTCGGCCTCGAGGAGCCGCTGCGCAGGCTCGTCGAGATCGTCTCGATCTCCTTCGGCCCCCTGCGCCAGGAGATCGTGGCCATGGCCCTGGGGCTGCATCCCGCGGAGATCTTCCGGATGGCCGCCCGGCTGCGCGTGCTCCACCTGCTTCGCACGAGCGGCCCGGGCCCCGAGGACCTCGTGGAGCCCTACCATGACCGGGTTCGCGAGGCCGTGCAGGCACGCATGGAGGACGGCGCCAGGCTGGCCGCACATCGCTCCCTGGTCAAGGTGCTGCGCGCCATGCGCAACGTCGAACCCGAGCGCCTCGCCGCGCACCTCGAGATCATCGGAGAGAAGGCGCAGGCCTCCGAACTGATCTCCGAGGCGGCCGATCTGGCTGCCACGGCGCTGGCCTTCAATCGCGCCGCCGATCTCTACAAGGATGCCATCGGCCTTCGCCGCGAGGACGGGCAGGACGCCGATCCGGAGTCCCTGCGCGAGCTCTTCATCCGCATGGGCACCGCCCTGGCCAACGCGGGGCGCGGTCACGACGCCGCCTATGCCTTCCTCGAGGCGTTGCCCGGATCGCGACCGGTCGAGGCCGTGGAGCTCAAGCGGAAGGCCGCTAACCAACTGCTCCTCTCGGGCTTCATCGACGAGGGTCTGGTCCTCACCGACCAGATCCTCGACGCTGTCGGCAAGCGCATGCCGAAATCCACCATCGGCATCCTCAGCGCCCTGCTGTGGGGACGCTTCCGCGTGCGCCTGGCCGGCAGCCGGTTCCGGGAGCGCGACGAGACCCGGATTCCCCCGGCCGACATCGTGTACGTGGACATCCTCAAGTCCATTGCCCTGGGTCTTGGCGGCGCCGACCACATCCGCGGCGCCTACTTCAACACGCGCTTCCTCTCCGCCGCGCTGAAGCTCGGCGAACCCAGCAGGGTGCTCAACGCGCTGTGCGCCGAGGCCAACTACGCGGCCGCCAACGCGCCCGACTCCGGCCACGCCCGGGCCATCCTGGCCTCCTGCGAGCGGATCCAGCAGCGGCTCCACGATCCGCAGTCGGACATGTACATCGACGGGGCCCACGCGTTTGCGAGCTTCATGCGGGGCAAATGGGCCGACGCGAGGCGCCACTCCGAGGACTTCATCCGCAACTCGATGCAGTACAACGGCACCGCCTGGGAGCGCGACCTGATGAACAACCAGGTCGTCTGGTGCCTGTTCTACCTCGGCGAGTTCGAGGAGATGTCCCGGCGCAGCACGGCGGTGCTGCAGGACGCGCTGGATCGCGGCGACCTGTTCGGCTCCGCGGGCATGGTGCTGGGCCTGGGCAACGTCGTGATCCTGAACCGTGACGGCCCCGGACAGGCCGCCCGTGAGATCGACGCCCTGATGTCCCGCTGGTCGGTCAACGGATACCACCTGCAGCACTATTGGGCCATGCTCTCGCGCGTCAATCTGGCCATCTACTCCGGGGACGCCCGGGAAGCCCACGAGCGAATCTGGCGGGAGTGGCCGCGGCTCAAGCGGTCGCTGCTGACGCAGATTCCGGCCGTGCGGCACGAGGGACTGCACCTGCGGGCGCGGGCCACGCTGGCACGTGCGTCCACCGAAACCGGACGCGTCCGCGTCAAGTTGCTGCGGCAGGCGAAGAAGGACACGGCCACCCTGCTCGGGGTCAAGCTGCCCTGGGTCCGCTCGCTGAGCCTGCTCCTCGACGCCGCGGTGCACCTCCAGTCCGGTGACCGCAACGCCGCCCTGGTCATCCTGGCCCAGGCGATCACGCTCCTGGACACGTGCGGCATGCAGCTCTTTGCGGCCGCCGCACGCATCCGCTTCGGCGGGCTCGTCGGCGGCGCCGACGGTTCGGCCATGGTGCAGGCTGCCCTCGACTTCATGCGGTCGCAGGGCGTCACCGACCCCGAACGCATGACGGAACTGCTCGCCTCGGGCTTCTCTGGATGATGCGAGAACGACCATGATGCCATCCCCACCTGCTTCGCCTCCGGGCGGCCTGGACGTCCTGCACCTCGACGACTTCCTGGTGGCCGTGAACAAGCCGGCGGGCCTGCTGGTGCACCGCTCCCAAATCGACCGGCACGAGACGCATTTCGCTTTACAGATGGTGCGGGATCTGCTGGGTCGGCGTGTCTTCCCGGTGCACCGCCTGGACAAGCCCACTGCAGGCGTCCTGCTGTTCGCGCTGGACCCCGGAACCGCCCGGATGATGAGCGACCTGTTCACCGCCGGCGGCATCGCCAAGACCTACCTGGCCGTGGTGCGGGGGCTGTGTCCTGCGGCAGACGTGATAGACCACCCCCTGCGCGAGGAAGACGACGACCGGGGCGGGCACGCCGACCCGGATCGGCCGCCGCAGCCGGCCATCACTTCATACCGGCGCCTGGCCAACGTGGAGCTGCCGTTTCCCTCCGGACCCCATCCAACCAGCCGCTACTCGCTCGTTGAACTTCAGCCGCAGACCGGACGCCGGCATCAACTGCGCCGGCACATGAAGCACATCTTTCACCCCATCATCGGGGACACCACCCACGGTGACGGCCGGCACAACGCACTGTTCCGGCGCGAATTCGACTGCGCAAGGCTTCTGCTGGCCGCGGTGAGGTTCGGGTTCGTGCACCCGCACACCGGCCAGTCCCTGGAGATCCGGGCCCCGCTGGATGCTGGTTTCCAGGGCCTTCTGGCCCGGTTCGGCTGGATTGATGAAGATTCTCCGACCGCGTAGCGACCGCCCATGGAGCAGGAATTTCTAGACCGGGACGTATTCGGTGAGGTGGCCGACCTTCACCGTGATGGTGAACGTCTCCTTGTGGGTGAAGAGCCCGCCGACCTCGATCCCGGCGGGGTTTTCGATGATCTGCACCACGGCGTGCCAGGAGAAGAAGTGGACGTTGCCGTTGCGGGCGTCCCGGATGGAGAAATAGGTGTCGGTGACATTGATCAACTCGGCGGCCTCGATCTTGAAGGCCCGCTCGAAGTTGATTCCGATGATCTGTTTCAGGTAGGGCAGCAGGACTTCCTTCATGGTGACACTCCTCGGGTTGTGTGTTCCAAAGGGATTATGCGGCCGTCTGGCCCTGCCGGCAAGGATCATTTTTTCCAGGCGAGGGCCGTCCTGATGATGAAGAGAAGGGTGACCGCTGTCGCGCCCGCGGCATACCAGGAGAGCGACCCGCGTTGCCAGGCGCCGATCGTGACGGGCAGCGACAACAGGATGCAGACCGGTCCGAGCACGCGCCAGATGGTTCCGAACCTGCTTCGGTCTTCATGCTCGCGAAAGGATTCCTGTTTCATGGGTAGGTCTTTCTGTACCAGCGGAGGAACATTCTGTATTCCCTCAGGTTTCAGTGCGCGAGGGACCAGTTGCTGCCCCAGCTCGCGGAGACGTCCAGCGGGACGGCCAGCTCCACGGCGGTCTCCATGATCGTCCTGAGCCGGTCGGCGGCCTCTGCCACGGTGTCCTCGGGCACCTCGAAGACCAGCTCGTCGTGGACGGTCAGGATCATTTTGATCTCCGGGGCCTCGTCGGCGAGGAAGCCCGCGCACTTCACCATCGCGACCTTCAGGATGTCGGCGGCGGTGCCCTGGATCGGCAGGTTGATCAGGGCGCGCTCCTGGGCCGCACGGTTGCGCGGGTTCGACTCGACGATGGCCCGGCGGTGCCGTCCCAGGAGCGTGTGGACGAAGCCGGTCCTGGTGCCCTCCTGCAGGAAGCCGTCGAGGGTGGCGCGGATCGCGGGTGCCCGCTCGAAGTACCGGTCGATGATGCCTTTGGCCTCGGACAGCGGGATGCCCAGCGACTTGGCCAGCCCGAAGCCGGTCTGCCCGTAGAGCACGCCGAAGTTGACCTCCTTGGCGATGGAGCGCTGCAGCGGTGTCACCTCTTCAGGCGTGACGCCGAACACCTCCGAGGCGGTGCGCCGGTGGATGTCTGTCTTGGCGGCGAACGCCGAGAGCAACGCCGGCTCCCTGCAGTAGTGGGCCAGCACGCGCAGCTCGATCTGGCTGTAGTCGCACGACAGCAGCACCATGCCCGGCGGCGCGACGAAGGCCTCGCGGATGCGGCGTCCCTCGGGGGTGCGCACGGGGATGTTCTGCAGGTTGGGCTCGATCGACGACAGCCGTCCCGTGGCCGCGACGCGCGTCTGGAACTGCCCGTGGATGCGTCCCGTGGAGGGGACGACCAGCTTGGGCAGCACGTCGAGGTAGGTGTTCTGCAGCTTGGACAGGAAGCGGTGCCGCACGATCTTGGCGGGCGCCTCATGCCGCTCGGCAAGCTCCTCGAGTACGTCGGCGTCAGTGGAGAAGCCGGTCTTGGTCTTGCGCGACGGCACCAGCTTCAGGTCCTCGAACAGGAACTTCTGCAGCTGCTTGGGCGACGCCAGGTTGATCGGCGATCCGGCCATCTCCCGGATCTCCTGCTCGAGGCGCAAAGCCTCCGCGCCCAGCTCGGAGCGCAGATCCGACAGCGTCTGCAGGTCCACGAGCACGCCCGTGCGCTCCAGTTGCGAGAGCACGGCATGGAGGGGAATCTCGACGTCACGATACAGGGCATTGGTCACGGGTTCGCGGGCGAGCCGCGCGCCGTATTCCCCCTGGAGCCGGCGCAGCAGGGCGACCGTGGCGTCTGGATCGATTCCGGCGGTGACAGCGGAATTCCCGCCCACGGCGAGGGCGGTCTCCACGCCGGCCAGGAAAGTCCCCACGTCGGCGGTGTTCACGGACGAGTCCAGCAGGTAGGCCGCGCACAGCGGATCCTCGATGCGACCCGCCAGCGCGATGCCGCACGCGGCGCAGACCCAGGAAAGCCCCTTGCAGTCCGGCGCGATCTTGACGAGGTCCGGATTCTCCAGATGGGGACGCAGGGCCTCGATCACCACCTGCCACTCCGGCCCCACGTCGAACATGCTGTCGGAGAAGCGGGTGTTCTCGACGCGGCCGTCAGGAAAGCCCACGAGCACGCCGGAGAGCTCGAACGAGATGGGGTGGCGGCGCGAAAAGTCAAGCGAAATGAGGATGGAATCGGGGGAAGATGCGGCGTCCGCCGCCGGGGAGTTTTCGGCGTCCGCCTGCGGACGACCCGGGGTGCCGGCTGACGCCGGGTCGGAGAGGCCGTCACTGACACCGTGATAGGCGGTGTCCCTGGGCGGAGGCGGCGCCAGGGAGTCGACGTCGCGCAGCATCCGGGAGAAGCCATGTTTCTTCAGGAACACGATCAACTCGTCGCGCAGGGGTTTTCCCGGTGTCAGCGCCACGGGCAGGTCCCCGGGCAGCTCCACGTCGGATCGCAGCTCGACGAGCCGGCGCGAGAGCCGCGCCTGATCAACGTGGGTCTTGAGCGCCTCGCCGCTTCTTCCCGGAATGCGTTCGGCCGCGGCGAGCACGTCCTCGAGGGACCCGTGCTCCGCGAGCAGCTTGGCCGCACCCTTCGCGCCGATCCCCGGCACACCGGGCACGTTGTCCGAGGTGTCGCCCACGAGAGCCAGGTAGTCGCCGACCTGAGCGGGCTGCACGCGGAACTTCTCGAACACGCCGGCGGGATCGTAGGTCTTCTCGCGCATCGGATCAAACAGCGTGACGCGCCCGTCGACGAGCTGCATCAGGTCCTTGTCCGAGGAGTAGATCACGACGCGGTCGTCACCGGCGGGCCAGCGCCTTGCGATCGTGGCGATGATGTCGTCGGCCTCAAAGCCGACCGTCGAGAACACCGGCACCCCGATCAGGCGGGAGAACTCCATGCACAGCGGGATCTGGACGCGGATCTCCTCGGGGGTCTCGGGCCGGTGGGCCTTGTACAGGTCGTACAACTCCTTGCGGAACGAGGGCCCCGGCGCGTCGAACACCGCGGCGACGTGGTCGGGCCGGTTGTCCTTGAGCAGGTTCATGAGCATCTGCGAATAGCCGAACAGCGCCCCCGTGGGCGTGCCGTCGGACGCCGTCAGCGGCCGCATCGCATGGTACGCGCGGAACACGAAGGCGGTGGCGTCGATGATGATGACTTTGGACATGGAGGACATCTCTTTCCAGCTGTGCTGCCGTCGGGGCCGAAGGTCCGGCCCATCGTTTTCAGGCCTGCTCGATCGCGGAGATCACCGTGTCGAACAGGCCGATCAGGTCCAGGGGATCGTGGATGACGAAGTCAGGATCCAGCGCCTCGATCTGGGCCGCCGATCGGTTGCCCCAGGTGACGCCGCAGGTCCACATGCCCGCGGCCCGGCCGGCGTGGATGTCCACCTCGGAGTCCCCGATCATCACGCAGGATCGCGGGGGAAGACCCCAGTGCCGGGCGCAGGCAACGAGCGGTCCGGGCGCGGGCTTGTGCTCGGGCAGCGCGCCGTATCCGAGCACCGGCGCGAAGTACTTCGCCAGCTCCAGCTGCCGCAGCAGCTCGTCGGTCCAGCTCTGCTCCTTGTTGGTGACCACGCCCATGAACGCGGACGTCCGCCAGTGATCGAGGGCCGCGCGGACGCCATCGTAGACCAGGGTCCCCTCGACGAGGTGCTCGGTGTAGTGCCGGTTGAAGATCGGAAACGCGCGTTCTGCCAGCGCCTCGTATCCGGGCCCCATGACGTCCCGGATCAGGCGCCCGGGGCCGTGTCCCAGATATCGCGAAACATCCCCGGAGGCCAGCGGCGGGAGTCCGAGCTCGGTGAGGGTGAGGTTCACTGCAGTGACCAGATCCGGCCCTGAGTCAATCAGCGTGCCGTCCAGATCGAAAATCAGCCCAAGGTTCTTCATTCAATCTCCTTTTTTTGCCGGGCCTTCCGACCGGTGTCCGCGATCAGCGTGACGACGCAGCCGAGACCCAGCAGCGTGGCCCACCACAGCGTGACGAGCCGGATCGCCAGCACCGCGACGCCCACACGTGCAGCCTCCGTGACGCCCGCAAGCAGCAACGTCATCATGCCCTCGGTGCCGCCGAGTCCGCCGGGGAAGAACACACCTGCCAGCGTCCCGGCGAAGTACACCGCCTGAGCGAACGCCATGGAGGCGGGGATCGAGAGGGCGTCGAGCACCACCCAGAACGCGACGCCCTCGAAGATCCAGCCAAGCGCCGAGACCAGCAGCGTCAACAGCGCGACTTGCCATGAGCGCACTTTGTCGAGCTCGCCGAACCAGGCCGAGAGCCCGTCGTTCCAGCGCGAGAAGAGGCGCAGCAGCAGCGCACGTCCGGAGGCGGCGTACACCAGCCACAGCAGCAGCGCGGTGGTGATCCACATGGGCACCGCGGCCCACAGCAGGCTGTCGGCGATGAAGACCATGCCCAGCGAGAACAGGAGGATCACCGACAACAGATCGTAGAGGCGCTCCATCCAGACGACCGCCAGCGTCGTGCGCACCGGAACGCCCAGGCGTGCGCAGAACACGCTCTTGACGGCCTCACCGGCCTTGCCCGGTGTGATCGTGAACGCAAGTCCCGACAGGAAAATCCACAGCGAACGCCCCGGGGCCAGCTTCGCGGACAGGCGCCCGAGCAGCCAGTGCCAGCGAAGGAACCGCACCGCGAAGTTGCCCGTGGCCAGACCCGCGGCAGCCAGCAGGGTCGTGATCGGGATGCTCCCGAAGACCTCCGCGAACTCGCCTGCGCCGGACCACCACACGAGACCGGCGTACACCGCCACTGCCAGCGCAAGCGCAAAGACGAACCCCCACACCCATCTGTGAAGCGGCAGCGCGGCCTGTTCCACGCTCATTTCGCGGCCGTCCCGTACTTGCCCGCGCCCCAGCGAAGCAGGCTGTCGGTCTGCTCAGAAGTCAGGAAGGAGAGGTCGCCGCCCCGGACGCGAAACGCCGTCAACTGGGCCGAGACGATCTCCGCCGCGTTCCCCAGGATGTCCGGGCCGGCACAGGCATAGAACAGTTTCTCTCCGCGCAGGAACAATTTCCCCAGGGCGGGCGCCGCCCCCGGGACCGGGGCGAGGCCGTGTCCGAAGTGCAGCGCCGCGTCAGGCGTCCACGGCCCATGAAGCGCCGGCGCATCGCCGGAGCCGGACCACAGCGGACCGAAGAGCTCCGTCCCGGCGGGATCAAACTTGGCCGCCAGCAGCGGCAACGGTCCGTGCCCCGAAGGCCGGGGCATCGACAGCAGTTCGCCGCAGACTTCATCCAGCCGGTCGAACAACGCCCTCACCTCCGCGGGGCCTGGCCCCCAGACGACCGCCCCGTGGCTGCGCAGCAGCAGCACTCCGGTCGCGGGCACCTGAGCGGGCAGTTTGGCGTGCACCTGGCTGGCCAGCAACGAGCCCGGCGGAGCGTAGGGCACCCAGGCGCAGAAGACGCCCAGCTCCCGAGTCAGCGACGCGGGCACCGCGGGCTCGTTCACGCCGGACACCAGCGCCGTGGCCGACACCAGGTGGGCGTGGGCCGTCCAGGGCCCCAGCAGCGCATGGAAGAACGCCTCCACGGAGGGCGCACCCGCCCCCGCAGGCGCACGCCGGCCGAGCCGATCGTCCGGGTCCGGCGCGTCCGAGAAGAACAACTCCCGGACCGCCCCGACCGACAGCGGCACAAGATCCGACGACGCGCGCATGTCCCGCAGCCGGACGCCGGAGCGCTTGATCCACAGCGTGTTCCGGTCGATATATGAGACGTTCCCGCCGCCAGCCTGGGTCCACAGGAAATTCCGCCCGCAGGACGAGGCCAGCTCGCAGCAGGCTGACCAATGGTTGACATACATGGATGTTCCTTTCAAGGTTTCCCCGTCCCGACGGACAGGACGGCATCATGGCCGGCGGTGCTCCGGTCACATCCCTGCGCGGTGTTCGCCCACCAGAAGGCGCCCGCGGCCAGCGCCAGCAGTGAGAACAGGAGGCTCCAGAACAGGATGGCCTTCCACCGCCCGCCCGCGTCCGGAGAGCACACCTCCCCGTCGTCACCGATCAACTCCAGCGCCCGGATCACCTCTTCCATGTCGAAGAAGCGCTTCTCGGGCTCCTTCTCGAGCATGCGGCAGACCAGGAACTCCACGTTCTCAGGGAGCTCCGGGCGGATCTCGCGTGGCGGGATCAACTGACCGAAGACGTGCGCCTGGAGCGTGCCCATGAAGGTGTCGTCGTGAAAGGGCACCCTTCCGGTCAGCATCTCGTAGGCGACGATGCCCAGGCTGTACTGGTCCGACAGGTGCGTGACCGCCCGGCCCCGGGCCTGCTCGGGCGACATGTAGTCGGCGGTGCCCAGGATCATGCCCGACCGCGTCAACTGACGGGTCTCGTTCTCGTCGGCGATCTTGGCGATGCCGAAGTCGATGATCTTCACGAAGTCCTGCTCGCCCGGCTTGAGGACCACGAAGATGTTCGCGGGCTTCAGATCCCGGTGATAGACGTATTTCGCATGGGCCGCCGACAGGGCCGACGCGATCTGCCGCAGGATCTTCCGGGTGCGCGGCCACGAGAGTGGTCCCTCCTGGCGGAGCAGATCCCGCAGCTCCTGCCCGTCGAGGTATTCCATGACCATGAAGGCCAGCCCCTCGGGTGTGATCCCGTGATCCTGCACCGCGATGACGTGGTCGTGCCGCACCCGCGAGGAGGCGCGCGCCTCCCGGAGGAACCGTTCGACGATGACCGGCTTCTTCGACCACTCCGGCAGCAGGACCTTCACCGCCACCTTCTTCTGGAGCAGCATGTGCTCGGCGAGGTAGACGCAGCCCATGCCGCCGCCGCCGAGCCGCCGCAGGATCCGGTACTTGCCGTCCACCACGGCATCGCAGAGATCGTTGCCCTCCCTTTTTTGATAGATGTCAACCGGCGCCAGCTCCCGGGAGAGACGTTTTTCAACCGCGGCCCCGTCCTCGAACGCGATCACGAAGTCGCTGGAGACGACCGGCCTGCGATCAGGTGGGGATGCGGGATTTTGTGGCGGTTCAGGCATTGATGACTCCGGTCCGGGCCGCACAATAGCATAATCCGGCCATGATTCCAGAGGGCAGTTTCACTCCCGCCGGCGCTCCGCAAGACAGATGTCCGAAAACTCCGGCTTGTCACCATGGACCGGGACCACCGTTTTTGATCCTGAAAAAAACCGCGCGCACGGAAAAAAAGCGTGCTATATCTTAAAGGACCTGCGCAGGCGACGTCGTTGACGCAGAGTCCAGATCCATTCGCCACAAGGAGTGTGCCATGAAACGCGGATTCATCTTTTTCTCTATTTTTTTAGCTTCCCTCTGGGCCTGCACGCCCGAAAAAAACGCAAAGAATGAAAACGCCGGCAATGTTAATAATACTAGTAATATTAACAACGTCAGTAATCTCAACAATAACAATACTGATGAGATCTGCACTGACGGCATCGACAACGACGGCGACGGCAATGCCGACTGTCTGGATCTCGACTGCCTCGGCGCGGCCAACTGCAGCACCAACAACAACAACAACGATGCAGGATCCGATGCCGACGCCGACGGCAACATCTGGGACTTCGACGCCGACGCCGGCGACTGCCCGCCCGAGATGCTGAGCCCCTGCCCGTCGCCCACGCCCACGGGCTGTCTGGCCTCGGAAGTGGCCAACAACGGCCTCGACGACAACTGCAACGGCCAGATCGACGAGAGCGGCGGCACCGCGTGCAGCCCCGGCGCCGTGCGCCCCTGCTTCCTCGGCCCTCCGGGACGCCGCAACGTCGGCGCCTGCGCCGATGGACAGCAGGTCTGCCTGCGCACCTCCGGCGAGTTCGGTTCCTGGGGTCCCTGCGAGGGCGGCATCTCCCCGTCGGCCGAGCGCTGTGACAGCCTCGACAACGACTGCAACGGCTGCGTCGATGACGACCTCTGCTGCTCCCCGCCCATCGAGTGCCCCGACAGCAACCATCCCACGCTGCAGGGCGCCCAGCCCTTCACCGACTTCGTGATCGACGGCGCCAACTACTACCATGCCACGGCCGTGCGCTGGGAATGGACCGTCTCCTCGGGCCCGTGCGACAACGTCCTGGGCGTGAACTCCTACACCGTCAACGGCAACGACACCATCGGCTACGTCGCCACCACCCAGGCGATCACCACCCGCTTCAACCTCAGCGGCGAGTACACCATCACCATGCGCGTGTACTACAGCCAGACCGAGTACTACGAGTGCATCTTCATCCTGCGCGTGGCCGGCCCCGGTGTGCGCGTCGAACTGTGCTGGGACACCAACAACACCACCGACATCGACCTGCACATGATGAAGCAGGGCCTGGGAACCAACTACTGCACCGCGTCGGACTGCTACTACGGCAACTGCAAGGCCTATTCATGGAACCATGCCGACTGGGGCAGCACCGACTCCCCCATCGACGCCTGCATCGGCACCGACGCCGGTTCGACCTGGCAGAGCACCTACGGCGCCTGCAAGAACCCGCGCCTGGACATCGACAACATCGCCGACGGCCCGATCCCGGAGAACATCAACGTCGACACGCCCGTCAACGGCTCGACCTACCGCGTCCGCGTCAACTTCTACAGCGGCTCGGCCACCACGCACCCGGTCGTGAACATCTACTGTGACGGCGCGCGCCTGGCCACCTTCGGCTATCCCAACGCCAACCAGGTCACCATGACGACCTCCGGCGGCTGCACGGGCGCCCAGTACTGGCGCGTCGCCGACGTCCTCACCGCCGTCTCCGGCGGCACCACGACCTGCACCGTCACATCGCTGGCCAACTCCGACGGCACCGCCAACCTGACCATCGGCTCCTCGGCCTACTAGCTCCGGCTCCCATCGCTCAACCGACCGGGGAAATCATGTACGCTTCTCCACTTTTCTCCATGCTCTGGGCTCTCGTCCTCTCACAGGCCACGGCCATGCCGCAACGGCCGGGTCCGCCGGGACCCCTCCCTCCGCCGGGAAGCGCGCCGCCGCCCCAGGCCGGTCCCCTGCCGCCCGGCGCCATGAAGCCGCCCGGTCTCAGGATGCTGCCCGCGGGCGTGATGCTGCCCCCCGGCGCGATGCTGCCGCCCCCCGGCACCCCGCCGCACGTCAAGCCGGGTACTGGCGCGGTCTCCCCCGAGCCCGGCGGCTCGGTCCTGCTCACGCAGCCGCCCCAGGGCGACCGGGTGATCCCTTCGTGCGAGCACAAGTCCAACCCCGGCGACGTGCTGCGGCTCGAGTCCGTGGCGATCTTCCTGACCATCGGCAAGGAGAACCTCCGCCTGACGCGCAAACTGACGTTCTCTCCCACCACGGCATGGAAACCCCTGTGCGACCACAAGTTCTTCCTCGGGGAGCCCGACACCGTGTGGACCGCCAATGCCAGGACGCAGGTGTGGTTCACCCAGCCGCCGCGGCCGCGCCAGGCCGTGGAGCCGGCCACCCGGCTTCCCGGCGGGGAGTTCCGGTCCTTCGGCACGGGCAGCGGCCCCCCGGAGCCCCCCACGACGCCCGCCCTGAGCGGCGCCAACCTCACGCTGGCCCCGTTCCCGGGCAACCCCACCGACCACCGCTTCATCCTGGAGATCGAACAGGAGTGCGTGGTCTTCCCTGAACCCGGCGAGGACGGCCTCACCTCCCTGAACCTGCCCCTGAAGCACCTGATCGGCTACACGCCGGCCAAGACGCTGATGATCAGCGTCCAGATGGAGTTCAATGACGGCTGGTTCTTCCACGGGGCCACGATGCCGGAGTCGGGGCAACTGGACCATAAAGTCAACTGGGAGTTTCCCGGCGTCCCCGACCAGGATCTGAAGATCCTGTTCTCGGGCGAGGCCCCCGTGGAGGCCGACCCCGAGGCGACCCCTCCGGCCGAGTCCACCTCCGACAAGTTTGTCCGCGTCCTGCTGCTGGTCGCGGTGTTGTTCGTCGTGCTGGGCGTCCTGCTCTTCGGCATGCGGTTTCGCAACAAAGCGCGGAAGACCGGCAAATAACAAAGGAGCTCACATGCGCACCCTGTTCTTTCTGCTCGGAGCACTGGGCCTCATGGCGCTGGCCGCCTGCGATGACGACCCCTCCGGAACCAACAACACCAACAACACCAACAACACCAACAACACCAACAACACCAACAATCTGAACAACGTCAACAACGCCAACAACGCCAACAACGTGAGCAATCCCGTCTGCGGCAACGGCGTGGCCGAGGTCGGCGAGGACTGCGAC
>PHAZ01000042.1:0-3951 GCA_002841825.1 Deltaproteobacteria bacterium HGW-Deltaproteobacteria-22 | reverse complement strand
CGCCCGCCTGCGCCTTCGACACCTCCGGGTGCGACCCCATCTGTGCGCACGCCAACTGGGAGGCCTGCGAGCCCCTCGGCGCGGATCAGTGCTGCCCCAGCAACGACCTGCCCTCGGAGTGCTTCTTCATCAGCGCCGACGCCGGCGCGATCTGCATGCAGACCTGCACCGACGGCGCCGACTGCGGCTATTCCCTGATCTGCTACGGCGCCATCGGCGACCTGTGCTTCCCGAAGTACTGCGGGGGCGGCGCCGACGGCACCCCGCTGTCCCAGCCCTGCTCGCTGGGCGCGGGCCGCGACGGTTTCTGCGTGGGCAACGGCACGGCCATGGACGACACCGGCATCTGCCTCGAGGACGGCCTGGCCCAGCACGGCGAGGCCTGCTTCAACGATCCGGAGAACAGTCCCCTGGGCCGGATCCTCACCGAGGGCGAGCTGGGCCTGATCTGTGACGGCGGCGTGTGCGTGGGGATGGACGCCGAGGGCAACCCCACGGCCGACGGCACCTGCCTGCAACTGTGCGACCCCGTGGCCGTGTACGACGGCGTGGCCCTCAACACCGACCCCGACCAGCCCTGGATCACCACCGACACCTGCCCGGAGAACAGCAACTGCGTGAACTTCTCCAGCATCGACACCGCCCAGACCGACGACAACGGCGACCCCAACCCCGATTACCTGTTCCGGGGCGCCGACATGGGCCTCTGCTATCCCACCGTGACCGGCGTGGTGACCGGCGCTGGCGTGACCTCCTGCGACCTGCTCACTGGCCGCTCGATCCGCACCGGAGAGGCCTGCGCCCCCATGCCGCTGGAGATCCTGGGCTTCCCGGTGACCGACATCGAGACCACCTGCCAGCTCCTCACCGACGGCGCCCTCATCGGCGCCTGCCAGCCCGCCGAGACCGTCGACAACCGCGCGCCGCTGGGCGAGACCTGCGACCCCGCCTACGAACGCACCCTGTTCTATGTGGTGCCGGTCCCCGCCGCCCAGTGCGACGAGGGCACCCTCTGCCTGGCCGCCGATCCCCTGCACGCGGCCGACCTCGCCACCGCCGAGACCCGCTGCGTCAAGCCCTGCAACGCCACCCTGGGCGAGCCGACCAACCCCGACTGCTCGGGCCTGTCCGACGCCGGTGGAAATCCCCTGATCTGCCTGACCCTGTCGCGCTACCGCACCGCCGACCACGGACTTCCCGTGCGTGAAAACGCGCAGACCGGCGACCCCGAGACCGAAGCCTCCCCCACGCCCCTGGGCATCTGCGTCCCCGCCCTGTAGGGGAAATCCACACCACTACCGGCGCTCGCAGCGCAAGATCGCAACTTCGGGAACGCAAGTGTCCATCACCCGACCGACGCGCGCGTCTTCCACAACTCCCACGTCAGCTACAGCGGCGGCCGCCTCTCCCGCTTGGCGTACCACACCAGCAGGTCCCCGACGGTCTCAACGATGAGTTTGGGCATTGGGCGGATCTCCTTTCGATCGCGGATGTACACTGGCATACCCGGCCCCATCAAATCTTAAAACCATACTTGTCAAATATGATGTAGGTGACTGGAACAGCGATACAGGAGCGGTTCATCCCCACGCGGGTGGGGAACACATGTTCTTGGCTGCGTTCTCGTCGTCGGCGACCTGTTTCAATCCACGCCCCCCCCGAAGGGGAGCGACCAGGGCGACATAGGCCAGAAGTTCCTCACGTTGTTTCAATCAACCACAGCGTCAGACAGGCAACTAGCGTCATCGTGATCCACGTCTCGTTGGTCATGTCGGTCCTCCAGAAGTTCGTTGATAGTACTCGGCCACACCTCGCAGGTCAACGAGGAATACCCCCGGCGGTCGGGGTGCTGGGCGGGTCAGTTGCGGAGGAGGCGAAGACTCATGGCCGAACAACCCGAAAACCGAAGTGGCCGTGCCGGATGTACGGGTTGTAGTAGACCCGGTAGGCCACGGTGCAGCTCGAGGCATTGTCGACCCAGCCGCCCCCGCGTACCACGCGGTTGGTGCCCGAGGCCGGCCCCCGGTAGTCCGTCACCGCACCCGTAGGATACGTGCCGTGCCAGTCCCACGCCCACTCCCACACGTTCCCGCTCAGGTCGTACAATCCCAGTTCGTTGGGCAGCTTGCTCCCCACGGGGTTGGTCCGCGCTGTGGTCGTGCGGCCGGTCTCCATCGTGCTGTAGCCAAACACCGCATAGTCCCCGATGAAATGGCTGCCAGTGCTCCCCGCGAAGGCCTTCAAGTATCCGGTGGTGTTCACCGAGCCTGGATTCGCCAGGTCAGCCCCGATGTTTGCAGATGGCATAATGGAAAGAATGCGAAGCAAAAAAGTCCGGTTTTGCGTTATTTCCTTCTTGACAGAGGCCGGAAGTTTTTCTAAGTAGGGGCGAATACGACAGGATTGTCGGTCCCGTAGTCCAAGTGGTGACAATCACCGGATGACGGGAAAACCAGGACGGAAAACGCAACAAACCCTTCGGCGAAAGGACGCAGAAGAACGCTGCGTGGGAACGCAGAAGAAAGAGAGTTGTTCCGCATGTCCAAGATCCGTACCTCGTATTATTCCCGCAGAGACAAGGTGGTGGCCGCCCAGGAGATGCTCCGTCGCATGAAGGAGACCTGGGCCGACGATCCCGTCATGATGCACCTAGTGACGATGCTGGAGCCCGTTGTCCTGCGCATGGCCGAAGGCTTCGGCG
The DNA here is from genome assembly GCA_002841825.1 of Deltaproteobacteria bacterium HGW-Deltaproteobacteria-22. Classification (GTDB taxonomy): domain Bacteria; phylum Myxococcota_A; class Polyangia; order HGW-17; family HGW-17; genus HGW-17. The sequence goes on along the minus strand of PHAZ01000042.1, from coordinate 1,250 downwards.
GTGTAGACACGCGCGCGGCCACCGAGGCTGTCGTGCTCGCCGAGCAGGGCCGCGACAGCGCCGACCAGGCTCTCTACTACTACCTGCGGGCGCTGGGCCTCTCGAGTGCCCACAGCGACGCCTGGGACGCCGCCGCGCAACTGCAGGATGTACTGGCCCCTGACGGTCTGAACTGGATCCACTTCTCCCACGCCGCCCAGACCCTGCGGACCCAGGAGATCCTGGCGCGCTTCTCCGAGATGGGCCCCCAGATCGAGAAGTGCCAGGCCCGCGTGTTCGTGGACCAGATGAGCTCGGCCCAGGCGACTTTTGAACAGAAGATCACCGAGCGCGGCGGTCTCGTGGCCGAGAAGCCCGAGGTCCTGGCCAAGGTCGCGCCGGAGTTCGAGCGGACCCTGCGTGCCACGCTGATGCTCATCGAGCAGCGCCCCGATGACACCGCGCGCGCTTTTGTGCTCGAGCCCTTCTTCCGGCTGCAACGCCCGTCCGGCGGATCCCCGGCCGGACCGGCGCCGGCGCCACAGGTCTAGGAGCGCCACTTTCCGGTTTTCTCTCCCCGCCCCCCGGCGTCCGGCAGCCTCAGGCAAGTCCCTTCCCGGCTCCCCCGGAGCCCGGCGACATCAGGTAATTCCCTTCCCGGCTCCACCGAAGTCCGGTGACGCCAGACACGTCCTTTCGCGACCCCACCAAACCCCCGGCGGCGTGAGGCAAGTCCCTTCCCGACTCCACTAAGACCCTGGCAGCGCCAGGCAAGTCCCTTCACGACTCCACCGGCGTCCGGCGGCGTCAGGCAAAACCCTTTCCAACCCCACCAAACCCCCGGCGGCGTGAGGCAAGTCCCTTCCCGGCTCCACCGAAGTCCGGTGACGCCAGACACGTCCTTTCGCGACCCCACCAACCCCCCGGCGGCGTGAGGCAAGTCCCTTCCCGACCCCACCAAACCCCCGGCGGCGTCAGGCAAAACCCTTCACTGCTCCCCCGGCGCCCGGCGGCGTCAGGCAAGACCCTTCACTGCTCCCCCGGCGCCCGGCGCCCCCAAGCAAGTCCCTTCACGATCCGCCGGGAACCCGGCAATATGAGAAAGGAAAAAGCGGGTCGCGCAGAACCTCCGATTCCTTTCCCGGGGATCCTTGGGTTAACCGTTTGGAGCCGTTTGGATTGCTTGACATCAACTGCAGCCGATTGGATACTACCCATCGTTAATCGAATGGCCTGGTGATCGTGGGAATCATCCACCGCCATCTTCGTTT
>PHAZ01000041.1:3779-23615 GCA_002841825.1 Deltaproteobacteria bacterium HGW-Deltaproteobacteria-22 | reverse complement strand
GAGCCGGTCCATTTTCTCCAGGGACGCCCCGTCGGCTCCGAGGAGGATTCCTACTACGACCTGCCGGTACGGTCCCCACAGACCGCGACCCTGTACGAGCACTGCGTGCTGGCGATCCTCAACGGCCTGCGCACCGGCGCCCACGGGCTTCCGCTCATCGGCTCCGGGGACTGGAACGACGGGATGAACCTCGTCGGCGGCCAGGGGCTCGGCGAGAGCGTCTGGCTGGGGTTCTTCCTGCACGAGGTGCTGACGCACTTCGCCGCTGTGGCCCGGCTGCACGGAGACGAGGCCTTCGTCCGGACCTGCGAAGACGAGGCGGCCCGTCTGGCACGCAGCCTCGAGGAGCATGGATGGGACGGCAACTGGTACCGGCGCGCGTACTTTGACGACGGAACGCCCCTGGGATCGGCCCAGAATGAGGAGTGCAGGATCGACTCCATCGCGCAGAGTTGGTCGGTGCTCTCGGCCGCCGGGGATCCCGCGCGGGCGCGACAGGCCATGGAGATGCTGGATCAGCACCTGGTGCGCCGCGAGGATGGGCTGGTCCTGCTGCTGGATCCGCCGTTTGACCAGTCGGATTTGAATCCTGGCTACATCAAGGGCTACGTCCCGGGCGTCCGGGAGAACGGCGGACAGTACACCCACGCGGCCATCTGGGCGGCCATGGCCTTCGCCCGCATGGGAGACCACCGGCGCGCGTGGGAACTGTTCACCCTGATCGATCCGATCCAGCACGCCCGCACGACCACAGAGGCCGAGCTCTACAAGGTGGAGCCCTACGTCATGGCCGCCGATGTCTACGGGACCGCGCCGCACACCGGCCGCGGCGGCTGGACCTGGTACACGGGGTCCGCCTCGTGGATGTACCGCCTGATCACGGAGTCCCTGCTGGGCCTGCGCCTGGAGGCCGACCGCCTGCACTTCTCCCCGTGCCTGCCGCCGGACTGGGAGGGCTTCACCATGCACTACCGCTACCGGGAGACCGTCTACCACATCCGCGTCGTGCAGGTCGCCGCCGGCACCTCCGCGGGCCTGACCGTGGACGGCGCCGTGCTCCCGGGCCCCGCGATCTCCATGATCGACGATCACCGCGAGCACTTCGTGGAGGTGCGGATCCCGAAGTAAACGGATGAAGAAAAAGACAGAAGAGTTTTACCACGGAAACGGCGGAAAAGTGGGAAGCAGGACCGTCCCGGCAGGGCGATCGAGTTCTCATTTTGGACGTTCGGTGATTGTACGTACGCACGCCCCAGAACGCGAACGAAGTGAGCGGGACTCCGGCGCCAGCCGGGATCCGATTTCGATTTCGATTTCGATTTCGAGGGGAGTGGACCATTCACCGAATAAGTTGAGTTAGAACTCGACCGCCCTGGTGGTTATCGCAGGTGCAGATCAGGGGGGTGTCGGGGGGACTCCGCCGGCCCCGGCCTTCCGGTCGCCGTTCTTGCCGCACCTAGTCCACGCCGGTCCGGCGTCCCCCTGACCAGAGGGCTCCGGGAGATGCTCTCCCGGGAAAGAAATAAAAAGACAGCAAAGAATTCACGCCTCCTGACAGGCGATGAAGAAGAACCAAAAGGAATAGGAACGCCGTCGGAAAAGACCGGTCATGGCGATTCAAGCCATGACCGGTGAGGAGAACGCAAAGCAGAGGAGAACGCAAAGCAGAAGAGGCGGCCCGGGATCGGACGAACACGGACGAACACGGACCAGGAAAAGCATCACGGACCCTCACGGACCGGGCCGCCCGGGAGAAGAAGAATCACACCCGCGTCGCGGGCGAACGAACGCACCGGCAACGCCGGTGTACAGACCAGCGAAGGCATGAATGCGACCCTGGATGGGTCGCTTCATGCCTGGGGAAGAGGAAAGACTCCTTTGTACCCGAAGAGGAAAGACTCGGTTGAACCACCCGCGCCCAAGGCATGCGGAATTTACCGGTACAAAACCCACAGCACGCTGCAGATCCAGCCGCCGGCGGCCAGCAGGAACCAGGGATCACGCAGCATGCGGTCGGTGGGGGAGTGCCAGTTTCCGGGCACGGCGCAGAGGCCGTGGAAGCGGTAGAGGGCGGCGGCCATCAGCGGCACGGTGAAGATCAGGGTGTGATGGCGCAGGGAGACCGGATCCAGCGTGTAGGCCAGGAAGGCCAGCGGGATCAGCACCTGGAACACCAGCAGCAGGCGGTCCAGGGTGCGCCGGCGGTAGCCGCCCAGGGCGGGCCGCAGGACGCTGTTGCCGTCGTCGACCCAGCTCAGTTCGTGCAGGCGCTTGCCGAAGCCCAGAAACGCCGCCAGCAGCAGCGTGTTGACCTGGATCCAGAACGACACCGGCACGTCCACGGCCGCCGCGCCGGCGAACACGCGCAGCAGAAAGCCCGCGGAGATGCACAGGACGTCGAGATAGGCCACGGCCTTGAGGCGCAGGGAATACGCAGCATTGAGCACGAGGTAGGCGCCCAGGAACGCCAGCCCCGCGGGTCCGCCCGAGAACGCCGCCAGACCCAGCGAAGCCAGGGCGAACACGGTCAGCATGATCCACGCCGTGGCGGGGGCGAGGCGGCCGGCCGCGATGGGGCGCAGGCGCTTGACAGGATGCAGGCGGTCCAGCGGGCGGTCACGCAGGTCGTTGAAGAAGTACACCGCCGACGAGGCCAGCCCGAAGGCCAGGGTCATCCACAGCGCCGCTGCGAGCCGATCAGAGAACAGGTTGTGCGAGAACACCAGGGGCGCCAGCACGAAGATGTTCTTGGTCCACTGGCGAAGCCGCATGGTGCCGAGAATCGCGTGTAAAAAGCTGATAATCATGTGAGTGGGGTTTGCGCGCCCAAGAAGTTTCGAACTTCTAACCTTCGGTTCCGTAGACCGACGCTCTATCCAATTGAGCTATGGGCGCAAAAATGTAAAAGATCAGCGGAGAGTGAGGGATTCGAACCCTCGGTACCCTTTTGGAGTACACACGCTTAGCAGGCGTGCACCTTCGGCCTCTCGGTCAACTCTCCAAAGTGCACGGCCCTTGCCACAAGCAACAAGAGCATATCGCGGAGGAGAAGGGATTCGAACCCCCGGTGCTCTCGCACAACGGTTTTCAAGACCGCCGCCTTAGACCGCTCGGCCACTCCTCCAAGAGCAGAACCAGCGGCGACGCCGGGACCCTCTTCCATCGGCCGAAACCGATGCGACAGGGCGGCTCCCCGCGAGCGAACAAGTTCTACAGACGCACGCAGATGATGTCAAGCTGAAAAACACTACTCCAGGGGAATTATCCCCTTCTTGTATCCCTCGGTCACGGCCTCGGTGCGGTTGGTGACCTCGAGCTTGGCGTAGATGTGCTCCAGGTGCGTGCGCACCGTGGCCATGCTCACGTGCAGCAGCTCGGCGACCTCGCGGTTGGAGAAGCCCTTGGAGATGGTCAGCAGGATCTCCTGTTCGCGCGGGGTGAGGTTGTGGGGGCTCTCCTCGATGACGGGGAGATGGTGCTGTGAGGGTCGCGCCGGAGGCCGGATCTCTGGCTCGGCGGTCTCGGAGGCCTGTCGGTTGCGGAAGCGGCGCAGCAGGTGCCGCGCCAGGTGCGGCTGGATCACGCTGCCGCCGGCGGCGACCTCCTGCACGGCCTCGACCATGCGCGCGGCCGAGATGCCCTTGAGGATGTAGCCGGAGGCGCCGGCGCCGATGGCGGCCATGACGCGGTCCTCCTCGTCGAAGATCGTGAAGATCAGGATCTCCACCTGGGGGGCGCGCACCTTGATGCGGGCGGTCACCTCGATGCCGTCGATGTCGGGCAGGCCCAGATCGAGCAGCACCACCTTCGGGTTCAGTTTCAGGGCCTTCTCCACGGCCTCGAGTCCGGTCGCGGCCGTGTCCAGGAGCTCAATCCCCTCCGCACGCCGGAGCAGCCGCTCCTGCTGTCGCCGGATTTCGGGTTCGTCCTCGACCAGCAGCACGGTGACCGGGGTGGTTGGATCGGACACGGGAACCTCACTATTCGTCGTAGAAATGCAGCGTCTCCACGTCGCGGACAGGCAGCGCCGCCAGCACCGGAATCATCTCCGGAGGCCAGGCCACGCGCAGGGCCACGTTGCGCGTCTCGAGGACGCCGGGACCCTCTCCGTCGTCGGAGCGGCCCTCCTGGACATCCAGGAGCGCATAGAACCGCCCGCCCTCGACGGTGGAACCCGCAGGCATGTCGATGTCGACGACGGTGGAATAGATATGCCCTGTTCCGTCACCGCGGTCAACGATTTCCCAGAAGCGCATCTGCTGGGGCCAGTCCAGCAGGCCACAGGTCTGGACCTCCCAGTAGCCATGCCAGGGCTCCAGCCCGTCGGGCGCCGGATGCGGATAGACCTCGTGGGTGTGATGGTGACCGGTGATGTGCAGCACCACGTTGGGACATGCGTTGAGCATGTCCACCAGGACCGTGGCGTTGCTCCCGACGTCGCGGGCGCAGTGGTGGCTGATGATCACAATCAACTTGTTGGCGGCCGCCAGCGTGTCGAGGGTCGCCCGCAGCCAGTCGATCTGGGCCTGGGACATGTAGCCTGCCGCCGTGGCCGCCACGCCGCCGGCCGAACTTGTGTCGAGTCCGACCAGCGCCACCGGGAGCCCCGGGATGGGTTCGGGATCGACCCAGTAACTGACGCCTTCGACGATGTTGTCGCTGTTGAAGCCGTGACCGGTCGGGCCGTTGCGGGTGGCGCCCATGACCATCGAGATCCACTCCACGCGGTCTATCCAGTGTCTGTCCGGGTCGGCCACCAGATCGCGGATGGTGTAGGCGTCGTCGTTGAAGGGGATGTGACAGCGGTCAGGGGTGGCGGAGTAGCAGTAGCCGCCGACGCACGCGGGTTCGTCATAGCAGGTCGGCACCACGGAGTCGGAGATGAAGAGCGTCGCCTTGTCTCCGGTCGGATCCGCCACGGCGAAGGACACCGTGTCGAAGTTGCCCAGCACGAGCAGGTCGTGGTTGCCCTGCACACAGTACCATTTCAGGTCGGGGTGCATCCCGACGCCGGTGAAGGGATCGTGGGGATCGGGAAGACCGGCGGCCCGTGGATCGTCGTCGGCGCCCGTGTCGGGATCGATGGGGAGCCCCTCGACCACGCGGATGAACCAGTCCAGCTCGACGTTGTGCTTGTTGTCGGTGAGATCACCGGAGAACACGATGAAGTCGTGCGGGCGGACCTCGGCGAAGGCGTTGATCGTGGCGATGGCTGCGTTGAGGTTGTGCACGCTCCACGGCTCGTGGGGACGCCAGGCGGAGGCCGAGGCGATCGGGCTGTGGATTGATCGCGCAGGGCTCTCCTCGTCGACGATGTGAATGTCGGTCATGTGTGCGAAGTAGGCCAGCGAGGAGAGCTGGGCCACCTGGCCCAAGGCCAGCGCAGCGGCTCCCAGATCGTCCCGATCGATGTGCGGCTCGCCGGGCCCCTTGTGCGTCAACCCGAACAGGCTGCGCAGGTCCTCGAACTGCGGAACCGCCTCGAGCTGGCCGACGATCGTCTCGCGCACCGTCGTGACCGGACGGGGCAGCGGCACCTCGGCATCGGCGTCCGCGTCGGCGTCGGCATCCGCGTCGAACAGGTCGTCGCCGTCGACGTCGGCGTCGGGGAGGTTGTTCAGGTTGTTGGTGTTGTTGTTGCCGTTGGGCGTGCTCGAGTCGCAGCCCACCACGAAGGCGGCGGTCGCAGCCGCCCCCGAGGACAGCAGGAACTGGCGGCGATCCATTTCCAGGAAGGGAGTTTCCTTGTTCATCTGACACCCTGCGTCAATTCGATGTATGGAGAGAATAAAAAAAGGATTGGCTTGCAGAAAGGAGCCTTCAGGCTCATTTCCGGACGCGGCGGCGGATGCCCATCAGGAAGGCACCGGCCAGGAACAGGACCAGGGGGAGCGAGCGACCGTTGACAGGCTTGGAGCCGGCGCTGCAGGAGCAGCCGTCGGGCGCGGTGCCCTTGGGATCGCCGGTACCGGCGTCGGGATCGTCTTCGCTGATGCACTGACCTTCGATGCACTGCTCACCGTCTTCGCAGAGGTTCGTGCCATCGTCGATCTGCCCGTTGCAGTCGTCGTCCACGGCGTTGCAGGTCTCGGCCGTCGGGCTCTTGGCCGTGCAGTCGCCCCAGGAGCCCGAGGAGCAGATGCGCACGCCGGAACCGCAGGTGGTGGAGCAGGCCTCGTACAGGTCGTTGTCGATGAAGCCGTCACAGTCGTCGTCCACTGCGTTGCAGGACTCGATCGTCGGCCACACGGCGTTGCGGCACTCGGTCCACACGCCGGCTTCGCAGATCTGCTGGCCCAGCTCGCAGGCGCCGGCATCCAGACCGCAGGGGCGGGTGTCGCCGCGCTGACAGGAGCAGCCCTCGTCGATCTGGCCGTCACAGTCGTCGTCGAGGTCGTTGCAGATCTCTTCACCGACCTGCTGGGCGGTGCAGCCGGTCCAGTTGCCGGTGACACACTGCTCGATGCCGGTGCCGCAGGCGGTGGAGCAGGAGCGGAACAGCCCTTCGTCGATCCGGCCGTCGCAGTTGTCGTCGAGGCCGTTGCAGGTCTCGGCGGTGATCGTCGTGGCGATGGCGTTGAGCGCCGCGGTCAGTTCAGTGTAGTTGTCCGCCTGCTGGTAGCAGCGCAGCGACGGATCAGCCTGCAGCTCGTCAAAGGTCGCGGTGGTGCTGCAGCCGGAGCGCGGCATCAGGCCCTGGACCGCCATGCGGTTGAGGCCCAGGTAGTCCACGGAGTTGTAGAAGCCGATGACGGCCGTCTTGATGCCCAGCGCGTTGAGCGCCGTGACGCTGTTGACCGACAGGAAACGCGTGGCGGCGTCGTACGGGTCACACCACTGCCAGCCGTCGGAGATGAAGATCACGAAGTTCTCGGAGGAGGTGTCCTGCAGCGGCGCATAGGAGGCCACCAGGTCCAGCGTCTGGTAGGAAGGCGTGTAGTTGCCGGAGTACGGCGGCGCGATGCCCAGCGCGTTGATGATGTCGGAGGCCGATCCCGCGCCGACGTCGACGTTGATCATGCCGGGGGTGCACATTCCCGGAGGGGCGGGGAACATCATCAGGCCGAAGTCGATGCTGCCGTCGAACTGGGTGACCAGCTGGGTGAGCGCCTCGGTGGCCCAGTGCCACAGCGTCTCGTTGCTCACCTGGTTGCGGACCATCGAGCTCGACTTGTCGAGGACGATCAGCACCTTGGGGACCGAACAGGTTTGCGCCTTCGCGAAGGCGGGGAACAGCAGCATCGCGCACAGACTCAACATTCCGAGAAACCGCATGACAGACTCCTTCAATTCCGGTTTACGTCCTTCCGCTGACCAACAGACATCCATGGAAGAACGTGAAGCTCGCTACAGTATAGTAGAGCCCCATTGTGGGTCAAGCTGTACTTTTCGTGAAATGTCAAGAAACATGCGACATCAGCGCGACGAAAGCGAGTACCGTTCGATAATATCTGCAAAGCGTCCGACGGCATCGTCGATCTCGGCGGGCGAGGTCATGAGATGATAGGAAAAGCGGATGTAGCCCTTCCGGAAATCCGCCATCATCGCGGCCAGGGTGGCCGACAGCCCCTGCTTGCCCGACGCGCAGGCCGAGCCCGACGAGATCTCGATCCCGGCTGCGTCCATCATGCGCACCAGGGCGTCGCCGCGCATGCCCGGCACCGCCACCATGCAGATCCAGGGAACACCCGGGGCGCCCTCCCCCACCACGGTCACCTGGGGCAGGCGCGCGGCGATCCCGTCCCGCAGCCGGCGTCCCAGGTCGAAGAACGCCTCGTCGCGACGCTCCAGGCAGAGGCGCAGGGCGGTCGCCGAGGCGACGGCCGAGGCCACATGGACGGTCCCCGAACGCAGACCGTCCTCCTGCTCCCCACCATACAGCAGCGGTGAGAGGGAGGCGCCGCGGTCCACCAGCAGCATGCCGCCGCCCTTGAGGCCATGAAACTTGTGCGCAGACAACGACAGCGCGGAGATGCCGTCGAGGGAGGTGGGCCAGAAGCCGCGGGCCACGGCGTGCACCGCGTCCACATGGAAGAAGGTCTTTGCGCCGGCCTCCCGCAGGCGGCGGCCGATCTCGGACACGGGATGGATGATCCCGGTCTCGTTGTTGACGGCCATGATCGAGAGCACGTCTGGCGGGCGCGCCACGAGATCATCGAGCACGGCCGGGTCCAGCGTGCCGTCCTTGCCCACGGGCAGGATCTCGAGGGACCAGCCGAATCGCCCGGCGGCGGCCTGGGCCGCGCGACGCACCGAGGCATGCTCCACCGCGGAGATGACGACCCGGGCGCCGGGGCCGGCGGGGACGCACTGCAGGATCCAGTTGTTCCCCTCGGTCGCCCCGGACGTGAACACCAGCCTGTAGCGCTCGGCCCCCAGCAGCTCCAGCACCTCTGCGCGGGCCTGCTCAAGCATCAGGTGCGCGGCCTTGCCCAGCCCGTGTCCGGAGGCGGGGTTGGCATACACGACGGACCCGACGGAGACATACTGCTGCACGACCTCCGCAAACGGCGGCGTCGAGGCGGCGGCGTCGAGATAGATGACATCAGGCATTCTTCGATCCCTTTCGGAAAAGGCGCTCCCGCAGGGCGAAAAACCTCCGGCGTCCGGGCAGGAAACCGACGCCGAAGGCGGTCAGCAGCAGGCACAACCAGGCGAACACGTCGCCGAAGCGCACGTAGAACGTCTCCGATGCGGGCATCACCGGCACCAGGGAATACACGACGTAGCCGTCGGGCCACACGTCGAGCCTGAACAGGCCCGGGGCATCCTCGACCGGCCTCACCTGCGCCTTCGCCAAGGATTCCATGAAACGCACCGGATGCAAGCCGGCATCTGGGTTCACTGGCGGTTCCTGCGCCGGCGCGGTCGTTCCAAGTTCGCCGGTGGGCATGATGAAAGTGGAGACGCCGACGTTGACGTTGCGCACCATGGGCAGCCTCGTCTCCACCGAACGGAACACCGCAAGGGCCAGGTGCTGCCAGGGTTCCTGGGTCGCGCCGAACCAGGCGTCGTTGGTCACGTTGACGAGGATGTTGGGGCCAGCCTTCGCCGCGCGGCGACCGAATTCGGGAAGGATGTCCTCGTAGCAGATCAGCGGGCCGAACCTGACCGGAAGCGGGCCGGCCGTCGTGTCCGCCGCGGGCAGGTCCAGCGTGAACATCCGCGTTCCGCGCTTCATGTTGGACATGTTGGCCGAGCGGAAGAAGTCGTGCAGAAACGGCATGTAGTCATAAAACGGGATGTACTCCCCGAACACCAGCAGCCAGTTCTTGTCGTAGCGGCCCAGGACCTTTCCCTCACGATCGACCAACTGCGCGGAGTTGTAGGCATCGGCGTCCTCGGCCTCGCGGCTGATGGTCGTGGCCCCCATCAGCAGGGGCGTCGTGAAGCCGCGCTTGATGCGCCGGAAATCCATGCGCTGCGGGGGATCCTCGTAGTCGCTGGTCCGGGCGCGCTCCATCGGGTAGGGATAGCTGCTCTCGCTCCAGACCAGCAGGTCCAGCCGCGGAATGGCGCCGGTGAGGGCCAGGCGCTCGGCCTCCTGGGACAGGCGCTGATGGACCACGATCTGGTGTTCCCCGAAATAGCGCGTCTTTCCCGAGTTGATGCCGATGTTGGGCTGGATCATGGCCACGCCCATCTTCGGCCGGGCCTCCATGGAGCGACGCACCTGGCCGACCCGCCAGGACGACCAGCCGAGCACGGCGACGAGAATGGCCAGCGGCATGGCCAGCCACGCGGAGGGACGCCTTCGCGCACGCGCCGCCTGCACCAGTTCGAACACGAGCGCGGCCGACATCACGAGCATCGCGGTCACCCCCGTGGGGCCTGTGAACTCGGCGATCTGGATCGAGGTCGGGACGAAACCCTGCGTGATCGCCATGTACCATGGAAAGACCAGGGGGAACACGAACTCCACGGCCACGCTGACCACGGGGACGGCCACCCAGAAAGGCACCTTTGGCCAGTCGGCGGCCAGGCGACGGATTCCCCAGGCGATCAGCGCAAAGATCAGCCCCTGGTACAGCGTGTACAGGCTGTAGATGAACCACGCGGCGATGGCCGGAAGATGGCCATGCCGGATGATCAGGTCCGTGATCCAGGGGAACCCTCCCCCCGCCGCGGCGAAGCCGGTGACCCAGCCGAGCTGGAACGCCCTGCGCGGCGTGGCGTCACGGATGACCAGCAGCAGCGGAAGCATGGCCACCCATGCCATGGGCCAGAACCGAAATGGCGGACAGGACGTGAACCACATCACGCCCGAAAGCACCGCCATGAACCAGGGAAACCATTTGACTAAACGATGCATGTCCACTCACTCCGGGTCAGAATCGCGGGTGCACCCTATGGCCTCCGGGTGAGGCTTGTCAAGTCAAACGAGGGAAGAAATAATGCCGGTGAGGCTATTTGGACTGGCAGTATTCGTTGATCTTTCCGACGATCGGGCCTTCCTTGCCCTGCAGCGCGGTCATGTCCTTGAGGACCTTCTCCAGCGCGGCATTGTCCTTGCTCTCCATGGCCTTGGCGAGCTCGCGCATGGTCTTGCTGACTTCGCCCAGCATGTCCTGGTATTCCTTGGCAAAACCCTTCAACTTCTCATCCTTGAGTTTCACACCGTCGATTTTGCCCTTCAACTTGTCCATGTCATCGGCCATCGCGATGAAGTCCTTCGGGCCGGCCTTGGTCGCATCCAGTGAGCCGTACTTGGTCTTGATCTCCTGGTTCTGGTTGATCACGGCGATCAAATCATTGCACTGCTTCACCTTGCCCTGACAACCGAACATTCCCATCACGAAAACGGCCAGCATCAAATACTTTACCTGTTTCATCTGTTAAACTCCTTTCCTGAATCATCAAAATGGGTTGAAAACGCCTGCCCCGAAGTAAGACGTATTTCCCTGCGATGGTCAAGCTGAAATTCAATTCGAAAGAGCGCCCCTGACAGGCCGCCCATGGCGGGCCGTCCTTTTTTCCGGGTTTCCCATTTTCGGTTTTCAATCTCAGCCGAAGACGACTATAATCCCCCCACTTTAGGTGATCGATCGTGTGGATGGTGCCTGTCTTCATCTTGCTGTTCGGCGCCGGAATCGGCGTCGGGATCCTCTGGGGCCGCTCACGGTCGACGGCGCGCCGCGCTTCCGTGAAAGCCGGGACCGGGCCGTCCGCCCTGCAACCACATCCCCCCAAAGAGCAGGAGCCGCAACCCTCGACCGTGCTGCTGCAGTTGTCGCGCCACGCGTTCGTGCACGTCGACACACAGGAGCGGATCGACTGGGCCAACGGGGCGGCCACCGAGCTCTTCAAGCTCCCGTCGACCCTGCCCGTGGCAGCCGAGGGCTTCATTCCCGATTACCGCAACGTCGCCTCCTCCGCCCACAGCGAGGTCCTGAAGTCCCCTGACTGCTTCGACACGGTTCTGCGCGTGGTCCGGGTGCGCGATCAGGGCGACGACATCGACGACACCGGCGCCGCCGGCCCCGGCCGGTTCTGGCTCGTCATCGACGAGATCCGCAACGTCTCGGCCTGGGTCGAAAACTCCCGGGAAATCCCCGCGCTGCCCCCCGAGGTCGAGGAACGCCCGTCGGAGAACCATCTTTATGATCGCCTCCGGGTCGAGATGTGGCGGATGTTCTCCCAGGACGCGCCCGAGAACCGCAGCGCCATCCTGAAGATCCTGAACCTGCTGGGACCGGGCATCGGCCTGAGCCGCATCAACTTCTACGAGATCCAGCCAGACCAGAGCATGATCTGCCAGTCCGAGTGGTGCGCCCCCAATCAGAAGTCCAGCGTCGGTCTGGTGCTGCCGTCCTTCATCGTCAAGCCGTTCCTGTCCGAGGAGTTCTTCGTCTGCACGCCGCCCTCCGTGATGCAATCGCTTCCTGCGATCGTGCGCCCCCTGGCCAAGCCCATCCTGTGGGGCATCTACCACACCTACAGCATCGAGACGGTCATCGCGTGCCCGATCAAGATCGACAACACCTTCGAGGGGGCCCTGATGCTCTGCATCGGCCGGGACCAGCCTGATTCCTCGCAGTTCTCACGGATCGACGGCGCCCTGCGAAGCCTGCTCGAGGACGCGCGCCAGCTCATCGGGCACACCATGTACCGCCTGCGCATCGAGGAGAGCCGCCGCCGCACACAGGACGCCCTGCGAGAGAGCGAGACCAAGTACCGCAACATCTTCGAGAGCCTGCACGACGTGTACTACCGCACCGACATCGGCGGCCGCATCACGCTGATCTCGCCGTCCTGCCAGCAGGTCTTCGGCTACCGGCCCGAGGAGATGACCGGACGGAACCTGCTTCAGGACCTCTACATCAAGCGTGAGAAGCGTGTCGAGTTCCTTGAGCGCATCGACACCGACGGACGCGTCCTGGAGTTCGAATCCCTGATGAAGAACAAGTCCGGCGCCGAGATCTGGGTGTCCACCAACGCCAACTACTACGTCGATGAGAACAACAACGTCCTGGGCGTCGAGGGCATGATGCGCGACATCACGGAGCGCAAGAACCTCGAGGATCAGTTGATCCGCGCCGAGCGCATGGCGGCGGTGGGCACGCTCGCCGGCGGCGTGGCCCACGAATTCAACAACATCAACCTGGCGATCCTCGGATTTGCCGAGCTTGGCCTGATGCGCAACGGCCTTGAAGAGGAGGCCCTGCACTACTTCCGCGTCATCCGCAAGAGCGCGCTGCGGGCCAAGAACATCACCAGCAACCTGCTCACTTTCGCGGGCAGCACCATGGGCCGGGTGAGTTCAGGCAACGTCACCACCGTGCTCGACGACACCCTCCAGATGATGAAACACGAGCTCTCCACCTCGGGCATCACGCTGGAGAAGAACTACCAGGAAGTCCCCGACACCTTCATGGACTCCTCCCAGATTGGCCAGGTCTTCCTCAACATCCTGATCAACGCACAGCACGCGCTGATCGACCGGCCCGAGAAGAAGATCACCCTGGAGACGTCCCACGAAGGCGAATTCGTGTCCGTCTCGATCACCGACACAGGCTGCGGCATCCCGCCCGAGCACATCAAGCGCATCTTCAGCCCGTTCTTCACGACCAAGGGCGAGCACGCCAAGGGCGACGCCCCGATGGCCACCGTCCGGGGCACCGGCCTGGGCCTGAGCGTCAGCCACTCGATCGTGCAGAACCACCGGGGCTCCATCGAGCTGCAGAGCCGCGTCAACGAGGGCACGACGTTCACCGTGAAGCTGCCGGCCTCCAAGACCGTTCGCAAGACCGAGTCCACCCCCGCCACCCGCGTCATCGAGCCGTTCGTGCAACTGAAGATCCTGATCCTGGACGACGAGGAGGACCTGCGGGCCCTGCTGTCGAGCTACCTGCAGAAGCAGGGACACGTCGCCCGGGACACCGACGACGGCACGGACGCGCTGGCCATGCTGCGCAAGGAGCGCTTCGACCTTGCGCTGGTGGATCTCCAGATGCCGGCCATGAGCGGCAGGGAGTTCATCGACCGGCTGGCCGCCCTGCCACGGGATCATCGCCCCAAGCTGATCGTCGTGAGCGGTCATGATGTCCCGACCAGCCTCGAATCCGACCTGGTGTCCGCGGTGCTCACCAAGCCGTTCCGCCTGGCCGAGGTCGCCTCGGCGATCTCGGCGGCCTTCCTGCATCCGCATCGGGAGTGAACCATGTCCGGCCCCATCGTTCGCCTGTCTGACTATGCCCCCTGCGTCTTCCACATCGACCGCATCGAGATGACGCTCGAGCTGGACCTCGAGTGCACCGCGGTGCGCACCCGCATGTCGGTGCGACGCGCGGGTCCGGCCGACGCGGTCCTGGAGCTCGACGGCCAGGAGCTCCAGCTCGAGGGGGTCACGCTCCAGGGACGGGAACTGGAGGTCGGCCGGTACGAGACGACTCCGGAGAAGCTCCGGATCTTCAACTGTCCCGAGGTCTTCGAGCTGGGGATCCGCAACCGGATCTTCCCCGCCGCCAACACCGCCCTGGAGGGACTCTATGCCTCCGGAGGCCTGCTGTGCACGCAGTGCGAGCCCGAGGGCTTCCGGCGCATCACCTATTTCCTCGACCGGCCCGACAACCCTTGCCTTTTCACCGTGTGCCTGGTCGCCAGCGCCGCCACATTTCCCAGGCTGCTGTCCAACGGACACCTCGTGGACTCGGGGACCCTGGCCGATGGCCGTCACTTCGCCTGCTGGGAGGATCCATTTCCCAAGCCCTCGTACCTGTTCGCCGTCGTCGCCGGCGATCTCGTCTGCGTGGAGGACACGTTCACGACCGTCTCGGGCCGACCGGTCACCTGCCGGGTCTGGGTCGAGCACCACAACCGCGACCGCGCCGGCCATGCGCTGGCCTCGCTGCTGCTGGCCATGCGCTGGGACGAGTCGACCTTCCATCGGGAGTGCGACCTGGACCTCTACCAGGTCGTCGCCGTGGACGCCTTCAACGCCGGCGCCATGGAGAACAAGGGACTGAACATCTTCAACTCCCGGTACGTGCTGGCCTCGCCAGAGACCGCCACCGACGCCGACTATGACGGCATCCTGCGGGTCATCGGCCACGAGTATTTCCACAACTGGAGCGGCAACCGCGTGACGCTGCGCGACTGGTTCCAGCTCTCGCTCAAGGAGGGCCTGACGGTCTTCCGCGACCAGGAGTTCACCTGCGACACACTCTCCCGGGGCGTCAAGCGCGTCGCCGACGCCAAACTGATCCGCACCGACCAGTTCCTGGAGGACGCCGGCCCGCTGTCCCATCCCGTGCGGCCCGCCTCGTACGTCGACATCAACAACTTCTACACGCGGACCGTGTACGAGAAGGGCGCCGAGGTCATCCGCATGATGCACACCTGGATCGGCGCCGACGCCTTCGTCGCCGGGCTGGACCTGTACTTCGCGCGGCACGACCACGGGGCCGCCACGGTGGAGGACCTGATCGCCTGCCTGGGCGACGCCTCCGGCCAGGATCTGTCCCTCTTCCTGCGCTGGTACGACCAGCCCGGGACCCCGATCCTGCGCGCGAAGTGCGTGCTCGAAAACGGCGAGGCCCGCCTGAGCCTGTCTCAACAAAACCCCCGTGCGCCCTCAGACGCCGGCCCGCTGCCCATGCCGGTGGTCGTCTCCTTTGTCGACACCGACGGTGAGGTCTCGCTCATTCACGACCCGCACATCGAATGCACCGACGCCTCCCGCACGTTCGCGCTGCTGAAACTGACCCGGTCCGGGCAGGATTTCGTGATCTCCGGGATCCCGGCCGACGCCACCGTCTGCTGGCTGGGCGGCTTCTCGGCCCCCGTGATCCTGGAGGCCGACGACGACGTGGCATCGATGCTGCGCCGCGCCGCCCGCGCCCCCGACCCCTACAACCGATGGAACGCCGGCAGCGACCTGATGCTCACGCTGGTGCGCCAGGACCTGGAGGGGACCACCGCCGTGTTCACCGAGTACCTCGAGGCCGTGCGGGCCCAGCTCGACGCCGTGGAGGACCCCGCCTTCACCGCGATGGCCCTGGCGTGGCCCCGCGAACTGACGCTGTGCCAGAGCCTGTGCCCGGCGTTCCCCCTCGAGGGCGTGCTGGCCTCCCGCGCGGGCTTCCTCCGCGAGACCGGCCGCGCCCTCGACGCGACCCTGCAGGAGCACTTCGTCCCCCTGCATGCGGCGCTCCCCGCACACTGGGATCTGGAGACCTCGGGCCGCCGCGCCCTCAAGAACACCCTGTTTGCGCTGTGGGCCCGGCAGTGCAACGGGCAGACCCGCGCCCTGGCACGATCCTGGTACGAGCACGCCACCAACATGACCGACCGCATCGCCGCCCTGTCGGTCCTGTGCTTGGAGGCCTCCGCCGATCGCGACATGGCGCTGGCCGACTTCTTCGACCGCTTCGGCCACGACTTCACCATGCTCACGACCTGGTTCTCCGTGCAGGCGGCCGCCGCAGCGCCCGACACCTTCGACAACGTCAAGCGCCTGGTCGAACACCCGGCCTTCGACTGGACCAACCCCAACAAGGTCCGCGCGGTGATCCGCTCGTTTGCGGCCAACCTCGGCCACTTCCACCGCGCCGACGGCGCCGGCTACGATTTCGTGGGCGACGCCGTGCTGCGCCTCAACGAGATCAATCCGCAGATCGCCGCGGGCATGGTCGGGTCGTTCTCCCAGACGGGCCTGCTCGACCCCGCCCGCCTGCAGCGGCTCCGCGGCGTGCTCGAGTCCCTGGCCCGCGCCCCCGGCATGAAGGACAAGGTCCTCGAACAGGTGAACCGCATCCTGGGTGCCTGAAGCACCTTCCTGGGTGCCTGAAGCACCTTCCTGGGTGCCTGAAGCACCTTCCCGGGTGCATGAAGCACCCTTCCCGGGTGCGACTGACGCGACTTTCCCCGTTTTCTCCTGAGTTCTAGAAGTGTTTCTCCGCACAGACCTTGCAGATGCCGTGACTGAACTGGGCGGAGGTATGCGAGGACATGTACGCCTCCAGGGAGTGCCAGGCGTCCTTGTCATCCCGGATGCTCTTGCAGTACATGCAGATGGGGATGATCCCCTCGAGCTTCTTGACGTTATCGAGGGCTATCTCCCGCTCTCTTTCTGCCTTCTTGCGCTCGGTGATGTCATAAAACACCGTCGCGAATTTTCCCGGCTCGGGGGAATAGGCGCTGACCTGGAAATAGCGGTTCAGTTCCTTGCTGAAATTCTCGAAACTGATGGGCTCGCCGGTCAGGGCGACCTTTCCATAGGTCTCCAGCCAGAAGGGTTCATTGTTCGGCAGGACCTCCATTTGCGTCTTGCCAATCAGATCGGAGGCCTTCAGTCCGGTGAGCCTCTCAAACGCGGGGTTGATCTCCAGGAACCGGTAGTCGGCCGGCTTTCCATCGTCGTCCAGGATGATCTCATGAAGGGCAAATCCGCTGGGCTGGTTCTGGAACAAAAGGCGAAACTTCTTCTCGCTCTCCTGCAGCGCCTCCTCGACCTGCAGCCGCTCGATCTCTCCAGCGGCGCGCACCGCCACGATCTGCATGATCGACTCCGCAAGGGGGCGGTTCGCCAGCGGGTTGTGGCTGATGACCGCGATCAGGCCGATGGGTTTCCCGGAATGGCTCCAGAGGGTCACGCCGACGTAGCTCTCCGCGCGCAGGTCGAGAAGCACCTGATCATCGGGAAACAACTTGCACACCATGGTCGGAAAGCAGCAGACCGTCTTGCCGACCACGTCACCGCACGGGGTGTCCTTCAGGGAGTAGGAGACATTGTCCTCGAAACGTCCGTCGCACCAGACCGCCACGGTGGTGGCCGTCAAGCCGTCCCCGTCCAGACGGTCGATGCACACGAAATCCATCTCCAGGCACTGGGCCAGATAGCGGGCCAGCTTGTTGAAGAAGGGCTCGTCAGAGGCCATGGAGGAGGTCTGCGCCAGAAAGGTCAGCAAATCATCCCGTAGAACGACCTCGTTGACCTGACTGGAAGAAGGGTTTTCAGGATTCATGTGGTATCTTTCCGTGTAAAACGACCAGATCATGCACCAATAAAAAACTTTGGTTATGTTGCCACTTCAACATCAATGATGCAACCAGTTTTTCGGATTTCACCTGCCCTGATTCACCAATGGACGGGGTTGTTCAAACCCCGGACTCGGGCTACAATCCAGCGTTCCCGAACGGAGAGGTGACGGTATGAAGAAACTGATGACGATTCTCCTGTGCTCGGCGGGCCTGCTCGCCTGCGCCAGCGGCTCCGGCAAGAAGACCACCGACTGCGACGAGGGCCTGGGCCTGGGCACCGACGGGCGCTGCCACGTCGTCTGCGAAGACGTCGACGACTGCGGCGACTGCCAGGCGTGCACCGGCGACCTCTGCTACGACCTGTCGCCCTGCCCCGATCTGTGCGGCAACGGCGACGTCGACGAGGGCGAGGGCTGCGACGACGGCAACACCGTCACCGAGGGCTGCGCCGTGGGCGAGACCACCTGCACCGTGTGCGACGCGACCTGCCAGTGGCGTGAGATCGACCTGACAGACTGCGGCGACGGCCAGACCACCGGCACCGAGGAGTGCGACGACGGCGGCACCGCGCCCGCCGACGGCTGCTCGGCCTCGTGCCTGGTGGAGGCGGACTGGAGCTGCGACGCCACGCAGACGCCGTCGGTGTGCCTGCCGATCCCGGACGCACCGGTGATCGAGGGCGAGGCCTCCGCCGGCCACGCCGACCTGTACTGGCGCTGGAGCACCCCCGAAGGCGCCGACCACTTTCTGGCCCGCGTCAACTCCGGCGCCGAGTCCGAGACAGCGGCGGCCGAGACCACCCACACGGCCGCCAACGAGGGTCTGTACACCCTCGAGGTGCGCGCCTGCAACGTGCAGGGCGGCTGCTCGGCGCCCGCCTCCTTCGGCACCCAGGTCATCTATTACGGCGCCGCCTGGCGTCCGGTGTGGCGCGGCGTGGCCAAGTCCGACCTGACCGAAAGCCCCCTGGGCGAGGCCGTCCCGGTCTCCTGCCACAACTGCTACAACGGCCCGGCCGACGAGGTCTACACGACCGCCGAGGCGCTGGCGAAGATCCAGCTGGCCATCTCCCGCCGCGCGGACCTGATCGAGCTCGACCTGGCCGACGCCCTGGGCACGATCTGCGTCAACCACGGCGACCTCAACGACTGCACCGGCCATCCGACGCTGTCGTCCCTGCTCGACGACCCGACGTTTGCCGACGCCGACGCCATGCTTTTCCTGGAGATCAAGGAGGGCACCGCCGGCCCCGACGCCTTCGCCGTGGCGCTACTCGACACCCTCGACGCCCGCCGCAAGTTCGTGCGCAACGGCCGCCCCGTGTTCATCCGCTCGTTCGCGGCCCTGGAGCGCTACCTCGCTGCGATCCGCGCCCGCCTGCCCGAATATCCGTTCATCAAGGACTACTTCCGCTTTTCCCTGCTTTACAGCCGCAACGCCATCGCGTCGGTAGCCGACTTCCAGACCGAGTTGGCCCGCGTGAAGAACACCCTCGGCTACGACATGGTCGAGTTCGAGTACCGCCAGAAGAACCTCCCCGGCCTGACGATGTACGCCCGCTCCCTCGACCTGGGCACCGGCGTCTACACGATCCCCGGGTCCTTCGGCGAGGCGTTCATCGCCGCCCTGCGCCACGAGGTCGACCAGATCACCGCCGAGTTCCGCGCCGACCACGCCCGCGCCGTCATCTCCGAGACCAACCTGCTGGCCTACGTCAACGCCGCCGGCTGCGCCTCCGCCGCGGACCCGCAGGTCCTGGTCCACCGCAACACCGACGGCGCCGCCCAGAGCACGCCCGTGACCGTCGGCGTCGCCCCCACCGCCTCGGCCTTCGGCACCCCGCCGCTGATGTTCGACGGCCCCGGCGAGGACCGCTACGGCTGCTCGCTCGACTTCCGCAGCGCCCAGGGCGTCACCGGCCGCGCGCTACCGCTGGGCGCGACCAGCTCCCAGAGCACCCAGGGGTTCTTCGTGACCGCCTACGTCAACTTCGACGCCCTCTCGTTCACCGGCACCCAGGCCATCGTCAACAACGCCGAGGCCGGCGGCTTTGCCCTCGAACTGTACGGCGACGGCGCCACCACCGTGATCCGCTTCGGCGTGAACATCGGCGGGACCTACCGCTACCAGTCCTACAACGTCGCGGCCACGGGCCTCCCGGGCAACGCCGCCCTCAACGGCACCGACGGCTACTACCTGTTCGGCGCCTATGACGGCGACGGCGGCGTCTACCTCTGGATCGACCAGGAGGCCAACGGCTCCGGCGGCACCTTCACCGGCAACGTCACCCCGTCGGCCCAGCCAGCCCTGGCCGGCGCCGATCCCCAGCCCTCCGAGCCCTCCGACGCCCGCTTC
>PHAZ01000041.1:0-3686 GCA_002841825.1 Deltaproteobacteria bacterium HGW-Deltaproteobacteria-22 | reverse complement strand
CCCCGCCCCGATCGTGAACTGACACACACGGCGGCCCCCGGGCCGACCGACCCAGGAGACCTCCATCATGGACGAGAAAATGGACATTCAGCGCATCTTCAACATCCTCGAAAGTGCCCACCGCATCCACAACCCGTTCACCCCCGACAAGCTCGCCACGCTCGGCGCGGCGCTGCGTCTGGAGGCGGGGAACCGCGTCCTCGACCTGGGCAGCGGCTCAGGCGAACTGTTGTGCACCTGGGCGCGCGATCACGGCATCACCGGCACCGGCGTCGACCTGAGCGCGCTGTTTTCCGAACAGGCCAGGCTCCGCGCGCAGGAGCTCGGCGTCGCCGACCGGGTCCGGTTCATCCATGGCGATGCCGCCGGCCACGTCTCCGACGAGAAGGTGGATGTGGCGGCCTGCGTGGGTGCCAGCTGGATCGGGGGCGGGGTCGCCGGCACCCTCGAGCTGCTGGCGCAGAGCCTCCGCCCCGGCGGGATCCTCCTCATCGGCGAGCCCTTCTGGCGGCTTATGCCGCCGACCGAGGAGGTGGCCAGGGGTTGTCTGGCCCACGCCGTCTCCGACTTTCTCCTGCTCCCGGAGCTCCTCGCATCGTTGGGCCGCCTCGGCTACGACGTCGTGGAGATGGTCCTGGCCGACCAGGACGGCTGGGACCGGTACGAGGCGGCCAAATGGCTCACCATGCGCCGCTGGCTGGAGGCCCATCCCGACGACGAGCTCGCCGGCGAGGTCCGGTCCATGCTGACCTCGGAGCCCGTGCGCTACGCCACCCATACCCGCGAATATCTCGGCTGGGGGGTGTTCGCGCTGATGCGGCGGTGACAACTGAGAATGAACCACGATTTCATGAGCTACCACCGTGATTTTCGGCGTTCCTTGCAAGACCGCCTTTATCGCCCTCTACAGATTCAGCCGACGTACTCCGCGCGAAACGCGGATCCGACCGACCAGAAGTGAGGCATTCCAGAATGAGCAACCATACATGGGCCTGCTTTGATTGTCGGATTTCGATCCGGAGAGACGCCATGGAAAAAAAGGCGGTCCTTTGCCCTCATTGCGGCAATGAGTGCGAACACCTGGGGACCAAGATCCCGGTTCCGCAAAAATCCGACACCAGGGGATGGGAGGATCTACGGAATTTCCTTTCCACCCTAAAGCAAGAGCGGGCCGCTCTCCTTTCGATGCAACGTGCCAATCGAGTTCGTCACCTTCGCAAACAGATCGAAAAACTCTCGTCACTCCAAGCCAATCCAGGACGCGCAACCGAGATTCAAAAGCTCCGGCACGAACTAGATGAACTGAACGAGTAGCCTCATTTTCCTCCTGAACGAATCCAATTCACTTATTATTATACTTCGGACCTGCTCGCACCAGTAAAACGCACTTCGAATAAAACTTCGGACTCGCTCGCGCCAGTAAAACGCACTTCGAATAAAACTTCGGACCGGCTCGCACCGGTTCGGCGACTTTCGAACCAAACTTCGGACCGGCTCGCACCGGTTCGGCGGCTTTCGAACCAAACTTCGGACCGGCTCGCACCGGTTCGGCGGCTTTCGAACCAAACTTCGGGCGGCATTGGACCGAGTCGGCGAACTCAGCGGTACTTTTTCTTCTTGATTTTCCAGTCTGAGCGGCCACGTGGATATCCGCGGTCACAGGTTTCCATTTTTCAACTTGACGAATCCTGCCGGCGGTCCTACGTTCAGTGTGTTCCTCGACCTGAACGCATCGGGAGTGCCCCGCCTCCGGGATGCCTGAAAGGTCGCCCAAACATTGGTTAGGCGACAAAAGCGAGGTCGTATGAAACTTCATGAGCAACTTGAGCGTGTCACGGATCAAGAGTCATTTATGGCTTTCGCGCGCGCGCTTGCCCAGGATCGTGCATCAGCGGTCCAAGCAGAGGCCAAGAGCCCGGCGTCACATTATGGCGCAGATGCTGGCGGGTGGGAAAACACATCAATCGAGGCTTTCCTTGAAGCGGCAGTAGCTTGGGCAGAAGACAGCAATTTTGGGACAACGCAGGGTTTGGCCACCGTAAGTCCGTGGCGGAAGTTCGCCGTGTTCCTTTACTGCGGAAAGATTTACGAATGAATTGCCGCCCGACCCATCATTCCAGCGGACTGCCTTCGGCGGCCGCTGAATTCAAGCGTTCTGAGGAAGTGAATGAAAGAGATCACAGCCACAGCCACCACACTTGACGGTCTGCGGAAGGCGATCAAACGCGTTGCCGCGATCATTTCGGCACCAGGGGATCTCCTGCCGACATACGGATCATCGCGCGATTTTGGTTATCCCCATATTGAGATCGACCATAGCGGATATCACTACGTTGTAGTCGAGCGAGGAAATGAATTGGAAAGACGGACAACGCGAGATCCGCATGAACTATTATTTTGGGTCTTCGACTCGGCAACATCCTCAATGGCTGGCGACTTTGAGCTAGAGCATAGAGTTGAAGGGCAGGACTCCAGGCGTATTAGCTTTGAAAAGAAGTTAGAACTTCTGGGTCAGTTAGACTCTGCCTGGCAGGCTAGGGCAGCGGAAGAACAAAAAGCCATACTTGAGCGATACCCGTTCGACGACGTGGCAAGCACAAGGGCAAAGCTGGCCAAGCAATTGAGGGACGAAGGGGTTCCGCCGGACAGGGCCTGGGACATGGCTTGCCAGAGGTTCCCGGATCCGTCCAACCAGTAGTTAGGAACTGCTCATGTATCGAGTGGACTGCACGAAAATAGCTTCGTTTGAGGACTTCATAGAAGCATTCAACAAGGCGCTAATTGAGCCAGTCGGCGGCAAATGGAACGGGAACTTAGACGCATTCAATGACTATCTGTCATGGCCTGACCAGACGCCATACAAGTTGGAGATTTTAGGGGCCTCTCGTTGCGCCCAAACCCTGTTGATTCTGCTCTTCGGTGTCCTGGCCGGATGCGCCAGCACGACCATCACTCTGAATCCGTCACCGCAGACCCCGGTGTGCGAGCGCACGGCCACATCTCTCGTTCTCTGGGCACCGCAGTGGCGACCTGACCAGAAGGACACCCTCGCTCGGGAGAAGGCCGCTGCAACTGGTCTGAAAAACTTCTTTGGCAGTTCTGGCTGCTTCTCCCGAACAGAGCTTCGGCGCATCCCTAGTCTCAGCCCAACAGCCGTCGCCGCGCACGTTGCCAAAAATGCCGGGCAGTTCACCCGGGTTGTTGTCATTGCTGTTCGTGAGCTCGGACCTGTGGTCAAGTTGCTCTCCTCCTTTTTGCTGGTCGAAGGGGGCACCGAGGTGGTTCTGCGAATCACCACGTACTCGGCGCCGGGACTGGGCCAACCACGCGAGTTCACCGTTCACTGGCGAAATGGCGGCCCCGGAGTCATCAAGGGTGTGGCAAGTCTTCCCAGAGACATGCAGGCCGCCCTGCGCGCAGGGTTGAAGCCGTGCAAGGCCGCGAGGTGACGACGTATAACCCTTCCATGAAGGTGAAAATCATGAAGATCATCCTGCATATTACGAGTCGCGAGGATTGGGAAGCCGCCAGCTCCAGCGGGTTCTATCGGTCCGCTTCCCTGGATGTGGAGGGCTTCATTCATTGCTCGACCCTCGGGCAGACCGTCGACACCGCCGAGCGTTTTTTTCCGGGCCGGCGGGACCTGGTGCTTTTGTGCATCGACGAGGACCGGACCGAGCCCGAGG
>PHAZ01000040.1 GCA_002841825.1 Deltaproteobacteria bacterium HGW-Deltaproteobacteria-22 | reverse complement strand
CGGCTGCGGAGAAGTCCCATGCGCCTGCGGTGAAGTCCCATGCGGCTGCGGAGAAGTCCCATGCGGCTGCGGAGAAGTCTCATGCGCCTGCGGAGAAGTCCCATGCGGCTGCGGAGAAGTCTCATGCGCCTGCGGAGAAGTCCCATGCGCCTGCGGTGAATTCTGTGGTGCAAGCTGAGTATTCGGCAGCCCAAGCGGAGCATTCCCCCGGGGGGGGCGCGAAAGAGAAACCGACCCCTGCCAAGGCAGAGTCGGCGCGACCTGAGCAACACTCCTCCAAGTTGGCCCGGGCATCTCACAAGCACCCTGTCCCGGCCGCAGCAACAAAACGTCCGGCCTCCCCCACGTCATCGGTTGAA
This sequence comes from Deltaproteobacteria bacterium HGW-Deltaproteobacteria-22, assembly GCA_002841825.1. Classification (GTDB taxonomy): domain Bacteria; phylum Myxococcota_A; class Polyangia; order HGW-17; family HGW-17; genus HGW-17. The sequence goes on along the minus strand of PHAZ01000040.1, from coordinate 19,511 downwards.
GAGATCCCTGCGGTTTCATCCCCGCCGCCGCCGCCGCCGCCACCTGTCAAGGTGGTGCCCGTGGTTTCATCCCCGCCGCCGCCGCCGCCACCTGTCGAAGTGGTGCCCGTGGTTTCATCCCTGCCACCGCCGCCGCCGGCAGTCGACATGGAGCTGGAAGTTGACTTCGACGCACCAGCACCGGCTGTCCCCGCCGAACCCGTCGAGAAGGCTTCTTCGGTCCTTCCGGTCGTGCAGGCTCCCCTGGCCACCGGACTCGAGGCTGCTCCGGTGGTCCCGGGTGGTGCGCTGCAGAAGTTACGGGCGCTTCCGCCCAGGGTTCAGGCGGTCCTTGGCGTTTTCGCCCTGATTGTGGTGGTTTCTGGCGCGGTCCTTCTCCGCAGCCTGTTGTCCACCGATTCGTCCGGCAATGGTTCACAGGCAGGTCCGGCGGCCGACAGGCCAGTCCCTCCGGAACCAGCAGCCCAGGTGACGCCTCCGCCAAAGGAAGCCGCTGTTCCGGACCGGACGAACAGATACCTCATCAAGTCCATTCCCGCGGGAGCCGCTCTCAAGGTCACACGCGCTTCAGGAGTCGTCTCAACGTTGAGAACCCCGGTGGAGCTGATCCTCGATACGGGGGAATCCTGCGACTTGGTGTTCACGCTGGAAGGCCACCAGGAGGTCACACGGTCCCTTCGTCAGGAAGGCGCCCCGGAGAAGATCAAGGAGATCCTTCAGGAGCTCCAGCCGCTGCCATCCACGGATGCGTCGCCAGAGACGGCCGAGAAGCCTGAGGACCCCGAGACGCCGGAGATGGCTTCTCCGGCTGTCGAAACGGTGACACCCATGGATGCCCCCAAGAAGCCGCCCGCCATGAAACCGGTGGTCAAGAGACCACCCGTCAAGAAACCAACGCCCAAGACAACCCCCACGAAAACGACTCCGAAAAAAGGGATGAAAAATGCCAAAAAAGAGCTTGGAGACGACATCCTGTAGTCGAGCCGGAGGCCTCCCGCTGCTGGCTTTTCTGGTGATCCTTGTGCTTCCCTTCGGGGTGTCTTTCGGGACAGCCCAGGCCAAGGGAAAGAAACCTCCGGCAGCCTATGATTCCCATCTGAAAGCCGCCCGGAAACACTATTCCGAGAAGGAGTATGACAAGGCCATCGAGCGGTTTGAAAAGGCCTACAAGGCCTATCCGGACCCGAAGTTGTACTTCAACATCGCCCAATCCCATCGGCTCCTCGGACACGATCGCGAGGCGCTGGAGAACTACCGGAAATTTCTTGCCGCCATCCCTGCCATTTCCGAGTTCGACGAGGAAAAGAAGCAGAACATGACCGCCGAGGTCCGGAAAAAGATCCGGGCCCTCGAGGAGAACCTGCAGCCGGCGGCGGACCCGGCAGTCCCAACATCTGCCGCGGATCCGCTCGTGGCTCCGGTGACGGATACTGCAGTCACGTCCACACCGCATGCCCCGGCGCGCCTTTCCTCCCGCTGGTGGTTCTGGACAGGCGCCGGCGTGACCGCGGCGTTGACTCTGGGCACCCTGTGGGCAGGCCTGAAAGCCAAAAGCTACAATGACGACTGGGAGGCAGACCGAATCGTGAGAGACCATGACCAGGCCGTCAAGTACCAGAATATGACGGATCTCTTCCTGATTGGAGCCGTCACGGCCGGAGTCGGGGTCGCGGTCACATCGTACCTGTTCAGAAAGAAGGCATCCACCCGTATCGAGGGGACCACGTCCAACGTATCGCTGCTGCCAGGCTGTGGCCTCCAGAGTTGCATGCTGACGCTGTCGTGGGAATTTTAAAATGAGGTGTGTTGTGACCGGAAGAATATTCAATCAGGTCTGGCTGTTTTCAATGGTTGTCTTTCTGGGTTCCGGGTGCCGGATCCTCATGCCCATCTCCGATGTGGAGGAGGTGGTCTGCGGAGACGGGAGAATGGACTCCGCCGAAGCCTGCGACGGCACGGATCTGGGAGATCAGACCTGTGTTTCTCTGGGCTTTTCAGGCGGGATCCTGTCCTGCAACGGGGACTGTTCGCTGAACACCCTTTCCTGCACCAGCGGCGCCTGTGGCAACGGGGTCCTCGATGAGGGGGAGACCTGCGATCCAGGCCCCGGTGCCACCGTCGATGGTTGCAGTCCTGGCTGCCAGGTCATCGACGGATGGTCCTGCGACGGAACGCCCTCCGTCTGCACCCCCATCTGCTCGGATGGGTTGATCCTGGGTGACGAGGAATGTGATGGGACCAACCTGGGCACCGCCACCTGCGAAGGCGCAGGGTTCGACAGCGGCACGCTGCTTTGTGACGCACAGTGCCGTCTGGACTATTCCGGGTGCCGCAATGACTTCACCGCGCTCACCTGCGGGGGCAACCACTGCTGTCTCCTGGCCTCCGACGGTGTCGTGATGTGCTGGGGTGGAAATGAGAGCGGCCAGATCGGCGACGGTACGACCAATGATCGTCGCCGTCCCGTGCCCGTCCCCGATCTTGCCGGCGTCATCGCCATCAACGCCGGCGACGGAACAACCTGTGGGGTGTCCGACATGACCTCTGCCGGAGACTTCCTGCTCTATTGCTGGGGCTCCAATGTCACCGGAGCCCTGGGCATCGGTGATGCCGGGGTCCAGTCCTCTTCCACTCCACGGGTCCTTCCCTGGTCCGAGTCTCTCACCGGCCGGGAGCCCGGACAACTTGCTGGCCTGGGTCAGCATCAGTGCGTCCACCTCTCCGATGGCGCCGCCGCCTGCTGGGGACACAATGACGCGGGTCAGATCGGTGACGGCGCGGCCGGAACCGACGCCATGGCGCCCGTGATCCTGTCCGGAATCGGGGCCATCACTTCAATCTCCGGGGGCGTGGACCATTCCTGCGCCATGCTGGAGACCGCGTCGGCCACTTCCAGCCTCAGTTGCTGGGGTTCCAATTCCGATGGTCAACTCGGTGACGACAGTGGATTGGACCAGCCCGCGCCAGTGGAGGTCGAGGGCTTCTTCGGATCCGTGTCCTGTGGGGGCATGTTCACCTGTGCGGTCACCACAGATGCCAAGGTGCAGTGCTGGGGGCGCAACAACTTCGGACAACTGGGCATCGGAAACACGACGGACCAACCGGTTCCCGTCGAGGTGAACCTGCCAGAGGACGTGGTGAGCGTCGCCACCGGCCTGGATCATGCCTGCGCACTCCTGGTCACCGGAGAGCTCGCCTGCTGGGGACGCAACCGTTCAGGCCAGTTGGGAGACGGCACCACGACCGACCGGGACGCCCCCGTGATGGTGCCGGGCCTCTCCGGTGTGGCCGGCCTGGCCACGGGCCACGCCCACACGTGCGCCTTTCTCCTGGATCAGACTGTCTATTGCTGGGGCTCCAACGCCGACGGCCAGCTCGGCGTCGACAACAACCGGCCCAGCATCAACACGCCCACGGCCGTGGTGTTCTGACAGCCGTGGTCAAGTCCACCGATACCGTCTGAAATCATTGCAGCGTGCAGGAAACAGCTTTGGGTCATTTCTTTCTTTTGATGGGACCCCCGGGTAGCGGAGCTACCCCGGGGCTAGCTTCGGTCAACCCGCGTCGCGGGTAAATTGGAATCGGATCCGTGGACCTGACCGGCGCTGTCAGTTGCAGGCGCCTGCCGACATGTGGTCCTGAAAATGAGCCCGGACCGGGTGGCCCGCTGTTCCGGAGACCTACCGGGATGACCTTCCGTTGGCCTGAAAGGTGCGCTCCACCATGAGGTCGAAGAGTTCCTCCATCAAGCGCTGGACCGTTGGGGACTCGAGGATGCCCATGGCCCGCGCGATGGCCTCGAAGGTCGACAGGCAGTGGGCATGGAACTCCCTGCGAACTCCCCAACGGGTGGGAGGTCCGTCGGGAAGGCGGACTCGTTCGGCCATCTGCAGTCCGGGAAGACGTTTTCCCATCCTGGCGGCCTGACGCCAGCTGCCGTCGGGCACGATGAGGTTCACGGGGCGGCGGTCCCGATCCAGAAAGGCTGCGCTCAGGATTTCGGCGTCTTCCCCGGGATAGAGCAGGAGGGTGCGGCGGGCGGAACCATCAAAGTCGCCAAAGTCCAGCGGGGTCTCCCTTCGACCGTGGATTCGAAGCTCGCTGTTGGGCAGCATCTCCAGGGCCAGCGGGCCCGTGGCCGTGGGTTTCTTCTCTTCGCGATGGTGCATGACCAGGATCAGGCGTGTATCGAGCATGAGGCGGGGAATCGATGCGCAGATGCACAGGGGCAGATGCATCCGGCAACGCCCGCAGCGTTCGGCGTTTTTTGATCGTATTCCCATGTAAAAACCACCTGTGGGGGTCGTGCCTATTCGATCTCAGGAGTGAGCAGTTCTCCGGTGGGATCGGTGTTCATGCCCATCGGCGGCTTCATCGAATGTCCGGAAGGGGGACGCTTGGGTTTGGCGTTCAGCACCCGCTCGATGGACAGGTTCTTGTCGAACAGGATCGGCACCGACAGTTCCTCGAAGTCCGGATGGGAGATCTTGAGGATGACGGGATCCTTCTGCGGGACCACCTCAAGCTGGTTCAATGGAAGCTTCCCGATTTCGGAGTCCTTGCCGAGGGTGGTCTTCTGCCCGTCACGCAGCACGGTGAGGGAACCGCTCTCGAGGGTGCAGACGGCCCCGGGCGTGTTCACGGAGAAGGAGAAGAGCACCGAAGCCGGCGGAGGAGGTTCCATCGGGGGCGGTTCCACCGGCGGGGGTGGATCCATGGGTGCAGGTTCCGTTCCATTGACTCCGGCCTGTCCGGCGCCGGGCAATCCGGCCTGCATGTCGGAATTGGTGGGTCCTGCAGAGGGTCCGGTGGCGGACGGATTCTGACGTGCCTGCCACACGAAGAACCCCCCGACGATCAGTGAGGAGAGGACCAGCGAGGCCACGACCAGCAGCATGGTGCGCCTGCCGGGGCTGCTGCCCTGGTCGTGCCGGACCTGCCTGAACGCGGGCACGGTCACCGGCGGACCCTCGCCTTCGTCGTCGACGGCGCGGAGCGTGTCGGCGAACTCCTGCATGCTGGCGAAGCGTTCCTCGGGCTTCTTGGCGAGGGTCTTCATGGTGATGTTGTCGAGGACCTCGGGAATGATGGCCTCCGGGCAGCGTTCGCGCAATGGCTGGGGCGGGTCGAACATGTGCTGGGAGAGCACGCCCATGAACGAGTCCGAGTCAAATGGCGCGGTGCCGGTGAGCATCTCGTACAGGATGACGCCAAGGCTGTAGATGTCAGTGGAGCAGGTGAGAGGCCGCCCGGTGGCCTGTTCCGGCGACATGTAGTCTGGAGTGCCCAGGATCATGCCGGTCTTGGTCATCCTGGCCCCCTCGTTCTCGTCGATGATCTTGGCGATGCCGAAGTCGATGACCTTCACGAAGTCGTGCTGGTTGGCGAAGGTGGTCAGGAAGACGTTGCCGGGTTTCAGGTCTCGATGGATGATGCTCTTGTCATGAGCTGCCTGCAACGCGTTGCAAATCTGGATCGCGATCTTGCGTGCCCGCTGCCATGGGATCCGCTTCTCGCGGTGCAGGATGTCACCAAGCTCCTCGCCTTCGAGGTACTCCATCACCAGGAACACCAGGCCCTCTTCGGACTGGCCGTAGTCGGCGATGTCCACGATGTTGGCATGCCCGATGCGCGAGGCCGAGCGGGCCTCCTGTAGGAAGCGTTCCACGACCTCCCGGTCTTCGGAGTACTGGGGGTGAAGCACCTTCACCGCGACCTGCTTTCCGATCACCGTGTGTTCGCCCAGGTAGACATCCCCCATGCCGCCTCCGCCGAGCTTGCGGATCAGGCGATAGCGCTCCAGGAGCACGATGCCTGCCAGATCCCGCGGACCGGCTTTTTTCGTCGGAGGGTTGTTTTGATTCTCCGGATTCTTGTTCTGAGTCATGATCCAGTGAACTCCGCTAGTGAAAAGGATCCATCAGTTCCGGCTCCGTGCCCTTGGGCACGTAGGCCTGCATCGGGGCCACGCCCGGCTGGTGATCCAGATGGATGAAAACCTGCCCCGTTTGCTTGGGTATCAGGGTAAAATCGAGCTCCGGCCTCAGGGGGTGCTTCACCCGGCCGGTGAGGGGGGTCAGCCCCCGCGGCAGATCAAACCAGGCCGGCGCTTGCCGCACCTGGCCAGAGAGCGAAATCTGCCCTCCCGAGGGTACGCTGTCAATGAAGATGCGCACGCTCGTTTCCGCAGGCGCCGGGACAGGCTGGCTCTGCAGGACCGGATTGGTCAGGGTCGTTGGCCGCGGATTCCGGTTTCTGATTCCGGGCTGACTGGGCCGGGAGTTTCCGGCAAGCCACCAGACGGTGAAAGCCACGGCGGCGGCCCCGAGAATGATCGCCCCGCGGATCACCCAGCGGCGGCTCGTGTTGAGCGCGTCGAGCAGGCGTAGCCGGACCACCCTCATGTTCGCGGGTCGTCGGGCAGGATCCTTCTGCAGCATGGACCGGATCAGTCTGTCCAGCTCGGGAGGACAATGGAGTGAGGCCTGGAAAGGTGGCGGTTCGGACTGGACCTGCGCCGACAGCAGTTCATGGAAGGACTCCCCGGAGAACGGTGGCGTCCCCGCGACCATCGTGTAGAGCAGCAGCCCCAGTTGGTACACATCCGTGGCCGCGGTGGGCGGCTGGCCACGCACCTGCTCGGGAGCCATGAACTGGGGAGTCCCGTAGAGCAGCAGGTCACGTCCGAAGCACGTGACGCCGGTGCCCGATGGCGTGAACAGACCCAGGTCGGTGACCACCGCCATGCGGTTCCCGCGCTCGTCCGAGGGGAGGCGCACGTTGGAGGGCTTGAGGTTCTGGTGGATCAGGCCGGCCTGGTGTGCGGCCTCCAGGGCCATGGCGATCTGGAGACCGAAGGTGACGGTGGCTTGCGTCGGGAGGGGACCGGTGGAGTGCAGAAGCTCTCCGAGGTGCCCACCGGAGTGCCAGTCCATGACGAAGAAGGGCCGGCCATCGGGGGTGTGTCCGAAGTCGGAAACGCTCGCCAGGTGTCGGTGCTCGACCGTGGCCTGGCGGCGAGCAAGCATCAAGAAGTTCTCTGCCCATTCGGGTTTCCGAGCATATTCGGAATGCAGGATCTTGATCGCGACGGGCTTCTCGAGTGACTCGAAGGTGGCTGCGTACACGTCGCCAAGGGTTCCTGAGCCCATGGCCGTGGCCAGACGATACCGGCCGTCAAGCAACAGGCCCCGCATGGGATCATAGAGCGCCATCGTCTCCTTGGGCGCCGGCACCAGGGGGGTCTCGTCGCGAGGACAGAAGGTGAAGTCCGGTCCGTAGAGCGTGTTGCAGGCGGTGCACAACTTCATGGGTACAGCGCCCTTGAGGCCCGGATCAGGCCTGAGGTGACGTGCTGGACGGTGTCGATGCGCACGTCCCAGGTGGTGAGGGTGTTGACGACGGCGCCGTCGGCCCGGGTGATGTCTGCGCAGATCCAGCAGTTGCCGGGGCGTTTCTGGTGCGTGATGATATGCTCGACGGCGCGCCGGATCTGGCGCTCCACATGAGGTGCGGAAACGCCGTGGAGCCGGGCCAGTTCAAGGATCGAGACATTGGCTTCGGTGCGCGATCCGGCCCCGTTGGTGTGCGGAGGCAGAAACGGCGAGAAACCATAGGACCCCGAGAAATCAGGGAACGCCGTGTCGGTCTTGGTGAACTGCTGCCGTTCGATGAAGTGAGAGAAGTCCAGGCAGAACTCGAGGAAACGGGGCTTCATGACCTCGGGGGCCACCTCGCGGGCGGCCTGGCAGGTCCAATGCTCCTCGCCGAAGCCGAAGTGGAAGGGCAGCGGGGAGGTGGCCGGCCCCGTGAGGTGGTCGAGGGCCAGCACCGCGGCGTCGAGCCAGGAACGTTCTCCGTAGGCACGGAAGGCCTTGGCCAGCGCGAAGGCCGCCTCGCCGGAATAGAAGAGCAGCACCTGCTTCTCATCGGGCTGTCTCGTCTTCAGATTGTAAATATGGCGAAAACTACCGTCGGGCCTCTGCATGTAGAGCAGGAACTTCACCAGCCCGCGTGCGAATTCGTCGTACTGGGCATCGCCGGTGGCCAGACGGTATTCGGCGACCGCCAGCAGCGTCAGGGAGGCGCTGCCGAGGCAGGGCTCGAGATCGTTGGCCACGCAGCGGAACGGCTCCCGGCTGCAGGAGTTGCCTGCCAGACCCACGAGATAGGCGATGGCTCGCGAGGCGGCATCGGCGTAGGCGGGGGCACGGGTGATCAGGAACAGGTTGGCCAAAGAATAGGTGGTGCCCGCGTGTCGGACAAGATTGTACAGGTTCCTGTTCTGGAAGTCGTACAGGCCGGTGACGATGTTGTAATTGTACAGGAACTGGCCCGGCTCGGCTGTGAAATAGCCGTGTCTGCAGGCCGGCTGGGTGCAGGGGAAACGCTCCAGCGGATCGCGGATCAAGGCATTGACCATGTAGCGCCCCCCGGCGTTGGCCGCTTCGAGCACCCGCTCCCGGGTGAGCTTGGGCGGGGTCAGGTGAACGCGGAATACGTCGCGGTAGCCGTCCGGGTGGGCCGGGTCCAGCAGGATCGACCACAGTTGCAGCCGGCAGTGTCCCACGGGTTCGTAGCCGGTCGTCTCACGGACGTGCCGGTCGACCTGTGTGAAGTCGATGCCGATACGGAGTTCGGGAACGAACTTCAGTGGCATGTGCCGGTCCAGTAGGCCCGCCACAAACATGTCCTCGGGCAGGTAGACGATCTTCTGGCCGTTATCGAGGGAGACCTGCAGGGCTTCGAGTCCCGGCAGGAGGAACAGGGCCTCGAGCCCGAAGAAACGCCGGATCGGAAGGACCGAGCGCACCAGATCGACGCGCCAGGCTAGCCCCGGAGGAGGCGGATCCGCGGCCAGTTGTGCAATACAGCGCGCAAGGGCCTTTCCCAGGGGTGCCGCCGGCGCCTCGCAGCGCCAGACCTGCCTGCCCTTGGCATAGCCGTGCAGGACGAGATCACCCGGATAGCGCCCCGGAAAGCGGGCCTCCTCGACGGAAGGTTTTTCACCGGCCGTCGCGAGGTTCAGGATCCGGACGAGCTCCCGCCGGCTCGGTTCGTCGGGCAGGGGAACCGGAGAATGCCGGTGCGTCCTGTAGCCGATGCCATAGGCCACCAGGCAGATGGCCGCCACCGTGGCGAGCAGTCTCGGCAGGAAGCGCGCGAAGGTGCTCATGACTCCCGCTTCACCGGCCAGAACGCCCGCAGTTGGAAGACTGGCCAGATGCCCACCAGGAAGACGGTCATCGCCATCAGGATCGCGGAGATGACGCTGATGCCGGTGCCCAGAGGACCATAGATGCCGTTGAACATGCCGATGGTGTACGAGAGGGCGGCCAGCACCAGCAGGCAGATCGTCAGGAACAGGATGGCAAGCCCGAGCCCCACCTGTCGTGCGCGGGGGCCCTGGACGGCCAGGTACAGGCCGCCTGCGCCGAGCACCGCCGGGAAGAAGAGGGTCAGAAACCGGGTCGTCGGGTGGTAGCTGGGCATCAGGACCATAAAGATGAAGAGGTAGAGCATCGAGAAAAAGAGGTCCCAGCAGCCGTAGATGAAACAGGTGGAGCGGGTGTCGATTTTCATGGCCGCTAGCCCCGCATCTGTTCGACGATGGCGAGTTCCCGCAACTGGAAATGGGTCTGGGTCACCACGAACTGCAGCAGTTTCAGCATGCGCTCTCCGCCGCGGTCAAGCAGCTCGGTTGACTCCCTGGCGGACGCGAAGCTACCGGCGCAGAGGTACCCGGCGCGATCTGCCGTGCGGATCAGGCCCTCTTGAATCGCGAGCAGGTCCTTCTTGTCGAAGGTGCCCATCTCGAGGATGGTGCCCGCGAGCAGGTCACGATCCTTGCGTCCCACAATCTTCTGGGCGTAGCGGGAGAAGTCCTGCAGCAACTGGGGATCCATACCGTCGAAGCGGCGCTCAGGGAACACGGTCTGGACCAGCGCGGCCAGGAAATGGGTCAACTGGTCGGCCGTAAGCGCCAGAGGAATGATCAGCCCGGCCTCGTGAAGGAACAGGTGCCCGCCCAGCAGGAACTGCCACTGCTGCTCGGTGAAGTCTGCCAGGGGCCACTTCGCCGGGATCAGCAGCACCGGCGGGTCCATCGGAAGCCACTGCAGGGAGGTGCCGGGGGACTGGTAGATCTCCACGGTCTTCTGATGGCGTCCAAGGACCGTGAGCAGCGCCTCAGGCGGCTGTTTGATCCGGTCTCCGCGTCCCGGAACGGCCTTCTTGAAGATGTCCTTCAGGTGACGTGAGGCCTCCTCGTGCACCACCTGGATCATCCGCCGCTGGCTTTGCACGAGATCGATGGGGAACAGATATGTTCCGATCTCCTCGCCACGCAGCAGGTCACTGTTGAGCGGATGGCTTCGCGGTTTCAACGGCAGCTCGGAGACAGGTGTGCCCAGCGCCGCGGCACACTCACACAGCAGCTCGGCGGCAAGCTCGTTGCGCTTCCACATGGCAAAATGGGCAAGACGCATCACGTGGGTCCCGGACTCGAAGCCGATGACCTTCTGCCGCTCAGCCGTCCACAGCAGGTCCAGTTTGACGTTCCTGGACGCACTGTCTGCATGCCGTTCGTAGTAGTGCACGAGGCTCTCCACGGCGGAGAGGCTGCCTTCGGAGCAGTCCACGGCCTCGACGAAGGCTTCGCGGGCCAGCCGGTTGTCCTTGATCTGGGTTTCGTAGATGTCGCCCAGACGCTGCAGATAGTTCACTTTGATGTCCGTGTTCGGCTGCAGGGTCAGGCACTTTTTGAGCGCCCACGCGGCCTTCTTTGGATCGGCCAGCGTCAGGTGGAGGTCCACGACCTTCTCCCAGAGGTCCAGTTGGGCCTGGTCCAGTTCGAGTGACTGGATGTACCATTCCAGCGCCTGCCGCGGATGCTCTGTCGTCTGTTCGGCCTGACCGAGCCGGCGGCAGATCGTGCACCGGACGAAAGGATCGGTCTCAACAACCAGCCACTTGGCGAGGACCTCCACGGCCGAGGACCAGTCGACGGCTTCTTCGTGCAGCGTCGACAGGGTGGACAGGCCGGGTTTCCATGCGGGCAGGAGTTCGACGATGCGGATGAAGGTGAAGCGGGCGGCCTTCCGGTCGATCAGCACGTTCATCTGCAGTTCGGAGAGGTCGACCAGCAGGCGCGCGAGCACCTCCGGGCGTGACTCGACGAGGGACCGTGCATGGAGCAATCCGGCCAGATCGGCGTGCTTGCCAAGCCGCGAAAGCAGCATCCGGGCCCGCAGGAAGGCGGCTTCATGATCGGCGTGCATGGAGAGCACGCGGCGATAGGCGTTGGCGGCGTTCTCGTATTGGTCAGCCCAGGTCTCCAGGGCAAGTCCAGCGATGTAGAGATATTCGATTCGCTGCTCATCGGTGACGAAGGGATCCTCGCTCTTGGCTTCCAGCATGCGGCAGGTCACCTCGCCCGAGCCCGTCGAAAAGGCCGCTTCGAGGAATTGATCCAGCAGCGGGAGTTCGGTCGGCCAGGCATGGAACAGGCTCTCGAAGCCCTCATGGGCGGTCTCCCAGGGTTGCTGGGCCAGGCTGCGCCGCAGGAACAGCATGCCGCTCTCCAGTTCAGGCGTATACTGACGGGAGGCCAGTTCGTAAGGGAAGGTCTCGGCAAGCAGGCAGAAGGCCCACCAGGTCAGCACGGGATCGGTGGTGTCCAGCGAGATGATCTCCTGCACGATTTCCCTTCCGGGAAGCGACCGCTGAATCAAATATTCCAGGCGCCAGTGTTCGAGAACGCAGGCGATCCGGTCGAGAGTGGAGGTGCGATGGCGAGTCAGGTGCCCGAACCACAACAGTTCGGATTCGGTGTTCATTGCATTGCGATCCATCTCCAGCAGACAGAGCAGGTTGTGGGTGTCCTGAGGATACATCTCTCCCAGTGCCCGGCGCGTGAGCACCGCGCTGTCCTCGTCGGCGCGACCCTCGGAATCGACCCGGATCATCTGCCGGAAGCACTCCGCCTTCCGGGCTGGTGTCAGGTCGGTGTCCAGCAGATCCAGGTACTGCCGGGTCAGGTCCGGCCAGAGTCCCAGCCGGAACATCGAGCGGCGGGCCAGCTCGGCCAGCACCGGGTCGGTCTCTCCGCGGAGGTACTCGATCGATTCGGCGCCCGACAGCATGGAGTGGAGGAAGTTAAGGCCCAGTCCAAGCTCATCGGTGGAATCGGGCAACGGCGGGGTTCCGGGGACTCCCTCGCGTCGCGCCCAGCGGCGCTGAACGCGATCGGTGACATCGGAGGGGGCATGACCTTCCCAGGCGTTCGAGGGCGCGGAGGACTGGAGTTCCTCGCAGACCGCGGCCCGCCAGGCGGGCAGCGTCCAGACGCCGCCGGTGCTCCATGCGGGTTCCCAGGCCGTCGCGGTCGCTTCACCACGGAGTTCGCGGCGATGGCATGCGAGGATGGTGCCGTCGGCGGGTTCCGGCGACCCCTCTGGATTGAGCAGCAGGCGGCCGAAGGCTGTCGCACCTTCCCCGGGATCCAGCATGCACTCTGATTCGAGGGCGGTGAGACGATCCTCGTCTTTGCGGGCAAAAGCCAGCAGGCGGTTCAACGCCGGATCTCCATCCGAACCAGGACGTTCCAGGAAGGCCAGGCGTGCCAGTGCCTCATGGGCGGAACGGAAGTCTTCCGGAAGCAGGTCTGTGGAGTCGTCCCATGCGGCGCGCATCCGGATGGCCTCCAGCCTCCAGTAGTCGGGCAGTGTCTCGGGAAGCGATTCCGGCGTGACCTTCAGCCACCAGGCCAGCGCAGGGGAGTCCACGGGAGAGGATTTCCAGTTCTCGAGCAGGGCGTCGGGCTCAAGGTTCTGGGAGGTCAGCCGTCGGATCAGTTCCGGTTCGAGGCTTTCCGGATCCGCAGACCGCAGCGCCTCGGTCAGGTCTTCACCGGACTCCAGCGCAGCCTGGGTGAGCAGACGGGCCTTCAGGGCCGGTGAAATGACGAGGTCGGCCACCGCGCGGGCGGGGACCAGCCCCTTGAAATAGGCGGTGAGCACCACCAGCGGATGAGCAGGCAGTTCCGTCACGTCCATGCCTGCGCGCAGCTTTTCCAATGCGACCAGCGGCTCGGTGGACAATTGGGCCAACCGCATCAGCGCGGGTTTCACATACATGCTCTTCTCGATGCGCCAGGCCATGCGCAGGATCTGGTACAGGGCCGGCACGGCGAGGTCGCTCTGCAGCAACTGCAGATACAACTCCGTGGCCTTCTGGGCATCGTGCTCCTGCATCGCGCGGGCCAGGCAGAACTTGAGGTCGGCGTTTTCTGGACAGGAATCACCCAGCGCCACGAGCCGGTCCCAGTCAGCCGACCGCAGGGTCATGTCCAACTCCACTTCGAAGGTGCCGGGATAGGCGTTCCGGGTGGCCGCGGGCAGAGGCTCGTCCAGGATCAGGGCCAGTTCGGCCATGGCGACATGCAGCAGCGGACCACCCATGTCGGACAGGCGCACGCCGCTGGCGAGGGCTGCGCCTGCGTCCCGTTCACGGGTGGCCAGGGCGAGTTCAAGCAGGGCTCGGGCAGGGTGTGCTTCAGGGACGTCACCGAGGGCTCCCTGCGCGGCGGGAATTTCCCCGGCCAACAGAAACAGTGCGGCGGCCTCGGTGAGCAGGTTGGCTTCGGGACTGGACATGGCCAGTTCGAGCAGGATGCCGGCGTCCTCGATCTGATACTCGGCGGGCATCTCCTGGTTGATGGGTTCATCGAGCTGGACCGGCTTCAGGGGATCGGGTGTCAGGATGTCCTTGTGCGAGAGCCGGGCCGGCAGGGGGGCTGCGGAGGGATCCGTCGCGACCAGCTCCTCACCCGATTCGCCGAGGTGCGTCTGAGCCAGGCGGATCCGCTCGTCGTCGGAGATCATGTATTGCCCCTGGATCAGGAAATAGCGCAGACAGTCCTTGTCCTCCGCGGAGATCGCGTAGTCGATGCAGTGGCGAAGGTTGTCTTCTCCCGGGGCGTCCTGCTGCAGCAGCCAGGAAGCCTGGATCGAAAGGTCGTTCCGGTCCGAGAGGGAGGCGCCCGCAGCGGTCCGCTCCAGGGCGAGGATTCGCCGGGGGTGGCCCGAAGGCAGCAGCAGGGCCAGGTGGGCCTCGGCTTCGGAGAGCAGCTGGACGTCGGTGATGGCTCGGGCGATGCGGGACAGGGCCAGGCAGGTGCCCACCGCGAAGTCCGTCAGCGGCCGCAGGCGCAGCGCCTCATGCAGCTGGCCGCAGCCCTCGGCGACCAGGGACGGGAAGTGGGCCATCGACGGGGTTCCGGTCCAGTCTCCGAAGATGGCGCTTGTCTCTTCGAGCGGCCGTGAAAACGGATATGAGAGCCCCCGGAAGACGTTCTGGTTCTCGGGTGCGTTCCAGAAGCGATGGAACTCGAAGCGGTCCGATGTCTCACCGTCGTCGAGAAGATCGTAGAAGGCGGGATCACGGTCACGATGTGTCAGGAAGCGACGGAAAAGTCCGGCCAGGCGGGCCGGCGTCTCGGTGGAGCGCGCTGCGAAAGCGGCAAGTTGCGAGGCGGCTTCGGGGTTCTCCTCATCCCAGGAGAGCGCGATCCACTTCTCCATCTCGTCGAATTCGGGGAGCTCAAGTTCCAGTGCTTCATGCCAGATGTCGCGGGGGCGTCCGGCGCGGGCGAGCTCCCGCTCGGCGACCGAGAAGAGAACCCGCTCTGCAGGGCTGGCGGAGAGCGAGACGCGCATCAGGTCTGAGGCATCCTCGTCGTACCGGTCCCTCAGTTCGATGCCGATGGCCGCAAGCAAGGAGGATGCATCTTCAGGGTAATCTCCCGCCAGGGATGCGACGAGTTCCCGGATCGCGACGGGATCCTCCGCGCGGCGGGCCAGCTCGAAGCGGAGCCAGTTGGCCTCGGGACCGTCGAGCGCCTCCAGGGCGCGCAGCCCTTCGGACGCATCGGTGCGGGCACGCATCCAGGCGGCTTCCATGCGGGAAACAGGGAGATCGTCGGTCTCGAGCAACTCCAGCAGGGTCGCATGGTCACGGGCCAGGCGGGCCAGCCAGCGGGAGATGTGCTGGATCTCAGGATCGGGATCAGCCTCGGTGAGTATTCTGCGCGCATCCTCGATGTTTCCCTCCAGGGCACGGGCACGGGCTGCCTGCAGCACGGCGAGGGTGCGGGAGCGCGGGTCCCCGATCCCGGCGAGGGCTGACTGGTAGTGCTCTGCGGCCGCGCCGAAGCTCTCCTGATTCATGGCCAGTTCCGCGGCCATCAGGTGAGAGCGTGGCCCGTCCTCCTCCAGGCCCAGGGCGGCCAGCGCATCGGAGGGTCGGGCGCCTCCGAGAAGACAAAGGCGGATCCACTCGCGGCGGAAGAACCCAGTCATCAGGTCCGGCGCAGACTCATTCATGCGTTCGAGAACCCCCCGTGCGGTCTCCGGGCTCTGCTCGAGAGCCTGCCACCAGGCGACCCACCACGCCTCGGGCGGTGCGCAGCCGGTGGACAGGACAGCCTCCAGGTCGGCAGCATCGCCGGAACGGAAGGCGCACAGGAGCCGCAGCGGTGCAGCCAGTTCGGGCGTGTTCCATGGCTCGGGGAGCTTTTCAAAGAGTCGCTGGTCGGGAGAGATCGCATCGTTGATCCATAGCAGGTCCAGGGAATCCCGGGCTGGATCGAAAGGAGTTTCCTTGCCGGTGCGGATGCAGGCAAGGGCCGTCTCGAAGTCACGGCGACCCTCGTGGTGGGCTGCGAGATAGTCCCAGTTGGCGGTGCGCCAGGCAAGATCCAGCAGCCGGCAGGCGACCAGCGGGTGGTCCAGTCCCTGACCTTCAAGCAACGTGAAGGCCCTTGCGGGATCCGCGGCGTCGCGTTCGCGGAGGATCGAGGCTTCGAGGTGGAGGGCGGTGGCTTCAGCGGTGTTGTTCATCAGCCGAAGCCAGGCGCCGTTGCGGTCCAGGACGTCGGTGAGAGCTTCGACATCGACGGTGTGCAGCCGACCCAGCGCCTGCCAGATCACGGGGGCGTGTTCCTCAGCCTGCGAGACCGCTGCCTCGTACAGGGCGACCGCCGCGGAGGTGTTGCCCTGGCGTTCGTGAAGTTCCGCCATGTACATGTTCAATGCGACCCGGAACTCGCGATCCTCCACGCGATCGACGATCCGCGCCAGGCGTTCCAGGATCACGGTGATGTCACCTGTGACTGTGGCGATCCTCCACATGGCCAGCAGCGACGGCAGGTGATCGGCCTTCTCGGCCAGGGCGGCTTCATAGGCGGCCTCGGCTTGTTCGCGGTTCTGCAGGCACTCGGCCAGGACGCCGGACCAGTAGTGCAGCGGGAACCGGTCCGTCGGGGCGCATTTCTGCAGCTCCACCAGCATCAATGGTCGCACCTTTTCCAGCATGCCCTTGAGAAAAAGGAACCGGCGGATGTGCCAGAGGTTGGGGGCCAACTGCG
The DNA here is from genome assembly GCA_002841825.1 of Deltaproteobacteria bacterium HGW-Deltaproteobacteria-22. GTDB lineage: Bacteria > Myxococcota_A > Polyangia > HGW-17 > HGW-17 > HGW-17. The sequence goes on along the minus strand of PHAZ01000040.1, from coordinate 3,085 downwards.
GGCTCAGGTCCACCGCACGGGCGTAGAGCTTGATGGCGGCCCCGAGGTTGCCGCTGGTTTCGTGGAGCCAGCCGGCCTCGTGGAAGTATCGGGCTTTTTCTCCTGGCGTGGCCGCAAGCTCGGCGTACCGTTCCCAGAGGGCGATACGGTCCTCTGCAGGACGTGCCAGGAAGGCCTGGCCGAACTCGGTCAGCGCCGCCGGATCCGGGACCGGAAACGCCACGGCGGGATCGGCGATCTGCAAGGCAACCTCGGCGGTGGCCGGCGCCGGAACCGCTGGTGCCAGCACCTGGGGAGGGGAAGCCAGCGGTGGCACGGCCGGAGGATGCGCCGCGGGTCGAGGTGGCGGGATGGGTGGCGGGGCGGGGCGTTCGGCCTCCTTGTCGGGCAGGATGCTCCCCGGCGGCGTCACCCAGAAATTTTCCTCCTCAACCATCTCCACCACATCGGCCTCGAGTTCGAGGACCTCGACTTCGTCAGATTCGTCCTCGGGGCCGTCCTCTTCCTTGGAGACGGCGGCGTGGGGTCCCGAAGGGGACTTCTTTGGCGAGTCCGCATACAAGTCGATGTCCGGGACATCGTCGATGTCCATCATGAACGGTGCATTCGGATCGCCCGAAAGGACCGGTTCGGGCGGAACTCCGGCCGCCTCACCGGCATTCGGGGCGGCCGAGAAGAGATCTTCGACGGGAAGGTCGGCCACCGGCGTGGATTCGTCATCCGGTTCAAGTCCGGTCACTGGGGGTTCGACGGGCTCGTCGGCTGCCGCCACGGGATCGGCCGGTTGGATGTCGACGGGAGTCCCCTGCTCGGGTTCCGGTTCCGGCTCGCCGAACGGATCTTCGAACGGCGGCAGCGCGAAATCGACGACCTCGTCCGGGTTCCCGAACGGTTCGGACCCCTGCGGCACATTCTCGACGCCGGTGGGCAGATCGAGGTCCGACTCGGATTCCATGTTCCTGATCAGGCCGGAAATCTCTTCTGATATTTCGGTGGAGACGTGGGAGATCGACGAGACTTCCGAGATCTCGGACAAGGCGGAGATCTCGGTGGAGACATGGGAGATCGACGAGACTTCCGAGATCTCCTCCTCGTCTTCATCGTCATTGTGAACCTCGGAGTGGAACTCCGGAAGCTCCCACGGGAAGGAGTCCTCGTTGCGCTTCACCTTCGGCACCGAAAGCAGGTCGTCGACCAGGATCTCGCTGTCGGAGACCTTCGGCGCGCGCCGGGGCACCTCGGAGGGCTCGGCGAACGGGTCCTCGCCGGCGAAGGGGTCACTCTCGGGTTCTCCCTCCTTCTTGAAGAAATCCTCGAAACCGAGCATGGACTCCAGGCTCTCCTTGCGGTCGGTCCGGGGATGATCGTGTTCTTCTGCTCCAGGATCTTGTGGGTCCTTCGGGTCAAAAGTCATTACGGGTCCTCTTCGTTCTACCGGGTTTCGATGGCGTACATCTGTCCGGTATCGGCGCCGAAATACAGCGTCCCGCGCGGTGAAAGCACGGGGGATGAATCGATATCCTTGCCGAGATTATGGTTGAACATCACGGTACCGTCCGGTCGCAGGGCGTAGAAGTTGTCATCGCGCGAGCCGAAGTACATGTTGTTGGAAGAATCCACGAGGAGGGAGGCGAAGCTCTCGGCCTGCGCCACCTTGCGCTGGGTGAGGATGTCACCTGCGGTGGAGACCCGCCAGAAGGTGCCGATGCGGTCGACGACGACCAGCTCGTTGTCATGGTTGAAGGAGGGGACCATCGAGGACTGGATCTGCGGGATCTGGAACCTGCGCTTGGCCTGCGGGGAAAACGAGAAGAGCCCGCTGTGGGTGGCCACATAGAGGTTTCCGTCGCGATCCAGGGGCGTGGTGCCGGACTGGATCCGCACGTAGAGATTCATCTGCCAGAGGATGACTCCCGTGGTCGACAGCGCCGCGACCGTTCCGCCCGAGGTGGTCACGTACATGATCTTGCGGCTTTCGTCGTAGGCCGGCGAGGCGTTGCTCCAGCCGCCGTAGAGATCGACCTTCCACAGCTGCTGCCCGTTCTGGACGGCGTGCACCTGCCCGCTGAAGTTGGTGAAGACGATGATGTTGGAGGGCAGGATCAGCGGGCTCGACCGGATGTCGTTGCCGGAGTTGTAGCGCCACTTCAGTTTGCCGTCGGGGCTGATCGCGTAGAGGTAGTCGTCGTCGCTGCCGACGTAGACCGTGCCGTCGGTGCCCAGCGTCGGCGTGGAGTCCACGTCGCCGCGCGTCTGGAATTTCCACACCATCTTGCCGGCGGTGTCGAGGCAGTACACGGCGTCGTCCTGGCTGCCGAAATAGATGCGTCCAGCGGCGTCGAGCACCGGGGAGGAGAAGATGTTCTTGGAGGTCTGGAAGGACCAGCCGACGCGGAAGGCCGTGGGGCCGGCGTGGGGCATCTGTCCGGTCCTGCGCCAGTTGTTTCGGAACGTGGAGATCGTTTCGAACAAATCAACCCATTGAATGGTGTCGACCGGATAGGAGCGTGTGGAGGAAACCAGAACAAGGAAAAGTATGGGCCATATATATATTAATGTTCGGCGCATGGTTCACATACTATATGGATGAAGGGGAAAATCAAGCTGATGGTCCTGAAAAGATCGGCCCTTCAGGAGTGGGTTGACCGGACCCGGAAAACGTGTCAGTTTCCCCGCTCGACGGAGAGGTGCCATGTCCACGAAAGCCCCGCTGCCCCCCACTGGAACCCGCGATTTCCTGCCCGATGCCGTACGCCGGCGCCGGCATGTCCAGGGGATCATTTCCCGCTGCTTCGAGCGCCACGGCTACGAGCCGCTGGAGACCCCGGCGATGGAGCGCCTAGAGGTGCTCCTGGGCAAGTACGGAGAAGAGGGAGACAAGCTTCTGTTCAAAGTATTGCACAGAGGTGATAAATTAAAGCGCGTGCTCGAAAGCAGCCCTGTCCAGGAGTCGGACCTCACCGAACTTGGGTTGCGCTACGATTTGACGGTTCCGCTGGCTCGCGTGGCAGCGAATTATCCAGAGCAACTGACCCGCGTGTTCAAGCGCTACCAGATTCAGCCGGTCTGGCGCGCCGACCGCCCC
>PHAZ01000039.1 GCA_002841825.1 Deltaproteobacteria bacterium HGW-Deltaproteobacteria-22 | reverse complement strand
GCGGACGGGATGAACCGCCGATTCAAGTTCATACGCCGCGGCGGAATGGGGAACCGCCAACCACAGGACCAACCAGAGGAGAATGAGAGAGCGCATGCTTGATTATTCCCCGCGGGCGTCCCAGTTCCAGTAGAAAATCCCCCTCGGCCCAACCGGACACGTCAATGGCGTTCCCGTCCCCACGCGTCGTTACATAACCATTTGATATTATTTAATATTTTTGCTCTTCTCGACTGTGACCGTCATCACGGCCCCTCCCTTGCCCCCCCTGACTGGTCTTGAACGGTCGTAGGCACTGGAAAAGTGGATCCCAGCGGCATCAGTGCTAGGAATATTGTCCCTCAGGCTTGAAACGCGATTGTTACTACAGACTGGGAGGGTCTTTCAGGGGGCGGGGAATCGCCAAAAACCGAGGCGGTGCCTTGATTTTCACCTTCTCAAACAATTCTATATGTTCCTTGTCCAGGCGATTGGTCTTCCAGACCTCTCCATGCTTGGTCTGGTGGATGCCCACCTGCAGACGGTCCAAAACCTGCCGCAGGTGGCCCCAGGTCTGCCCCGTCTCGTTCTCCGCCACCCGCACCAGCAGCACGTGCGCCCGGATCCGGTCGCTGAGCCGGTGGTACACCGGCCGGATGTCGAGCACGTGCTTCAGGTCGCGAAACGCCCGCTCCACCCGCCACAGGGCTTCGTAGCCCAGCACGATGTCTTCCGCCGAGAGCGTGTCGTCCGATGACGAGACCAGGAATTTCCTGGCCACACCCAGCAGCGCACGGGAATCCCCTCGCGGGTCACGGCGAAGCCCACCACCACCTGGGCCGGCTCCGGATGGTTGTCCTTGGAGTAGCCGCGCCGCCGTAAGTGCAGCCGCGTATCGGCGCCGCCCTCGTTCCCAAGGAGACGGCTGAGGCTCTTGATCAGGCGCCGCAGGGCGTCGAGATCGAGCTGGTCCTTGCGACCAAAGTGATGGATGATCTGGGTGTGGGTACGCCGGTTTTTGGATGTCGGCCACTATGGACAAGTTGGACAAATTCTACGGTACCGGCTTTTTGTTTGACTTTGGTAACGCGCACAAACATGACTCTACAAGAATAGCGCGGGATCCCGGCTGACGCACAAGCACCGGGCGATCACACCGCATGGAGGATCACGGTTGATCTTCGTCGGGCGGTTCGAAGCAGGTGGTCACGAGGGCACAGAAGACTCCGGCGTCATCGAGGAGCTGGCTGCCGGACATGAATAGTTCGAAATCATGGCCGTCCCGGTGCCGGTGGGGGACCTTCGTCAAAGGAAACCGGCCGGTCGCAATCAGATGGTCGAGCAGGCTGCTGATCAGAGGTTTTTGGGATTCCGAATGGATCTCCAGAATGGACCGGCCCACCATGTCGCCAACGGTGTATCCATGCAATGAGGCAAACCGGGGGTTGACCGTGAGCAGGGTGCCGTTCAGATCGGAGATGGCTGCGCCGAACTGCGCGGTCTCAAACACCATCCGGAACCGTCGAAGTTCGTGATTCGTGGCAGCCAGCACGGTGGTGCGTTCCTGCAGCCGACTCTCCAGATCCCGCAAATGGACGGCGAGCTCCTCAGCCTGCCGACGAAGCTGGTCATGCGCCATCGCACTCTGGATGGCGATCGCGATCGCGGGAATGAGGGGTTTGATCAGGGAGATGAACTCCTCAATGCGTTCCTTCTCCATCAGGTCGGTCAGGATCAGGGCGCCGAATGTGTCACCGCCGACGAACAGGGGAAACCGAATCATCGACTCGATGCCGGCGCGCTCCATGACGGGTCTCGCGGCGGAGCCCTCGGGCAGATCCCCGGGATCGCGGGCCAGGATGAGGTGGGGCGGGGTTCGCACCAGGATTTCCAGGTCCTCCTGGGTGAACAGTCCCTCCCGCCGGATGGGGAGGACATACACAAGTTCACAGGTGTTCTTTTTAATGTCCGTGCGGGCCAGAATCCAGATCGAACGGGCTCCGGTGAGCATGCGCATCAACTCGCAGATCTTTTCGGGCAGGGCGCCGGTGACCGTATGGCAGAGCAAACCGTGCAGCACCTCCAATGCCATCACCTGGCTGGCGAGTTTTCCGGCATCGATCATGGCGAATCACCCAACTTTCTCTCTTCGGCGCCGCCTGCGCGGATCAAGGACTCCCGCAAGGTTTCGGCGAGCGCGTCGAGTCCCACGGATTCGATGAACAACGCCAATCCGGTGGTTCTGGCGCACTCCTGCAGTGAATCCAGCGGCACGGGAACAAGTCCCGTGTCGAGATACACCAGGCAGGAGTGATTTTCCTTCATGAATTCGGACAGCAACTCCTCTGTGAAACCGAGTTCCTGCTCAAAGATCTCCCTCCAGCGCTCCGCCCACTCCGGAAGCAGGAAGAAGGCGCCGCGTCGTGTCCATTCCTGGTGCCGCTTTTTCCCCAGCAGGAGGTTGCTGCAATTCGGTGCGTCCACGCGGATGACGTCACTGCGGTGCTCCAGTTTGTACATCCCCGGACAGCACTCGCCGAACACCAGTACATGCTGAAGGTCGGCACGGTCTTCCAGCGAGTCTTCGATCGAGTGCTCCAGGCGCTGCGGATCCATGTGCAGCATGGAATCCAGGAATCTCAGTTCTCCGGGGATGCACCCGCGTCGCGCCAGTTCTTCCAGCTCGCGGCGCATTGAACTGCATACGATCCATTCGAGTTGGGGCATCATCCACCTCCCGCTTCTCTGGCGTAATCGACTGTCGCGTCGATCATGGCCTGCAGGTTTTCCTGCGGGCAGGACCAGGGGATGTCGCCGCCGGAGTTGCAGAGGATGAAGCGACCCGCCGGGGCTGCCGTTCGGAGGCATTCAAGACTGCGCGCACGGATCTCGGCGACTGCGGGCCCGGCGAACAGGATGTTGTCCAGGTTGCCCAGCAGCAACAGATCGGGCCCCAGCGAGCGGCGCGCTTTTACCAGATCGTCCCGACAACCGACGGAGACCCCCGCCAGATGGGGGAGCCCAGGAAGCAGATCCAGGACGTGGCCGATGCTGCCGCCCGTGTGGTGCAGGACCAGCGGGCCTTCCATCTGAGAGAAACAGTCATGGAGCCGGGGAAGAATCATGGATTCGAACATCGTCCGGGGCAGCATCTCCGAGGTCGCCAGGGGTTCGGTGATCACCAGCCCGGTCACCCCGGCCTTCTGCAGGGCGGAGGCCCAGGAGAAAATAAATGGCTGGGTGAACCGGATCGCCCGATCCGCCGTCTCCGGATCCGTCAAGAGGGTCTCGATCCATCGTTCGAGCCCCATCGCCAGAGCCGGCAGGATGCCCGGACCGGGCAGGACGGCGAAGACCGGCTTTTCACCGCAGAAGCGCCCGGTCAGGCGCTTGGTCGCCTCAAGGAACAACGGAAGCCGGGCGGTTTTTTCGGGGGAAGGGAGGGTCAGGTCGAACAGGTGTTGGACCGAGGAAACCGCCGGCCGACGAAGGTTGGGCACCGCGTTGGGAAACCACACGACTTCGCCGCCGAAGGCCTCTCCGATGGCGGAAAAGTCGAATGGCGACAGGATCATGTCCGGATCCAGTGCGTCCACGACGGCTTGCTGGGAGGCGACATAGGTGTCGGCGTCCGAGTAGCAGCGGCGGGGATCTGCAGCGATCAGACGTGCCCCCCAGGTCCCGAGCACGGCAAACACGGGGACCCGGTCGACCGACTGTCCGTTGATGGTAGCGAGCAGACGTTCAAGGGAATTCATGGGGCACCTTTTTCAGTGGCCATCTGAAGCCGCATGCACTCGGCATCGGCGCCCGCGGCAGAGGCCGAGGTGCCGTCCGCACCGACCTGCTCCACGAGTTCAGGACGCCAGTTGAAGACCGCACCGCCCACGGCCAGCTTGAGCTGGTCATGCAGGCCGCGCCGGTCGATCAACTCCCGCACCTTGAGGATGTTCATGGCCGTGGAGTGCATCATGGCCGAGACGCCGATCACGTGCGCCCCGTGTCGCAAGGCGGCCTCGACGAAGGTCTCCGCCGTCACGTCCTCACCCAGGTCGTGCACGCGCCAGCCTGCCGCCTGCATGAATGAGATGACGATGCGGCGGCCCAGGCTGTGATAATCGTCCTCGATGTTGCCGAGCACGATGATGCCTCGGGGGGGGAGTGAGGAGACCTCGGCCTGGCGATCCTGGCACTCCTCGAAGACAGCCTCGGCGATCTTCCCGCTCATGAAGATCTGGGCCAGGGAAATCTCTCGCTTTTCCCAGAGGGTTCCACACGTCTGAAGCGCTGGAAGAAGCACGCCGTCGAGTAACTCCCTGCATGGAATCCCCTCCGAGATTGCGGACTCAGTCAGATGAACCGCCCCGGTGCGATCGGATTTTATAATATGTTGAAGCATCAGTTCGGAGAGCGCTTGGTGCATCGAAAAGATCCATTTCATCCGATTTGAGGAACAGCATGCATTTGATGACAGTGATAGTTTAGTGTCATTCCATGTCATTTTCAAGAAAAGGATCTTTTTCCGGTCTCTTTTGTCACGGTCGGGGACCCTGTGGCGATTGATGATTTTCGCAAGATTGTGTTAAATGATTTATTCCGATCGACCGATGGTGTAGGCATACCATGGAGGCAAGTCATGAGTGCGGAAAAGCCGGATCGCAAGAGTCTCCAACTTCGTGTCGCGGAGCTGGAAAAAAAGAATTCCGAACTGGAACAGCATTTAGCCGACCAACATGCCCAGTTTTCCCTTTGCATCCAGGAGAAGCAGAACTTCTACATCGATATCTTTGAAAAGAACAAGGCGGTTAAATTGATCATCGATACGCAATCGGGCCGGATCCTGGACGCCAATATTGCCGCCTGCGATTTTTACGGCTATCACCACGAGGAGCTCATCACGAAAAAACTCTGGGAACTGAACGTGCTGGGGGAGGAATTGACCCGGAGCAAGATGGCTGACTGCAGGACATCGACATTGGCCGAATTCCATGTGCAGCACAAGCTCGCCAGCGGTGAGGTCCGGGACGTCATGGCCTTCGCCGGTCCGGTGATGATGAACGGACGACGGGTGCTGTATGCCATCGTACTGGATGTCTCCGAGAGCAAGAAGACGGAGAGGGAAGCGAATTCTCTGGCGGAGAAGTACCGCAGGATGTTTCAGTTCTTTCCCGACGGTATCTTCGTCGCCCGGGAGTCGGACCTTCGGATTGTGGATGTCAATGATGCAGGCCTGTCCCTGCTGGGGCGGTCGCTTGATGAGGTGCTGGGAAGGACCGTCGCCGAGCTGGATTTCCTCGAGCCTCCGGGAGACCTGGCGCCATTGTTGAAAAGGTTCGGCGGGAAGGGTGAGGCGACGCAGATACGTTCCGTGCTTCGCCCCCCTTCCGGTGAGCCGGTTCCCGCGGTTCTGACCTGTGTTCCGCTGGAGTTGCCCGATGGTGGTTATCTGATGATTTCGGTCAGAACGACGATGACGGATGGAGTTTCCTCTCCTTCCTGAGGGAGGCGTTTCTCAGGATGGCTGCGATGATTCCGTGCTGCCGGCTCTCGGCCTCCTTCAGGGCTGTGATGCCGCGCACGGAGACCGCGTCCGGGTCCGCGCCACGGCGGAGCAGCTCCGACACTATGTGGTGATCTCCGGCCATTACGGCCAGCATCAACACCGTGACGCCATATCTTTCGGTGCTGTCGACGCTTGCGCCAATTCCGATCAGTCTCCAGGCAGTCGAATACTGTTTCTTCCGCAAAGCCAGCATCAGGGGGGTCCATCCCTGGTGATTGCTGGGGTCGCAAACGGCGTCCCGGGAGACGAGCAGGTCGATGGCCTTGTCATAGCCGCGGAGGGCCGCCTCGTGCAGCGCGCTGTTTCCGTGGCGGGACTTCGCGTTGGGGTTGGCGCCGTTGGCCAGGAGGATGGTCATCACGTCCAGGTGCTGGCGTGTGGTCGCCCAGATCAGCGGCGTCATGCCCTCCTGGTCCGGATGGTCGACCCTCGCCCCGTGAAAAAGCAGCATTTGGACGATGGACGCGGCTCCGGCCATGGCGGCACGCGTCAGCGCGGTGAAGCCGAACACGTTCTCCTGGTTCACGGTCTCCAAGGTGCTGGCGGCCAGCAGTTCGCGCACCTTCACTTCGTCTCCGAGGAGCGAACTGTTGATCAGCGGTGTATCGTGGAATTCATTGTTGTCCTGGAGGAAGTCCCTGGCCTCTTGACTGTCCTCGATCACGGAATCGAACGCGTCAGTATTTCTCATGAAGTGATCTCCTCGATGGTACACTTCACCAGCGCGAGTGCGCCACGGTCGTTGAGCGCCGCCACGAGCACCTGATCCCGTGACAGGAACCGACAGAAAAAGGTCTGTCCCCGGACCTCCACGATGACGTGCAGCGGTGTGCGGTCTCCCTGGATCAGCGCCTCGCCGAGTCCCGATGTCCACAACTCCAGAAAGTCCTCGCTCTTGACGAGGTCCATGTCGTCTGGACGTCCATTGGTCGTCTTCTGGACGACCCCCTTCTGGTTCATCAGCAGGACCATGTCAACCTGCGAGAATGCCCGCAGCACGCAGGCCAGCTCTGTCCAGCGTTGCGCCTGGGGCGTGTTCCCCTCGTCCAGCCGCTTCTTCACGTAGTTGCAAAAAAGCTGGATGGATTCGTCATGGAACAGCCCCAGGCGGCGCTGGCACTCGTTTGCATCAGTCACACCATCCACCGGCTCATCACGCTGGTATACCAGCCTGCCGGCCATCACCACGATGCTCTGAAGCCGCAGCTCAGTCTGCGAGTTGAGCTCAGTCTGGATCTGGAACTCGCGGCGGCCGATGGTGACCAGCCCGAGCCGCCCTTGCACGTTCCGGGCGTCCAGTTTCAGCGTGGTGTGGTTCATGGTGCAGATCATTTTTCCTCTCGCAGTTTGATCAATTCAGTTCGACTTCCAGGTACGTGTCACCCGGCTGGCCGCCCGGCGTGGGCTTCAGGTCCACCAGACGCGCGCGCTTGCCGAGGTTCTTCTCCGCGATCGCGATGGTGAGCGCGGCGAACGGGCAGCCGAACGGAGGGATTCCTTCCGCCTTCAGTTTCATCGTCAACTCGAAAAAGGAGCAGTTGGTGATGTTGGTCTTCAGCCGGTTGCCTTCGAGCCTGAATTCCATCTTGTCGCACATGCCGGCGCTGACGAGGGTCTCGCCGAGCTTGGATTCGAGCTTCTCCACACTGTCCACGCAGGAGAAGTCCACGCCCAGTTCGTTGAGCTGGGCCAGGATGTCCGGCGCAGCCTGACGCATGATGGCGGCGGCCGAGGAGCCGGCCAGGTTGTGAAGCGATTTGTAGATTCCGTACAGGAGTCCCTGGACGACCTTGGTGTTGACTTGTTGAGGGGCCATGTGTGTTCTCCTTCTGGTTCTGGTCCTACAGAACCCGTTCGAATTCCCGGATGCTCTTCTTGACGGCGAAGCGCACACCGCCGAGGTTTGCGCCTTCGCGGGCGCTGATGCCGAGGATGGCATCGCGGCCGATCGGGGCGATGATGACAGTGCCATCCTTGTACTCTGCCATCACCTCAAACAGCTCCGAATGGCCGATCTTGCGGGCCATGGCCTCCACGGTACCGATCGAGGTCGACACCGCGGCGCCGATGTTCTCCGCGTCCATGTCGCCGGCATGATCGATCACGAAGCCGTCACGTCCGACCACCAGGGCTTCCCGTACGCCTTCCGTCTTCAACAGTTCTTGCAGAAGTTTTTTTACTTGTTCCATGATCTACTCCTTCTTTATTGCGTCCTTCGACGCTGGGTTGTGAGGGGTGAAAAAACCTGCGCAGGTTTTCAGGGCACTCTCAAATTCATTGTTCTGGACGAGCACCAGCGCATTCTCGAGGAGGGTCAACTGCGGGTGCTGCGGGCTTTCCGTGCGTAACAACTGGATGCTCTCGGAAATGGTGATCTGCAGGGCCAGGCACTGTTCCTCCTGGGTCTCCGCCTCGCGCAGCATCTCCCGCAGATGGCCGGCCTTCTGGCGCCGGCGCTCGAGCAGGTCGGTCTCGGCCTTCAGCCGGGGATCCATGGCGAGGTCCTCGGGCATGGGAACCACGGCCCGGGCCACTTCGACGGTAATCGGGATCCGGGTGAACTCCGACATCACATAGAGCTGGGCCGCGGCTCCTTTGAGCTTGCGGAAGTTGTCCGACACGGCCGATGCCAGGTACTCCTGAACCTCGGGGGACAGCGCCTGACCGTGAACCAGCTTACGCAGCAACTGGAGACGGAACTCGAAGTCCCCCATGCTCAACGTGCAGGTGACGGCTCCCTCCAGAAGTGAGGTCAGGTTGTCGTCGAGGCCGGGGGTGCGTTCCGGCGGCATCGACAAACTGATGAAGGTGCATTTGCGGCGGGCCAGGCGATGCTGGAACACCATGCTGAGCTCCTCCTGGAAGCTCTGCGTGTGCCGGCACCAGTCGAGATCATCGAGCAGCAGGATGTCTGGCTCGTAGCAGGCGGCGCGAAAAGCCCTCTCCTCGCCTCGGGAATATGCGTTCTGAAACTCCAGGCCGAGATCCGAGGTGTGGAAGAACAGAAGGGATCGGTTCTGGGTGGCCAGGGCCACGGCAGAGAGCAGGTGGGTTTTTCCCATGCCCATCGGGGCATGGACCAGGCACAGCGGAAACAGCGGACGCGCCTCAACGGCCAGGCTGCGGGAGATGCTCAGGGCGAGCTCATTCTGCGGGCAGCGCAGGAACGCGTCGAAGTTCAGGCCCGGATCGATCGTCATCTGCGAGAGCGACAAGGGGCTGGCCGTGGGTGCGTTGGGCTTGTCGAACAGGGCGACGGAGGACACGGCAATGCCCATGGCCGCCAGCGAATCGGCCAGACCCATGCCGGTGCGTTGCCGGAACTGCTCCACCTGCTTGGCGGATTCGACGTCCAGCGTTCCGGACAGGATCAGGCGCTCGAGGGGTTCAGGAAGAGTCGGCATCTTCAATTCCCCTCCTCGGAAAGTTGCGCCATCACGGCATCCTGCACCTTGCCTGCGGCCATGTTCAACGCGCCCAGGCCGGTCCCGGGTTGCACGCTGATGGCCATGATGGTGGACGGCGTCGGCGTCATCAGGGCCAGTTGACGCTCGTTCTCCTCGATCAGCATCTTCGTGGCGGGCGGATGGGGGTAGCCCTCCAACCATTTGAAGATGCCCGTGAACCCATTCGCCTCCTCCACGAAGCTCACCTGGTCGCTGGAGACGGCGCAGAAGCCGCCTTGGGAAGGACCGCGCAGCGCCACGTGCAACAGGAATCCATAGCGGGCCTGCAGTTCGTTCAGTGTGATCAGAAGCCGCTTCCTGCACGACTCCGAAGGCCAGACCTTATGTGCGATCGAGCGGCGTTCGTCCCGCAGCTTGAGCGCGTTCATCAGCGCACGCGGCACATCCATGTCCAGCGTGGATTCGGCGGTGGTCATTCCTTGGTGGAATTCGAATTCTCCCTGGGCGACGTCGACCAGTTGAATCAGGGCCTCCATGCCGGTGAGGCCGTCTCCAGCCGCGTGCATCAGGCGGCCGTCGCGATAGAACAACTTCATCTCCAGATTGTCATTGAACACCAGCAGGGAACCGGTCTTCCGGCCGTTGTGCGGCAACTGGACCAGCTCAATCACTCCCATGTCCGACAAAGAACCAGTCAGTGGCATGGCCTCAACCTCCGCCCGTTCAAAGTTGGAACCGCCGGACGGTCATCCGGCTGACATCCCGCAGGGTCTCCATCACCCCGAGACCGCGCGTGGCGACCGCTTCGGTGCAGGTGATGGGACCGGTTTTCAGTTCGTTCTGGATGCTGTTTGTCGAGATCGGTCGTTCGCAGTCCCTCTTGTTGTACTGCAGCACGAGTGGAAAATCCGTCGGGTCTTCGCGATAGTACAGCAGGTTATTGATCATCAGTCTGAAGCTCTCGAGGTTGCGTTCGCCCTCGGTGGGACGCGAATCGGCAACGAACACCACGCCGTCGGCCCCCTCGAGGATCAGTTGCCGGGTGGCCTCGTAGTGAATCTGCCCGGGCACCGTGTACAGGTTGAACCGCAGAGCGAACCCTTCGACCATCCCCAGTTCCAGCGGGATGAAGTCGAAGAACAGGGTCCGTTCCTCTTCCGTGTCGAGCACGACCATCTCGGAACGGGTGTGTCCGGTCAGCGCCTTGTGAACGTGCAGCAGGTTCGTCGTCTTGCCGCTCATTCCGGGACCGAAGTACACGATTTTAAATGCGATTTCCTTGTTGTCGTAATTGATGTAAGCCATCGCATTCCTATGAGTGAAAAATCCGGTCGATCAGATTCAGCGCATATTCGCGGAAATCCGGGACCGACAGTTGTTCCGCATCACGCCCGCCGTCGCGCGGATCGCGGCGCAGGCAATGCACTACCTTTTCAGCGACCTTGTTGGATTCATACCGGACCCGTCCGATGGCCTGCAGATCCTCGAAGATCACGACCATCATGAAGGACTGCGCGAGCAGCGACACGTGGATGTGGCGCTTCTCCCCCTGCTGCAGGAGGATCGAAAACTGATCCTCCCCCACCATGCGGGCGACCTCGCGAGTGGCCGAGAACATGCCGGCGACCAGGGCGCCCAGCGCCGTGGTGTTGATGTAGGAGGTGTCACCGGTCTCATCGATGCAGACGCCTTCCTTGCTGATCAGCAGGACCGTGCGGGCGCTGCTCTCTTTGAGCAGGGTGTTGAGCAGATCGTGCAATTCCTTGTTCTTTCCGGGGGAGTTCATCATTGCATCATCCTTTCCTATGTCCATTGATCCAGTCCGGTGAAATCGGGTTCCATCAAGGCAACTCCGGCCGAGCCCTCGTCCTTGAGCCGCACCGCATCCATCAGAAGGAAGTTGGCGTTCTCCTGAATGGTGACAATGGGCGGATCCTGGTAGGGCAGCGTGATGAACGAGCCGCTTTCAAAGGTCTTGGTGATTTCGATGAACGCCTCACGTCCCTGCAGTTCGTTGCACTGCGCATGGGGGATGTGGCCGTTTTGGAAGTAGAGCCGGCTGAGTCGGTTGTCCACCGAGGTCAGTTCCAGAATCAGGCTCTTGCTGGACATCAGCAGGAACTGGACATAGTCCAGCAGGTCCAGCCCGGCACTGTGCCCGGAGAACGATTTCCCCTCCGCGTGGACCGAGGAGAGCACCTGGTGGATCATCTCGGGATCCACGGGCTTGGAGAAGAACATCGAGGCGCCCTCCCGCAGGCACATCTCCTGGATGCTGTGGGAGTAGTAGGCCGTGATGGCGATGGGGATGATGTGGGGGCGGTTGCGCCGCAGCCAGTCCAGCACAGCCAGTCCGTTGACCTGCGGCAGCTGGATGTCGAGAATGGCGAAGGAGAAGTCCCGCTGCTCGAGGATCCGGATGGCATCGGCTCCGTCGTGGCTGACCATGACACGGTAACCGCGGCGCGTGAGGTAGCGTCCCAGGCTCCAGGAGACCGTGCTGTCGTCGTCGACGAGCAGCACCGTCTTGTCCAGGGGATTGGCGATTTTGGTGGGAATCTGGCGCGGGATGTCGTCCTCGACGGGCGGGATGATCGCCTGGGAGCGGGACGGCCGTGCCTTGATGCGTTCATTCATCTTTTTCGCCACCGTCAGCGAGTCCTCGACGTACCCCTTCACGATCTCCTGCACGCGCAGCAGGGCCTGCCCGGCTTCGGTGGACATCTCAGGGATGGCGACGTCATGTATGGAGGAGACCTCCAGTTCCATCAGCCTGAGGATTGCCATGATGGCCGCAAGGTCGTTGGCGAGGCCATGCTGAAACTCCCGGCCCTGTGCCGCGGTGGCGCACTTGATGATCGGGCGGGTGGCCTTGCGGATCGTCGGGAGGATGCGCGAGACGCTCGCGATGGCCTCAGCCATGTCGAACGGCTTGAAAAGAACGCTGTGGAAGCGCGACGGCAGGGTGCCCAGCGCCATGGGATCGTCGCCGGTCAGGAGGATGCAGGGCGTGCGATGATCGATGCGGGCCAAAAGCGCGGTCTCAAGCAGCATGTCCCGTCCGTCGAGGTGCCGGTCCAGAAGGATGATGTCCGGGCATTGGAGGTCCAGGAGCTGGTGAAGTTCCTCAATATTCAGGGCCACAGATATGTGACTGTTCAGAAATGCCTGCTCTAAGTGTAACTTAATACATTCATTTAACAAACTGTTGTCATCGGCCAGTATGATAGAGAGTCCCATACCCGTGTCCTCCGGACGCATCCTGTTTTCGCAAGAGCCGTGCCAACGTCTGACAAATCTAAAAGGCTGCTGTGGCGGGAGTTTTTAATTATGGCAACTGGAGAACAGATTCCGCAAATGCGTGAAATTCACGCAATTCGACGGTAGTTCGTGATGAATTTGGATCAAAAAGTGCAGGAAATTGAAGAAAATTTGGGCATCAGAAATTTTTGGATTAGTAAATGCGTGAAAATCACGCATATGCGTGATTTTTTACAACTTTTTGTAAAGGGGGGATCGTCGTCATCCGTGGCGGGCAGGAATCTCGAGGACCTTCATCCGGTAGGCCAGCGCGTGTCGTGAGATTCCGAGGAATTCCGCCGCTTTCCCGAGCGTTTTCGTGCGGGAGAGGGCTTCCTCAATAAACCGTCGTTCGATCAATTTCATGCGTTCCTCAAGGTTTGACGATTCATCATTTTTCGGGATCTCGGGTTCGGCTGTGGCCGAGGCGGGCAGGCCCAGGTCGCACAGTTTGATTCTCTGGCTCTGGTTGATGATCAGGGCCCGTTCCAGGATGTTGCGCAGCTCGCGGATGTTGCCTGGATAATTGTATTCCTGCAGCGCCTGCATCGAGGAAGCATCCACCAGGGGAACTTCGTGGCAGCCCATGCTCAGTGCGATGGTCTTGAGCAGATCTCGGACCAGCATGGGGATGTCTTCGCTGCGGCTGCGCAGCGGGGGTACCGTGATGGGGAACAGGTTCAACCGATAAAACAAATCCTGACGGAAGCGCCCGCGCCGCACCTCTTCCTCGAGATCGCGGTTGGTGGTGGCGATGATACGTGTGTCCACCTTGACGGAGACCTCTCCGCCGACGCGGAAGAAGGATCGCTGATCGAAGAAGGTCAGCAACTTGGCCTGGATGGGCATCTCCAATTCGCCGATTTCGTCCATGACCAGCGTCCCCGTGTGGGCCAGCTCAAGCCAGCCGCGTTTGCGGTCGCTTGCACCGGTGAACGAGCCGGGCTCGTGCCCGAACAACTCCGATTCGGCGAGCTCGCGGGAGACTGCTGCGCAGTTCATCATGAAGAAGGGCTTGTCCTGGCGCGCGGAGTGGCGATGGATGTATCCGGCGAAGTAGTTCTTGCCCACGCCCGTCTCGCCGAGCAGCAGGACAGTGTTGTCCATCGAGGCGACGCGGTGCGCCCGCTGGAAGCAATCGGTGATCGCCGATGACGGATTGGGCCCCAGCGCCTCGGAGTCGGCCATCTGATCCGCTGATATCAACTGGTGGCGCAATTGGTGGATCTCGTCATTCAGGCTGCGGTTGAGCAGCGCATGTTTGACTGTGAGCAGGAGTTGATCGGGCTCAAACGGCTTGATCAGATAATCTACTGCGCCCAGGCGCGTGGCCGTCAGCGCCGACTGGATGCTGCCATGCGCGGTCATCATGATAAACACCGCGGAGGGGTATTTCTGCATCAGGGATTTCATCAGGCTGAGCCCGTCGATGTCAGGAAGCATCAGATCGAGCAGGAAGAGGTCCGGATGCAATTTTTGAAGGATGGTCTCGACGTCCGACAGGCTGTCAGCGCAGTAGCACTCGTATGTGTTCTCCAAGAATCGACAAAGGCTGGAGGCCAGCAAGGTATTGTCGTCCACAATCAAGATGGAATACATCACGAGCGTCCCTTCAAGATTAACCGACTTCCGGTGCCAGAGTGGCAGGTTCCTCGACGAGAACGTTCTTGTGGAAATGCGGACAACTCAGACAGTTGGAATTCCGCTGGAACTGACACTCGTTTCCGCGGTTGTGGCGGGCCCAGCAGAAGGCGCCGCGCTGGTGGGTCTTCACGTAGCAGACGCTGCAGTTTCCTGCGCAGCATGTCCCACTGTCCTTGAAGCAGGGCATGGCCGACTGGGAGGGCAGCCACACAGTGAAAGTGCTTCCCTTGCCCGGGGTGCTCCGGGCGCGGATCTGTCCGCCAATCAGATAGACGATCTCCTGGGTGATGGCCAGGCCCAGCCCCGTTCCGCCGGATTTGGTGGTGAAAAAGGGGTTGAAAATTCGGGGCAGCGCCTCGGGCGCGATACCGTCGCCGGTGTCGGTGATGGTGATACAGACGACCTTCTCCCCTGCGAACCTTGGAAAACGAAGCCGCTGGGCCGCGTCGATCAAGCGCACGTCGATGTCGATGGATCCGCCGCGCGGCGTGGCCTGGATGGCATTGAGCACCAGGTTGTGCAGTATATGCCGGATGGCCTGATCATCGGAGTTGAAGACGGCGAGTTCTCCGTCTGAACAAAAACGCAACGACAGACCGATTCTGTGTGCCAGCGGTTCATGAAAGTCAGCGATTTCGCGGACCAGTTGATCCAGGTGGAGTTCTCTGGGCTCCAGGATCATTGGTTGGCTCAGGTGCTGAAGATTCTGGATCATCCGGGAGACCCGCTTCAGTTCTTCCTGCGATTTTTTCAGGATGGACTTAAAAGAGGCGCACTTGGCCGATTGTTCCATCCATTGCAGGCTGGCCAGAATGCCGGCCATGGGGTTCTTCATCTCATGGACCAGTTTGGCGGCGACCTCTCCGGTGAGGGCCAGCTTCTCCAGGTGAATCCGGCGCTTCTCGTTTGCCAGATCCAACGTGATGTTGTCGAAGGAAACCAACGAGAGCGAGGGATCGAATCTGCAGGCGTTGACGGAGGACCGCACCGAGATGACGGCTCCCGTGATCAACCGCAGGGCCAGTTGCCTCTCGGTGGCTCCCAGGTTCAGGAACTCGTCGTCGTTGACGATGAATGCGGAGAGCAGAGCGCCGGTGAGGTCGTCGGGGCCCTTCAGCAGGGTGGCCGCTGCCCGGTTGTGAAAGCGGATTTTGCCGGTGTCGTCGATCAGCATGAAGCCGGTCTGAAGTTGATCCAGTGCGGCGAGCAGGAACTGCAGGTGTGCGCTCGGGGGTTCGCCGTGGACCGGGGGTGTGTCGGGAGCGAAGGTGGTTTGCGGGTGGGGAAGACTCAGCGTCAGGCGGATTCGCTGGACCAGCTCGGATGTGATGATCGGTTTCGGGATCCATTGGGCTGCAGGAAGCGCAGTGATGGCCTCCCGGAGGGCGGGATCCTGATTTTGGGTGAAGAGGAGCATGGGGTTCCGGAGCCAGCGGACGCCTCCGGGATCGCGAAGGTCACTGAGTCCCCCAGGAAGCGCGTCCAAGTTCACCAGCATCAGATCCGGCACCCGGCCGTCAGGCAGTGGCGCGTCCGAAAGGGAGGAAAGAACGAGAACGGAAAACCCTTCACGCGACAAGGCGGTCTGCAGGCGGGAATCTTCAGCGGATCCGAAGAAGCAAAGGCCGATGAACATGACCAGGTCCCTGATGAGCAAAGGCGAAATGTAAAATATCACGCATCTTAGGTCTTTCTTGAAACCCATTTGTATCAAGCGTAAGCATTGACCAAAATATCAACGAACTGCATTATCTTAGGACGAATTCAACCTGAAGTAAAGGGAATTTCTCCATGCCACAACTATCAAACGCATGACGCCTTGGTTCCGATGGAACAGTCAGATTTCCAGCGTCCGACCCACGCCAGCATGTAAATGATACTTTACATTTGCAGCAGAAATGTCATGGTCGGCCAATCCGTCCGAACCCGGGTTTTCACGGGAGTCACGACGGTGGAGGGGGCATGGGCAGCCTGAAGACCAAACTGGAGATTGAAAACACCATCCATGTGCAACGCGCCATTGCCTTGATTTCCCGAAGGTGCGTCATGTGGGACATGAACGAAGTCGTTCAGATTCAATATGTAGAAAAATTCATTTACCACATCATTTTTGACGACGGAAAGAGCGGAGACCTGGACTTTTCGGAGTATCCCGGAAAAGGCCCCGCGTTCGCCCCGCTCGCCGATCCGGAGTTTTTCAAGAAAGCCTTCATCGATGGCGGCAGCATCGCATGGCCCAACGGCGCCGATATCGCCCCGGAAACACTATACGAGAAACTGAAATAATCCCGGTCTGGGTGCACAATTCCTTCACAACAATCATGAACGGATCGAGGAGGCCTGGCATGACTTCTTTGGCAATTGAAATCGACGTCCTCTCCATCCTGGACGTCGTCGTGACCGAAGACTCCCTCACGGTGAAGCTCAACGACGGCCGCACCCTCACCACCCCGCTGGCGTGGTTTCCCCGCCTCCAGAACGCCACCGACCCCGAACGACTCGACTTCCGCCTCACGGGCGCGGGACACGGCATCCACTGGCCCCGACTCGACGAGGACGTGAGCCTTGCCGGTCTGATCGCCGGCCGCCCCTCCAGTGAGAGCCCCGCATCACTGCAGGCTTGGCTTCGGACCCGAACCCCCTGAATCCCCTCCCAGGGTAGGGCGACCAACGCCAACCCATTTCCAAATATAGGACTGCGGTCACTCGGGACCGCGATTCTTCCGCGCCGCGGCATAGCCGCCGTCGCGGTCGCAGGCCGCCCTTGCCAGCGCGGCCATGTCTGCGCATTCCAAACCGCGCCTCCCCATACCCCATCAGGGCTTTATCTTTTGCATCACTTGTGGCGAAACGAAGAAGAATCCGCCATCCTCAGTCCCATTCACCCGGTGGGCGATTCGCACGCATTTCCCAATCGCAGCAGACCTTCAACGCTCAGGTCTTCATCCAACTCAGGCCAGTGAATTCCATAACCGGACGGGGACACCTCGTACTGGTTTCGCGCCTCGGCTGACGCGTTCAACAGGACCGACGAGACCACGGACAGGTCGACCCCGTACTCCTTCCCGTCGATCACCATGAACATGTGCCGACCCTCAAAACGGATCCGGCTGACTTCATGCACAAGGCTCATCGCAGCCTCCTCTCCTGCGCCAACCGGAAATCTCAAGAATCGTAGGCATTTCAATCTCCCGTGGCCGCAAAAGTACTAGAGTCGATCCGCCTCGTCATGTCAAGGTGCGACCATAGATCCCCGACGCCCTTCATTGTCTGCATTTCCTGGAAAAGGTTGCACGCAGAATTCGCAAATACCCGGCAACTTTTCCTGTCCGCTCCCGACAATATCCTCCGGAATGGAAAAAAACGCATATCCGAACTTGAAAAGCCCCCGCCATTCCGTTAAATCAAGATTCGGATACGGTGCCGGTATCCTGCCGATTAAGGGGTTGGAATGATGCGCATTCTCAATGTCATGCCACTGGAAAATCACACCCTTGCGGTCACCTTCGAAGACCAGATGACCCGCTACTGCAGCATCGCAGAATACCTTCACCAGGAAGTTTTCGCCGCGCTCGTCGATCCGGTCGCGTTCGCGAAAGTCCGAAACGGCGGCTACTTCGTCGAGTGGGAAAACGGCGCCGACCTGAGCGCGGACACCCTGTTCATCGACTCCCGCGAAACGCCCGACATCAAAGCCTGATTCCCATTCCCATACCCCGGCAGGGGTTCATGACAAGAAGCCCAACTCCTTTCCAAATATAGGACTGCGGTCACTCGGGACCGCAATTCTTCCGCGCCGCGGCGCAGCCGCCGTCGCGGTCGCCCGACCGTCTTCGGTCGGCGGTCGCCGGGTTCCCCTCCTCGGGACAAACTGCTGGCCAATTGGGACCTTGCGCGCAGCGGTGAAATCCCCAATAAAATTTCTCAGTTATAGAGGTTTCCGATGCACAGGGACGTCCTTCTTGTCAAGCCACTGCCCGATTACCGACTCTACGTGGAGCTGGCCGACGGCCGGAAGGGGATCTTCGACGTGAAGCCGTACATGAACCGCGGCGTCCTCCAGGAACTCAAAGATATCCAGTACTTCAACCAGGTGGGACTCACCCTCGGCGCCATCACTTGGCCGCATGAGCAGGACATCGACCCCGAAACCCTGCTCGAAGAATTGCAATCCCTCCCCCAGTAGACTTTCGAAGACCACCGGAGACCGCAAACTCCCCCCGCCGCGGTCCTTCCAAATATGGGACTGCGGTCACTCGGGACCGCGATCTCCCCCACGCCGCGGCACAGCCGCCGCGGGGTGCCTTTCTGGAGTGCGGCGGCATGACGCCGCTTGAGGACGGCTTTGCCGCCCTTGCCAGCGCGGACATGTCCGCGCACTCCAGACCGCCCCTCCAATACCCCGGCAGGGGTTCATGACATGATGCCCAGGGTTGTGCGACCGAAGACGGTCGCCCTACCCGGGGTAGCGAACCGGGCGCGCCCATCCCCACCACCACGAAAAATTCTCAATTTTTCGGCAACATTTTCCGGTTCCCATCGACAATGAAGACATGACAACTGACGCCCTTTCCATTAACAGAATTTCTCTACTTGAAAAGCAACAAGATTTTACCTATATGTTAAAAGGAGACCTGCGATGAGCCTCTCATTGGACCTGCTTCATCGCGGCGAGAGGCTTGCGGTTTACGCCATCGTGGAAAATGGACGGTGCGAACTCATGGATTTTCTGGAACAGATCAGCAGGCAGAATCATGTCGTCTTTGCAAAATGGATAAGGCTGCTTCACCGATTCGCCGATTTGCCCATCCACAACGAGGAGAAGAGCCGCCACCTTCAGGATGGGCTCTTCGAGCTCAAGAGCGCTGAGTTGCGCGTGTTCTATTTCTACGCGCCCAACACCCGCAGCACCATCATCTGCACTCATGGGTTCATCAAGAAAAAGCAGCGTGACCGACATCAGATCCTGCGCGCGCACCAAATGCGCGCTCGATTCGAATCGCAATGGCGCGCGTCCGGGAGGCAGCATGACTAGAGAGAAGACCTTCACGAAATGGCTGAATGAATTGGCTGAGGATCCAACATTCCTCGCGGAGGGCGCCATCCTCGATTTCACCGAGGCGGTCGTCCTGGCCATGAAACGTCAAGGCGTCACACGGAGCGAGCTCGCCGCCCGACTGGGCAAGACGCCTGCATATGTCACCAAACTGCTCTCAGGGAACAACAACTTCACGATCAGGACCATGACCCAGGTCGCTCAGGCCCTGCAGTTTTCCCTGAAGGTGCGACTCGTCTCGAATCATCCAGTGGCGCGCCCGCAACGCGCAACGGTTGGCTAATCGCCGAAGAAACCCCCGTTCCAACTGAAAACTGGCCCCTCCCCGCCGCCTCCCTCGACGAGCTCTGGGCCGACGAGGCCGAAAAACGTCTTCATGCCTATCGCGCCGGAAACCTCGCCGGCATCCCCTTCGACGCAGTCTTCGCAGAACACTGAATGAGAATTATCTATGGGGTCGGAATGATGCGCATTCTCAATGTTCTACCACTGGAGAATCACACCCTGGCGGTGACGTTTGAAGACCAGATGACCCGCTACTGCAGCATCGCGCAGTACCTGCACCAGGAGGCCTTCGCCGCGCTTGTCGACCCGGTCGCGTTCGCGAAAGTCCGAAACGGCGGCTACTTCATCGAGTGGGAGAGCGGCGCCGACCTGAGCGCTGACACCCTGTTCATCGACTCCCGCGAAACACCCGGCATCAGCGCCTGAACCCCCTACGCCGCCGCATCCACACCAGCCCCAGCCCAAGCAACAGCAGCCCCATTCACGCGCCCTTTTCCCGTGTGGGACTGCGGCACACCCGTGCCGCCGGGCCACTCGGGGCCGCATCTTCTTCATTCCCACTCCCCTTCCCACTTTGGACTGCGGCGGCCAAGCCGCCGCCTCTTCTTCCCCCGCCCCGTCCCGCGCCCGGCGCCGACGTCATTGATTTCCAAATACCCCGCAACTTTTCCTTCCCGATCCCGACAATATCCGCAGCAATGGCAAAAAACGCATATCCGAACTTGAAAAGACCCCGCCACTCCCTTAGACACTCAACC
>PHAZ01000038.1 GCA_002841825.1 Deltaproteobacteria bacterium HGW-Deltaproteobacteria-22 | reverse complement strand
CACCTGCGCCGTGGACACCACCGGCCAGGCCTGGTGCTGGGGGGGCGGGGCCAACGGCCAACTGGGGCGGGGCAGCACGACGGGCTCCCTCATTCCGGTGGCCGTCACCATGCCACCCGGTGTGACCTTCGCCTCGATCACGGCCGGGGACTATCACACCTGCGCGCTGACCCCCACCGGTGTTCCCTACTGCTGGGGCCTGAACGACTCTGGGCAGCTGGGGGACGGCACCACGACCCAGCGCCTCACGCCGACCCTGGCGATCCTCCCCCAGAACGTGCGCTTCTCGGATATCGACGCGGCCTCCTACAGCACCATGGCGCTGGATCTGGTGGGGAACCTGTACACGTGGGGCGGCTGGGCCCTGGCGCGGACGACGGGTTCGCACACCCAGCCGCTGATCGCCCCGATGCCCGCGGGCGTGGCGTTCGCGTCGGTCCACGGCGGGGAGTTCCATGCCTGCGCGCTGGACACGGCCGGCGCGGCCTGGTGCTGGGGAGACTGCAGCACCGGCGAGTGCGGCGCCACCGACTTTTCGAACCTCATCCGGCCGGTGGCGATGCCCACGGGAAGTGTGTGGGTCGGGGTGGGGCTCGGAGCCCATGCCGGTTGTGGCTTCGACGCACTGGGAGCTCTCTGGTGCTGGGGGCACAACGACTACGGCCAACTCGGTGACAACACCAACGTGAACCGTGCAACCCCCACGCGTACCTACTGGCCCTGATTCCAACCTTGTTTGACTAATGGGGACTCGAGGCCCGAAGAATTGAAACGGTTCCCCGGGTAGCTTGGCTAGCCGGGGAACGGGAGAAAAAATTATTTGTCCGGGCCGCCGGGGCCCTCGATGACCGGGGGAACCAGGAAGTAGACGTCGCGGGAGTCGAGCATGGCGCCGCCGATGCCGTGGACCTCGACGGTGGCCATGAACATCTGCGGGGTGGTGGCCGGCTGCACGGTCACGTTGGACTTCACGAAGATCTTCCAGCAGACGGGGTTGCCAGGCAGGATCGACACGAACTTGTCGTTGTAGCCGTTGCTGTCGGAGTCGGCGACGTTGTAGCCGGCCGGACAGGTGGCATCGGCGTCGACCATGAAGACCTCGATGTAGTCGATGAAGGCGGTCGGGGCGTCGACGGGGTTGCCCAGCGGGTCGGCGTTGGCCGGATCGTTGATGATCCAGGCCTCGACGTCCTGGGGGACGTAGGCGCCCACGGCCTGCACGGCGCAGGACAGGGCGGCGCCGGCGTTGGCGTCGTCACCGCGCACCGCTGCGCGGGAGTTGTAGAACACGTTGGATCCCAGGCCCGCGCAGGCCGGGATGCCGGCGGCCGCGGCGGCGTCGATGGCGGGGACGAGATAGTTGCCGCTGACGGCGGCGCCGGTCAGGCCGGTCAGAAGGTTGTTGATGTCGGTCGTGGTGCCCGCGCCGTAGTCCACGATGATGCGCGCGCCGGCGTTGTAGATGTCATTGTAGGCGGTCTGGAAGCTGGGGTACAGGGGATCCTCGTCGAGGTCCTCGTCGGTGATCAGCAGCAGCAGGTGCAGGGAGCCCGGGCGGAAGCAGCCGCGGCCGGTGCGCGTGGCGTCGGAGGCGCAGGTGCCGGTGACCACGCCGCGCATGGCCGACACGGGGTGCTCGTTGTAGCCGGGCGCGTCGGTGGGCAGGCGGTTGTAGGTGCACTGGGCGTCGGCCCCCGGGTCGCCGGGGAGGTTGTTGTTGTCGAGGGCCTTGGTCAGCGTGTACGAGGGGCTGCCCTCGCCGAACAGCGCGATGCCGGTCTCGACGTCCGGGATGCAGTGGTCCACCGAGGGATCCTCGCCGGCGGCGCAGATCACGTCGTTGAGCATGGTTCCCAGGTTGTTGCGCACGGCGTTGATCTCGGAGGCCATGGAACCGGAGACGTCCATCAGGAACATCAGGTCAAGCTTCTGGAAGGCCGTGGAGAAGGCCAGCACGTCGTTCCACGGATCGGGATCCTCCTCGAAGGGCTCGATGAACACGAAGTCGCCGTTGGCGCGCGGATTGTCGGTGGCGTCCTGAGGGTCGGTGCCCGCGGCCATCTCGATGAGGTCGTTGACGCCGTCGTTGTCGGTGTCGGCGTTGCGGGGATCGCTCTCGCCCGGATCCAGCAGGCCGTTCTGGTTGGTGTCCTCCTGGCCGTCGGGCAGGCCGTCGTTGTCGGAGTCGGCGTCGAGGAAGTCGTAGTGTCCGTCCAGATCGCTGTCGAGGGGCTGCTGCGTCACGTTGCCGTTGGTCCCGCCCTCCCAGGAATCGGGGATGCCGTCGTTGTCGGAGTCCAGATCGCGGAAGTTCATGATGCCGTCGCCGTCGGTGTCGCGGTAGGTCTCGAAGAGGTCGCCGATGCCGTCGGAGTCGGAGTCCACGTCGTTGTAGTCTGGCAGGCCGTCATTGTCGGTGTCGGGGATGCCCTGGGAGGGATCGCCGATCTCGACGGTGTCGGGGATGAAGTCGCCGTCGTTGTCGGTGTCCTGGAAGTTGGGCACACCGTCACCGTCCACGTCCCCGGTGCCCTCGATGATGTCCATGATGCCGTTGGCGTCGGAGTCCATGTCGATGAAGTCACCGTTGCCGTCGAAGTCGGTGTCGTACGGCGCGGTGCACTTGTCGAGATCGCCCGCCTCGGTGCGGTCGGGGATGCCGTCGTTGTCGGAGTCCAGGTCGAGGTAGTCCGGCGTGCCGTCCACGTCGTAGTCGGAGCCGGCGGACTTGCCCTCGTCGAAGTCGCAGATCGTGTCGCCGTCGGAGTCCGTGCAGTTGCAGCGATCCACGTTGTTGGTGTTGTTGGTGTTGTTGCCGTTGTTGTCGCCGCCTCCGGGGGAACAGGCGAAGACAAGGAAGAGACTGGCGATGAGAAGCAGAGCCTTTTTCATGGATCACCTTTCCGGAATGTCAGAAGCGGTCCGGCTGGGAGAAAACCTGCCGGGTCCACAATAGTATAGACAGGGTCTGTGAAAATGCCATGCAAAAAGTCAAGAAAAATCGGGCGGGTGCGACTCCATCGACGGATGCTCAGGGCACATGGCAGACATAATACATCGTGTAATCGCAGGGGATGTCGTTCCAGCGTCCGCCGGCCCAGGAGGCGAGGTGGGCGCAGTTCTCCCAGCCGTCGGCGTTGTTGGGCTCGCCGTCGGCCCAGAAGGCGGCGTCGAAGGGGGTGCCGTCGGTCCAGGTGAAGGTCCCTTCGGTGTCGAGGTCGTTGGCGCCGATCCACCAGTTCTGTCCGACGATGCCCAGGGCGGTCGCCGCGATCGTGTCCTGGGTGGAGGCGTCATGGATGGACGCGAGGTGTCCGCCCTGGACCGCGCAGTCGGCCTCCGCGTCGAGGTAGTTCAGCGGCCAGAAGCAGTAGAGCAGGGTGCCGCCCAGCGGGGCCGCGTGCTCCTGGCAGTGCGGACAGTCGGGGTGGTTGTCGATCAGGCCGTCGCAGTCGTCGTCGCGGCCGTTGCAGGTCTCGGGGGCGCCCGGGTAAACGGTGTCGTCGCCGTCGTCGCAGTCGAAGCCACAGCCGGAGGCGCCGTCGTCGTCGTTGTCCACCGTGTCCGGATCGATGCACGACATGCGGGCCAGGACGTCGTCGGGGCGGTTCTCCAGGAAGATCCGGGTCCAGGTGATGCCGTCGGCGACAGCCCCGATCGGGTATTCACGGCGCGGATCGGCCGTGGCGGCGTCGCGGATGCGGTCCCGGAGGACGTCGGTCTGTCCTGCGAGGCCGAGGGCGGCCGCGGTCTCGATGACCTGCTCGAAGGCCGCCCCCAGGGCCACGCGGCAGGGCCGGGACTGCAGGCACATCCGCTCCAGGCGGCCGTCGCCGCCCCAGTTGTCCAGATAGTCGACGAAGGTCTGGTCGATGCCCCACGGGATCCACAGCCAGCGCCCGTCGCCGGGGCGCCGGTAGAGGAAATAATTATTGCGCGTCCAGGCATAGCCGTCCCAGTGGCCCAGGAAGATCTCGGTGGCCGCGAAGCGCAGGTAGGCGTCCACGTCGATGAACTGGGAGACGTCGGTCATGAAGGTTTCCGGATCGGTCATCGCGTCGAGCTGGTTCGTGAGTTCGCGCAGGTCCGAGAAACCGACGTCGGCGCCGTTGTCCTGATCGAAGGAGGTCACCAGGTCGTCGAGCAGGTCGGTGCCGTACTCGCCCTCGTAGAGGCTGCCGTCGTGGCCGCCGAACCAGCGGTCGAGGAAGTCCGGGTTGTCGGCGGACTCGATCGTGGCGTAGAGGCCGTACAACTCCCCGTTGACCCGGACCGTGGCATAGCCAGCGCGAGGCGCCGGCACGTTCATGCCCCGGAAGAGCCGGTAGCCCAGCTGCTCATGGATCATGCTGGGGTCCTGCACCATGTTGTTGAGCGCGAGCTTCTCGAGACCGAAGAAGCGCCGGTCGGCGACGAACTTGTCGAACTTGAGCAAGAACGCCGCCTTCCCGTCGAGCTGGCGGAAGGAGCCCCAACGGCCCTTCAGGCGCAGCCCTGTGGAGGGCAGCTCGTGGCGCCGTCCATCGACGGTGATGACCACGTCGGAGAACACGTACAGTTCGCTCTGCTGCCAGATCGAGTTCACCGCGTCGTCATCGAGGGTGATCTCGATCTCGGCGAGGACCTCGCCGGACAAAAGCATCGAGGCGTCGTCGGTGAGCCCGGACACGCAGCCTGAGGTGTCGTAGCCGAGGCAGTCCGCCGCGCAGGCCAGGGTGCCGCCGGAAAACGCTCCGAGGTCGGTGCAGAGCTGGCCGCCGAGGTCGTCCCCGTCGCAGGTCTCGCCTGCGGTGCGCACGCCGTCGCCACACTGCGCATTGTTGGCGTTGTTGGCGTTGTTGAGGTTGTTGAGGTCGGAGTGCCCCTCTGGAAAGCCACAGGCGTTGAGCAGCGCCCAGCTGATGAGCAGCAGCACGATGTTTCCGGTCGGTTTCATGCAAGGATCCTTCCCGGGAGCATCCATACCCCAAACCCGTGTGGGGCGCAACCGGTCCCGGAAAAATCGGAGTTTCTTATGGAAAAGCCGGCGCTCCATGATACATTTTCATGAGACGCTTGCCTCGAATGGAGCTGTTCATGAAACATTTTGGAATCCTTCCATTTCTTGTTATTGCCTTTGTCCTCTCTGCCTGTGCCGGGGGATCCAAGGGGACAAATAATACAAATAATATTAATAATATCAACAATGTTAATAATTTAAACAACATTAATAATATTAATAATATTAATAATTGCACAGACCAGTGCACCGCCGGCGAGAGCTACTGTGACAGCACGGTGGTCATGACCTGCCAGACCCAGACCGGCGGATGTCTGGACTTTTCCACCACGACCGATTGTGCGACCAGTCAGTTGATGTGCCAGGTCGTGGGCGGGACCGCCTCGTGCGTGGCCTCCTGCAACGACCTGTGCGTGGCCGACGAGACACGCTGCGACGGCACGGAACTCGAACAGTGCACTGCCGACGGCAACGGGTGTCTCTCGTATGTCCTCGTCGAGGACTGCGCCTCCACCGCGCGCACCTGTGAACCGACCCCCGTGCCGGGCTGCGCCTGCGCCGGAGAGTGCACCACCGACGCCTGCAACGGGGACGTCATCTCGTCCTGCTCCGCCGATGCCCAGGGCTGCATGCACCCGGTCACCGGCACCGACTGCGCCGCCCAGGGCAAGGTCTGCCAGTTGAACGCGGGTGTGGCCTCCTGCGTGTGCAGCGGTGGCTGCACCATCGGTGCACAGCAGTGCAACGGCACCATCATCCAGTCCTGCGTCGACAACGGCTCGGGCTGTGGCATCTGGCAGTCCGGCACCGACTGCGCCGGCGCGTCCCAGCAGTGCCGTCTGAACGGCGCGATCGCCGAATGCTTCACCCCCTCGGGCCCCGTCACGCTGCTGTTCGAGGAGTTCAACACCTGGAGCGGCGGGTCACCTGTCGGCTGGACCGTCACCGACGGTGGCGACACCGGCTACACCTGGGTGCAGTGCAACGGCTGCGCCTACGAGAACCTCAGTTACTTCTCCATCAAGACGGGGGCCATCGCCCTGATCGACTCCGACTATTTCTACGCCTTTGACGACCTGATGGCCTCGCCGACGCTCGACTGCGGCGCCTACACCACCGTCACCCTGGAGTTCGATCACTACCTCAAGCTGTACACCGACGACTGGGGCCAGGTCGACATCAGTGTGAACGGCGGCGGCTCCTGGACCACCGTGCGGACCTGGAACGTCAACACGTTCAATATCCATGAGAACATCAACCTCAGTTCATGGGCCGCGGGCCAGGCCGCCGTGAAGATCCGGTTCCGCTACGTGGCCAATTTCGACTGGTGCTGGATGGTCGACAACGTGCGCGTCACCGCGCAATAGTTGCGAAATCACAACTCGGGGGAGGAAAAGGCGGGGAAGCTGGAGCAGGCGTCCTCGGCGCCCCACTGGACCTCTTCAAAGACGGGATCGGGCGGGATCGTCACGAGACGGGTGAGGAAGGTGGAGGTGAACGCGTCGTCCCAGCACTCGGACTGCCGGAAGTCCTCCACCCCCTGGGCGCTCAGATCCTCGCCGGTGACCAGCACGTCGGTGCGGCCGTCGCCGTCGGGGGTCCACCGGGAGCGCAGCGTCCAGTGCTCGATTCCGGGATACTGGGCTGCCTCTTCGGTCCCGGCGTGCACGTCGGCCCACGTCTCGAAGTCGAAGTGGCCATCCCCGGCCGCGCTGGCGACATAGTGGTAGTTGGCCGTCACGGGCAGGGACGCAGCGTGCTCCTTCCACTGGTCGAAGGTCACGGCGATGTCCTTCTGTCCGGCGATGTAGTCGTATGCGACGGAGATGGTGCCAGCGGAGTCGACGGCATAGTCGTACTGCGCGGCGGCGTCGAAGTCGAACGTCATGGTGCCGGCGTTGAGGGTGGGCAGGCCGCCCGGATTCACATGGCCGGTGTAGACCGGCACGAACGCGGCGCCGGCGTCGTTCTTCGGGCGGATCTCGAACGCGTAGTCAAAGGAATCATCTGTGTTGAGCCACATCCGGAAGCGATACAGCACGCTCGACAGACCGTCATCGGGTTCCCACGGCCCCCAGGTCGAGCTGGTGTCGTCCCACTCGGAGGCGGGATATTTAACGATCGTCTCCACCCACAGCAGCCAGTTGAGGACCGCGGTGTTCACATCACGGGTGACCTGCACTGTGGTGCGGTAGCTCTCGGCCACGTCCCCGAGGGCCTTGAGGTTTTTTTCGTTGCCCGGCACGTCGAGCCGGACCATGTACGATTTGGGAGCCGCCTGCAAAAATTTCTCGGAGACCGTGTTTTCCTGCTGGCAACTCCAGAGGGAGGCAATCAGGGCGAGGGTGAAGAACATCGGGATGGTTTTCATCATGTGAACTCCTTTCGGGGTTCGGAGCGGCGCAAGTCCCGGGCCAGGAACCGGGCGCGGCTATCCGAATGAAAAAACCATATCACCTGTGGAGAAAATGGCCAGCCTCAACGTCAGCCCGCCAACCGGGATTCACGTTCTCCTCGCAGGCCTGTGGATTCTCGTTGACAGTGGCGGCCGGCAACACACGTACCACGGAAAAGTTGCACTCCGGGGAGGATTTTTCGATGCAGCGTCCGGATGGGTTGATTCCTTGTCCCGTCGGCGGTATTTTCCGTCCCGGAGGAGTGATATGCAAATGAGACACTCAATGTTGAAAACCGGATTCTCAAGTCTCGCCGGACTGTGCCTGGGCGCTGCGGTCCTGCTGTTACCGGTCGGCTGCACGTCGGAGTCCGCCCCCGCGGCGCGTGACGCGCCCAAGCGTACGATGGCACCCGAGGAGGCCGAGCCCCAGGCCGAAGCCATCGACCAGCGGCGTGTCGAGGCGTCCTCGATGGTCGTGGCCGAGCAGGAGCCGGTGGCCAGACCTCCTTCCGAGATGGAGGAGCACGACCACGCGGAGGAGCCCGCGGAGGCGATGACCGACGAGCCTGAGAAGCCCGCCGGGGAAACCTGCCCGGATGGCGCCATGTGCGCCGACATGGGCTCCGCGCCAAAGGCGGTCGCCAGGCCGGCAGTCAAGCCGAAGAAGAGCCTGATTCGCTGAACTGCGGTCCGGTTCGGGGGTGGAACGCCCAGGAGCCATATCAGAGAGGAGTGACCATGGAAAACGAGTGCTGTCCGAAGTTCGATCCGAAGCCCTGGGAGGATCACGAGTTCAACTGGGAGGAGAAGCTCTTCGTGAAGGACCACATGCGCTGCATCCTGCACATCCCGCTGAATTTCGGCGGCATCATGACGCGCCAGTTGAAGGTCATGGAGGCCGCGGGAGCCTGCCCTGAGGCGGCTGACTTCCTGGTGATGACCGGCAACGACACCCTCTGGGGCGCCGATGTGTACCTCGCGGCCACCAAAGACGTGCCCGGGGAGAAGATGGTCCGCCTGTCCGGGACGTTTTACAGTCGCGTGTACGAGGGGCCGTTCAGCCGGATCGGCAAGTGGATCGCCGACTACAAGGCCGCGCTCCAGGGCATGGAAAAGCCGGTGAAGGAACTTTTCTTCTATTACACGACATGCCCGAAGTGCGCGAAGAAGTGGGGCAAGAACTACGTGGTCATCATCGGCCGGCTGAAGTGACGGGCCGCCGGCGGTTCGCATTTATTCCATTTACAGGGGCTTCGGACTGCAAGTCCAGGAGCGGCACCTGGACCGCCATCCCTGCTAAATAATCCGCCCTCTTCAATTACCGTGACAGGATCGACCAGACCGCCAGGCCCAGCGTGGCCGGGAGCGCGCCGAAGAACAGCGCGAAGGTGACGATGGGGTGGCGCTCCGAGAAGCGCCCTGTGGCCAACGTAACGCGCTTGACCAGGGTCATCGGGCACTGCACCGGGATGATGCCCTGCGCGCGCAGGTCGAGGCGGTGGAGCATCTCGTCGACCGAGACGTAGCGCTTCTTCGGATTCTTTTGCAGGCACCGGTCGACGAACCAGTTCAGTTCCGCCGGCACCGGGCACTGGCCGCGCTTCGACAAAAATGTCGGGACGACCGGGGAGTCGTGCAGCACGCCCTCGACGAGCGCGTCGATGCTGTCCTTGCCGTCGAGGTAGTGCACCAGCGTGAGCAGCTCATGCAGCAGCACGCCGAGGCTGTAGATGTCCGAACTGAAGGATGTGGGCTTTCCCGTGATCTGTTCGGGCGCCATGTAGGCGGGTGTCCCCACGGTGATGCCGACCTGCGTGGAGAACCAGCCCTTCGGGTCCGTACCCACGGTCGCCGTGAACGCTGCGCGGGCGTCGGCCGGCGTCTCGCAGGGGGTGTTTGGGGCCACCTCCTTGGCGATGCCCCAGTCCATGAGCACGACCTCTCCGTACTTCCCGATCATCACGTTGGCCGGTTTGATGTCCCGGTGCACGATGCCGCGCTGGTGGGCAAACGCGACGGCCTCACACAAATGGTAGAAGATCTGCACCCGCCGTTCAAAGGGAAACTCCGCGAGCGCCTCGGGGTCGCCCTCGCGCATGAGGTCGATGATCTCCTCAAGGGTGCGGCCTTCAACGTACTTCATGATGAAGTAGTAGTTGCCGTCCTCGTCCACGCCCACATCATGGATCGGAACGATATTGGGGTGCTCGAGCAGCCCAACCGTGCGGATCTCCCGGATGAAGCGGGCCAGCGCCTCGCCAGAGAGCTTGTCGGGCCGGATCTTCTTGACCGCCACGCGCCGCCCGATGTCCAGATCCCGGGCCAGCACGACTTCGCCGGCGCCGCCCTGGCCAAGCAGGTCCTCCACGAAGAAACGGCTCTTCGCGCCCGCGATCCAGCCAATCTTTCCATCCTGCTCGGCGATCTCCGGCAGCACGGTCTGCCGCCTGACGCCGGCGACGACAGGAAACTCCATGTTGAAGGAACCCGTGGGGGAGGTCTCGTGGAGAATCTCGGTTTCTTTGGTGTGAAGTGCCCCAGGGAGGCTTGAAGATGGATTCATTATTTTTTAAACAGACTGCTCAGATCGGCCTTGAGCGACGGATCCAGGTGGGCCGGCGGCTTCGTGGTGCGGGCCCGCTGCACGGAGCTGCGGCGGTCGATCTGGTCGGAGTTGAACAGGGACTGCAGGTCTGCGCGCAGGCTCTCGGCGACAGGGCTCTTTTCGAGCACGGTCGGCAGGTCGCGGGAATAGAAGACGTCGCCGAAACAGGTGCGCAGCGCGAGCATCAGTTCGTCCATGCTCTGGTGCCTCTGTTCGGGGTCCTTGGCCATGGCCTTCTCGATGAAGACGTCCACGGCCGGCGGGAGCTTCAGTTGCGGGAAGCTCGCCCCGGGAAGCGGAACAGGCTCGTGCAGCATCAACTGGAAGAGCTCGTCGGCCGTGTCGGCTGTGAACGGAAGCTCGCCGGTGAGCATCTCGTAGAAGATCACCCCCAGGCTGTAGATGTCGCTGCGGAAGTCGCCGATGACGCCCCGGGCCTGCTCGGGCGCCATGTATTCAGGGGTGCCGGCGATGGTGTCCTCGGTCTTGATGCGCGCCAGATGGGCGACGCCGAAATCAAGGATCTTCACCTGGTCGTAAGTCTCCTCATACTCGAGCTTGTACGGCCGCTGCGGATCGTCCTGCAGATGGACGAGCTGTCGTCGGCCCTGCTTCTTCACGAGGAAGATGTTCTCGGGCTTGAGATCCTGATGGACGATGTGTTCGTCGTGGCAGGCGGCCAGGGCGGAGGCTACCTGCGTGAGGATGTTGACCGCGCGGTAGACAGGGAGCGGAGAGGCCTTGTCGATCAACTCGACGAGCTCCTCGCCCTCCATGTATTCCATGACGAAGAAGGGGATGGCGTCGTCGGTGTAACCAAAGTCGGTGATCTGAACGATGTTGGGGTGCTGGATCTTCGCTGCCGCACGGGCCTCGAACAGGAAGCGTTCGACATACTCGCGGTAGTCCTTGAACTTCGGGTGAAGCACCTTGACCGCGAACGCGCGTCCGATGAACACGTGCTCGGCCTTGTAGACCTTTCCCATGCCGCCTCGTCCGAGGACGTCGAGCAGCAGGTACGAGCCGACCTTGGTGCCCATGCGGGGATCCGGCGGAGGGACCAGATCAAGGCCGTCATACGGGCACACATCACCGTCGTCATGGAACAGTTTATGACAGCGGGGGCAGAACAGCATCGGTCACGCTCCGGGTGTGCGAACCATGTCACAGAAGCAGGCGGAAAGCCAGGGTGATGCTCTCGGGGGTGCCGGCGCGGGTGCCGGACATGACGCGCCGGCCGGGGATTCCCAGTTCCTGGAGTTTCTTTGAAATCGCCATGAACCGCAGGTTGGCCAGCTCCTCGTCGGCCGCCGTCACCTGGAACACGATGGCCAGTTGGGCGTTCTGGTTGAGCAGCTCCACGACACGCCGGCACTCCTGTTCACCGGTGGCCGTGAGCGCTGCCGAACCCGCAGCGAACATGCCAGCGTCGAGTTCCATGCCGTCGGCGACCGCCTCGCAGCCGTTGACTTCCACCTTCGCTCCACGGGCGCTCGACGGACAGAGATCGGTGGGGCCCTTCACGCCATCGCCGTCGGGGTCGTTGTCGTCGACGGGTTTAACGACCGGTCCGCCGCCGCCGGTCTGCCTGCGGGCCTCGGGCATCACGATGGGGGCCGGCCGGCCGGAGAAATCGAAACGCACCTCAAGACCTGCGCCCAGCATCCAGGGGTCGGCCACGTTGCTCATCCAGATTTGCTGGAGCTTGACGTAGACGCCGGCGCCCAGGGGACAGGTGTCGCACCGCAGGTCGAGCTTGACGACCGTTGACGTCCAGGTGGAACCCGCATCGCGCGTGGGAGCCACCGTGAGCGCGGGCCCGGCCGTCACGCCGGCCTCCCAGGTCTGGGAGAGGAAGAGAAACGGCCTGGACACGCCCACGAGCAGGGTCACGTTGCCCACGAAGGCCGTGCCAGCGAAGAAGGCCAGATCCAGGCCCGCAGCGGCGCGCACGTTCCATCTGGGGAACAGACCGGGCAGGGCGAGTTCGCCGGCCCCCGTGAGCGCGACGGCGGTGGTGGACACGCCATCGGCCATGCGGCCGTTGAGGTTGAGCAGCGTGCCCCCGCCCCCGGTCCCGGAGAGTCGGGGCTTCTGGGCGGATGCCGGGGTGGACGTCCAGAGCAGGCACAGACAGCAGGTCGCGGCGAAGAGCTTCATGGGTTCACTTCTTCTTGTTGGCCTTTCGGGCCTTGCGGGAGTCCTTGCGCTTCTTCTTGAGCTTGTCCTTTTCGGCCGAGGACAACTGCGGACGCTTCTTCACCGGCCCGCCGGGACCCATGGGATCGTCGCCCGGTCCGGGCCCCCCCATGCCGCCCATGCCGGTGAAGCTCATCAGTTCGTCCATGTTGAGTTCTTTCATGGCCTTGAGCTGGGAGAGCTGCTTGAACCCGGGGATCTTGCTGAGCAGGCCGCGGTTCTGGCCCATCGCGCCCATGATCTGGCGCATGGTGACGAAGCGGATCAGCAGTTGACGGACATCCTCGTCCTGGCGGCCGCAGCCGCGGGCGACGCGGGCGATACGTCGGTCATCGAAGGTGATGGGGATCTTCTTGGCCTGCTTCATCTTCATGCGATTGAGCCAGTCGCCCGGCAGCTGGAAGAACAGGTCGGGCTTCTTGCGTTCGGAGGTGGTCATGGAGTGGATGATCGCCTCGATGCGCGTCAGTTCGCGGTCGTCGAGGACGATGTCCTTGGGCAGGCCGTCGGGGAAGAACGGCAGCTTCTCGATCATGTCCTTGAGCGAGCCCATCTTCTGGATCATGCGGATCTGCTCGAGGAAGTCGGCCATGTCGAACTTGCCCGTGAGCATGCGTTCGGCGTCCTCTTCGGCCTTCTCGGCGTCCACGACCCCCTCGAAGTCCTTGACCAGGCCCACGACGTCGCCCATGCCCAGGATGCGCTGGGCCATGCCTTCTGGGCGGAAGACCTCCAGCTTGTCAAGGCTCTCGCCGATGCCGAGGAACTTGATGGGCCGTCCCGTGACGGTCTTGACCGAGAGCGCGGAGCCGCCGCGGGCGTCACCGTCGAGCTTGGTGAGGATCGAGCCGGTGATGCCCAGCCGATCGTCGAAGGCCTTGGCCGTCTTCACTGCGTCCTGACCGATCATGGAGTCGAGCACGAGGAAGATGTTGCCCGGATTCACGCGCTTCTTGATCTCCGACAGCTCCTCCATGAGCACTTCGTCGATGGCCAGACGGCCGGCGGTGTCCAGCAGCACGGTGTCGCGGCCGTTCATCTTCGCGTGCAGGATCGCGCGCTCGCAGATGCCCGGGGGATCCTTCACGCCTTCCTCGAAGTACACGGGATAGCCCAGGCGTGCGCCGAGCACCTTCAACTGCTCGACGGCCGCGGGGCGGTACACGTCGGCGGCGACCAGCAGCGGCTTGCGCTGATGGGTCTTTTCGAGGAAGCGGGCCAGCTTGGCGCACGTGGTGGTCTTGCCGGAACCCTGCAGACCGACCATCATGAACACGGCCAGCCCCTTCTTGGGCATCTCCAGGGAGGTGTCCACGGGACCCATCAGTTGCACCAGCTCGTCGTAGCAGGCCTTGATGAAGTGCTCGCCCGGGCTGACCTTCATCTTCTGCCCGGCTTTTCCGCTGGTCTTCAGTTGCAGGATCTGGCCGGCGAGCCGCTCCTTGACCTTGTTGAGGAAGTCCTTGGCGACCTTGAAGTCGACATCGGCCTCGAGCAGCGCCATGCGCACGTCGCGAAGGGCATCGGAAATGTTCTCTTCGTTGATCTCGGCGACACCCATCAATTTGTGTCGTGCCGCGCGGAATCCGTTGGTCAGGGTATCAAGCATGGTCCAATCTCCGTCCAGCTATAACTGATGTTCGATAAAGTACAGCAGCAGGTATTCCTCTGCAATGCGCTTGGGGCCGGCAGCACCGGTCACGCGGCGGCTGCGGGCTTCCTGGATTCGCTTCTTGAAGAAGCGGTAGATTCCGAGGGAGCGTTCCTGGAGGCTGTCCACCGCGCCCCTGGGCAACCCGGATGCATCTAAGTCCAGACCCGCCGTGGATGCAAGACCGATTCGATCCCTCTCCTGTGTTTTTTCCTGTAATTCCTCGTAGGTGGTTCCAAAGAGGAATTCCTGGAAGGCTTCGGTGATTTCGGTCTCCTCGAAGTTGTCGGCGAAGAACTCCACGAAGTGCGGGGTGGCCCCCAGGCTCAGCAGGGAGGTGATCTCGGAGATGCCCATGAGCGTGCCGATGGTGACACGGACCTTGCGGCGGGCCTCCCAGATGCTCTCCATCAGGGGGGCAAAGTGGCGCAGGGCCTGGATCGCGGCGTCTTCCCAGAGCGTGATCAGGAAGCGGGCGGCGTCGCGGCGGTGCTTCTCGGCCACCTGCGGGGAGGAGACCACGGAAGCGAGCAGCTCGGCCGTCATGCGGTTGTAGATCCGGCCGACCAGGCATCGCTCGAGGGACCGCAGCAGGACGGTGCGGTCCTCCGGATCAACGATGCGCCCTTCGACGGCGGCACCGAGGTAGCCCCAGAAACTGATCTCGAGATCGATCAGGGCCTTGCCGATGATGGTCCTTCCCGGAAGGCGCAGGTCGAAGTCGCTCAGGTGGGCGAAGCCGAGGATGTCGATCTCGGTGTCGAGGGGGTCCCCTCCGACGAGCCGGGCCCGGTCGACCTCGGGCATCTCCAGCACCAGGGCATGAAAGCGCTGGATCCGGTTCCACTTCAGGCAGATCCGGGAGACGAGCGCTTCCTGGCCGCGCTCACGGGCCAGCAGGTCGACGACATCAAGGATCAGCCCGAACTCTTCGGACGTGAAGGGACCCACGTTGGGGCGGATTTCCGGTGCGACTGCGGAGGGGGGCATGAAGCCTGGGACTAGTGGTTGAAGCGGGCGCCGAGGCCGAACTGCAGGTATTGGTCCGACGCGCTGTCGGCAGAGCGGGCACCCTTGTCGTTGAAACTGAACTGGTAGCGGGAATAATCAAAGGTCACGACGATCTCGAGCTGCTGCGTCAGCTTGTAGCCGAACAGGAAGCGGAGACCGAGCCCGTAAAGGCTGGATTCGCCGTAGTACTCACCCTCGGCCAGATCGCCGGCACCCAGGGGAAGGTAGAAGCTCAGACCAGCCTCCACGACCGCGACATTGGCGAGATTCATGCGGACATCGGCGCCCAGGTCGATCGAGGAGTAGGACACGCTCGGGACATCCAGGACGTTCTTCTTGGCGAAGCTCCAGGTGCGCATCGAGTAACCCAGGCGTGGCGTGAGGTGGATGTTCTCGCCGATGGGATGCCGGTACAGCAGGCCCGCGTTGATGTCCATGACGGTCGTGGCGACCTTGTTGTCCTTGTCATTGGCGGGATAGCTCTCGAACGCGGGCAGGAACATGGCGGAAAGGTGCAGGCCGAAGCGGGACCCCAGGGATTCCTTGTCACCAGAGAGCGCCATCGGATAGAGCGCCACCTTGAGTTGGGGGGCCAGGCTCGGCGCCGAGGTCTTGTAGTACGGCTCGGTGGTCGGCTGGAAGTCCAGGGAGCGGGTCAGGAACCCGAAGACCAGGCCGGCCTGGATCGCCGGAACCTGGTTGGGGACGATCGCGGAGGGCGGCTTGACGGCCTTGTTCTTGTCGGGCGTCAGCGGTTCGACCTTTTCGACCTTCTCTTCCACCTGCGCCACGACCGGGCCGTCAGGCTTGATTTCCTCGGGCGGCGTGTATTCCTTCATCTCCTCGATGGTCATCAGGATCAGGGCGGCC
Source organism: Deltaproteobacteria bacterium HGW-Deltaproteobacteria-22 (assembly GCA_002841825.1). GTDB lineage: Bacteria > Myxococcota_A > Polyangia > HGW-17 > HGW-17 > HGW-17. Next base: position 4,576 of record PHAZ01000038.1, on the reverse strand, counting down.
ATCTCCTCGGTCTGTTTCTGGGAGGGCTTGCCCCGGAACGTGAATTCCTTGGGCGTCACGATCTCACCGGTCTCCCAGTTGTAGATCTTGGTCTTGAAAACGTAGGAGCCCTTCACCTTGTTGATCTCGGCGCCGACGAAGGCGGTGATCGAGAACTGCTTGGAAATCTTCTTGACGGTCTCGGGTGTCAGATCGCGGAAGTCGATTTCGGCGCCCTCGGCCTCTTTCAGATCCTTTTTCAGCACGTATTCGTAGTTGTTCTTCAGGAGATCCTGGATGAAGCCACGGACGGTTTTTCCTGCATCCTTGGCGGAATCGGCATCGAAGGGCAGCAGAACCACGCGTTTCTTCGCCAGGGCCACCCCGGGTTGCAGCGTAGCCATCGAGAACGCTGCGGCGAAGAGAAAGAACATGAATGAGTATGGTTTTTGCATGAGAATACCTTCCTTTGCGCCTCAAATCCGACTGGCATCTTATATGATGAACGGCAACAGTTCAAGCTGACTTTACCGCCTGCAGACTATTTTCCCGGGGCTTGGGATGCCGTTGCATCGGCTTTTTTTCATGGTGAGACAGAAGAGAGGGGGCAGGCGTGGCGGATTCCCCACCATGGACAGGTCCTGCGACTAGCCCTTGAAGTTCTTCACGAGGTCGTCGACCACGGCGGGATCGGCCAGCGTGGAGGTGTCACCGAGGTTGGCGAAATCCTTCACGGCGATCTTCTTCAGGATGCGGCGCATGATCTTGCCCGAGCGGGTCTTGGGCAGGCCGTCGGCATACTGGATGTGATCCGGCGTGGCGATGGGGCCGATTTCCTTGCGGACGTGGGCCACGAGTTCCTTCACCAGGGCGTCGGTCTTCTCGATGCCGGTGTTCAGGGTCACGAACGCGTAGATTCCCTGGCCCTTGATGGCATGGGGGAAACCGACGACCGCGGCTTCGGCCACGGAGGCGTGGGACACGAGGGCGCTCTCGACCTCGGCGGTGCCCATGCGGTGACCGGAGACGTTGATGACGTCGTCCACGCGGCCGGTGATCCAGTAGTAGCCGTCGGCGTCGCGGCGGCAGCCGTCACCCGTGAAGTATTTGCCCGGGAAGGAGGAGAAATAGGTGTCGATGAAGCGGCTGTGGTTCTTGTACACCGAGCGGGTGATGCCCGGCCAGGGGAACTTGATGCACAGGTTGCCTTCGTTGACGCCCTGAAGCTCGTTGCCGGCGTCGTCGACCAGGACCGGCTGAACGCCGAAGAAGGGACGGGTCGCGGAGCCCGGCTTGATCTTCGTGGCGCCCGGGAGCGGGGTGATCATGATGCCGCCGGTCTCGGTCTGCCACCAGGTGTCCACGATGGTGCAGCGGCCGCCGCCGACCTCGTTGAAGTACCACATCCACGCCTCGGGGTTGATGGGCTCGCCCACCGTGCCCAGCACGCGCAGGGAGGACAGGTCGTGCTTGCGCACCGGCTCGGCGCCTTCCTTGGCGATGGCGCGGATGGCGGTCGGGGCGGTGTAGAAGATGTTGACCTTGTGGCGCTCGACGATGTCCCAGAAGCGATCGACTTCGGGATAGTTGGGGACGCCCTCGAACATGATCGTGGTGGCGCCGTTGGTCAGCGGTCCGTACACGATGTAGGAGTGGCCGGTGACCCAGCCGATGTCGGCGGTGCACCAGTAGATGTCCTCGGGTTTGCAGTCGAAGACGTACTTGTGGGTGATCGCGGCATGCAGCAGGTAGCCGCCGGTGCTGTGCATCACGCCCTTGGGCTTGCCGGTGGAGCCGGAGGTGTAGAGGATGAACAGGGGATCCTCGGCGTCCATGACCTCGTACGGGCACACCGGACGGGCGTCCTTCATCTCGTCATGCCACCACACGTCGCGGGCGTCGTTCCATTTCACTTCCATGTTGTTGCGGCGAACGACGATCACGTGTTCGACGGGGGAGTCCTTGCCGGCAATCGCGGCATCGGCGGCTTCCTTCAGGGGGACGGGCTTCTTGCCGCGGAAGGTGCCGTCGGCGGTGACCAGCACTTTCGAGCCGGCGTCATTGATGCGGTCGCGCAGGGCGTCGGAGGAGAAACCACCGAAGACGATGGAGTGGATCGCGCCGATGCGGGTGCAGGCCAGCATGGTGATGGCCAGCTCGGGAATCATGGGCATGTAGATCGCGACGGTGTCGCCCTTCTTCACGCCATACTGCTTGAGGACGTTGGCGGCGCGGCACACTTCCTGGTACAGGTCGCGGTACGTCAACTTCCGGATTTCGCTGGGCTCGTTGCCTTCCCACAGGATGGCAACCTTGTCGGCGTTGCCATCGATCAGGTGACGATCCAGGCAGTTCGCGGACACGTTGATCTTGCCTCCGCGGAACCACTCGATGTGACCCCTGGTGAAGTCCCAATCCAGGACCTTGTTCCATTTCTTGTCCCAGGTCAGGAATTCCTCGGCCTGCTTGCTCCAGAAACCTTCGGGATCCTTCACGGACTCGTCGTACATCGCGAGGTACTTGTCGTTGTCGATGTAGGCGGTCTTCTTCAGATTTTCAGGGATATCGAAAATTTTCTGTTCCAATTGGACTTCCGGCATTTGTTACTCCTTAAATTCTGAACGTTGGGGTTGCACTGATTCACCATGAACCAATTTGGCCGCCTGATCTCTAGTGTTCTTGCCGCCGGTTGGCAACAGTTCCCCGCAATATTTTCTGCTGCTGGAAATAGCAAAAATCATATAAATTGAAAATGCCTTGTAAATCAACGAGTTTGTTGTTGTGAAAAGTGCCCGTGTATGGGCTGCGATAATATATTAAACAACAAACGAATGGATCATTCCGAAGGTCATTTATCGCCAGATGTGAAAAACCTGAATGTTATTCAGTACTTTGAGGGCAAGGATTCCGATTCGTTTTTTTTGTAACGATTAGACCGCTTTCCGGGCGAGCCCCAAACCGGAAAATTTCTTGGTTTTCAGCTGGACACGGGTTTCATTCAAAGTGTATGAATTCCGACGGGAAAGGAGGCTTAAACTGATGGAAATTCGTTCAGATGTCGTGACCCGCTTCGTGAAATATGTGCAGGTCGACACCCAGAGTCAGGAACCCGAAAATCAGGCCGGACCCCATCCGTATCCCAGCACCGAAAAACAGAAGGACCTCGGCTACATGCTGGTTCAGGACCTCAACGAGATCGGTCTGGAGCACGTCGAGATCGACCAGTGGGGCTATGTGACCGCGACGCTGCCTTCCAACGTCGCCCATGAGGTGCCCGTCATCGGTCTGATCGCCCACATGGACACGTCACCGGCCGCCTCGGGCAAGGACGTCAAGCCGCTGTTCCACGAGAACTACCAGGGCGGGCCGATCCATTATCCCGACGCACCGTGGCAGGTGCTCGACCCGGCCGACTGCCCCGAGCTGGGCAACCAGATCGGAAACACCATCATCACGTCGTCGGGAACGACGCTGCTGGGTGCGGACAACAAGGCCGGCGTCTCGGAGATCGTCTCCGCGATCCGTTACCTGAAGGAAAATCCGGAGATCCGGCATGGCGCGATCCGTGTCGGGTTCACCTGCGACGAAGAGGTCGGCGCCGGTGTGGAACATTTCGACATCGAGAAGTTCGGCGCGCAGTACGCCTACACCGTCGACGGCGAGACCGTCGGCATCATCGAGAACGAGACCTTCAGCGCCGACAGCGCCGAGCTCGAGGTCAAGGGCGTGGAGATCCACCCGGGCTTCGCCAAGGGCCGCCTCGTCAACGCCGCCCTGATCGCCGCGCACTTCATCACCCGCCTGCCGCGGGAGAGCGCCCCCGAGACCACCGACGGACGCCAGGGCTACCTGCATGCCTACACCGTCAAGGGCGGCGTGGACCGCACGGTCGTCAAGATGCTCGTTCGTGACTTCGACGACGAGGGGCTGACGCGCTTCGAGGACCTGCTGCGTTCCATCGCCGACGATCTGCGCCGCGAGTTCCCCAAGGCCGAGATCAACCTCACGGTCAACGAGCAGTACCGCAACATGCGCATGCACATCGACAAGCACCCCCGGGTGATCGAGGCTGCCATGGAGGCCGTCAAGGCCGCCGGTCGCGAGCCCACGCTGGGCGTGATCCGCGGCGGCACCGACGGATCCCGGCTCTCGGCCATGGGTCTCCCCACGCCGAACATCTTCACGGGCGGTCACAACTTCCACAGCACCCGCGAGTGGGTGAGCGCCGAGGACATGGTCTTCACCGTCCAGACCCTCGTCGAGCTGGCCCGGATCTGGGCCCTCCCCCGCTAGTCTGAAGTCAACTTGCATCCCTTCCTGTTCTCCGACATCCTCGGCGCCGTCCTCTCCGTCTCCCTCGGGCTGTCCGTCCTGCTGCGCGAGCGCAACCGCCACCTCCCGCTGCAGTTCTTCCTGTTCACCGCCGGGGTGGGCGGGCTGTTCGCCCTCACCGCGCTGAAGCTCCGTCCCGGGATCCCCGCGCTGTGGCCTGCGAGCGTCCTCCTGTCCATCGCGACGGGATGGCTCGGGATCCGCTTCTTCTTCCTCTTCATGCACGGCCAGCGGCGGTTCCCCCACTGGAAGGGACCGCTGGCGA
>PHAZ01000037.1:34451-40417 GCA_002841825.1 Deltaproteobacteria bacterium HGW-Deltaproteobacteria-22 | reverse complement strand
ATTTCTACCGTCGCGCCCAGAGCCTGGCGCAGCCCGGCGAGGAAGTGCCCGAGGAAGTCTACCGGTACTCCGGTCCGGTGCCTCAGACACGCGAAGCGGGCATCCTGATGCTCGCGGATGCGGTTGAAGCCGCGGTGCGCAGCAAGGTCAAGGCGGCGGCCGTGATGCAGACGAAGGATCCGAAAGATCAAAAAAAGTTTGACATGAACACGATCAAGGAGACCGTGCAGTCCATCATCAACACCAAGTTCACCGACGGCCAGCTCGACGCCTGCGAACTGACGCTGCGCGACATGCGCACCATCGCCGACTCTTTCATCAGCACCCTCGGCAGCATCCACCACGAGCGCGTGTCCTATTCCGTCGCGATTCCGGAGAAAGCCAATGTCACTCGCCGTAGCTCATCGTCCTTCGCGGTTGTCCAGGAGGTCCAGGACAACGACAGTAAAAAGGATAGCCAACCACATCCTGGCCCACCTCGGCCTGGAAAAAAGTGAGCTCTCCATCGTCCTCTGCGACAACGCATTCATCCAGGATCTGAACCGCCAGTGGCGACAGAAGGACCGCCCCACGGACGTGCTGTCCTTTCCGGCGGCCGAGGCGGCCGGGGTCGAGGCTCACCGCAGGGATCCGGACGGACATCCGCTCGTGCTCGGAGATGTGGTCATTTCACTGGACGTGGTGCACGAGCGCGTCGGTGATGATGGCGAAATACTGGAAATATCCCGCCTTCTGGTCCACGGCATCACCCATTTAATAGGCCATGATCATATTAGCGACACCGACGCGAAAAAGATGGAGACCGTCGAGAAGGAGCTCTGGGGGGTCATCTCGACCCAATTTCATCTAAATACTTGATCATCGGGCACATTACTGGTATTTTCCTGAGCGATTTTTCTTCTGCCCATGGAACGCGCTCCGCTTTTCGGGCATGGGTGATCTGGTATGCTGAAAATCCATTGTTTTTCAATTTGGTTTGTCGTGCTCGGGCTGATGTCCGCGTGCGGCCCCGTCGAATACATGGGACAGGTGGGAATCAAGACCACCAAGGAGTTTGCTGCCGCCGGAGAGGTCAAGGCGGAAAAGCATGCTCCCTATGAGTACTGGAGCGCCCGCTGCTATCTCGAGCGAGCCAGGGAGAAAGCCGGCTACGGCGACTACCAGGACGCCGTGAACTATGGACGCAAGTCCGAAAAAATGAGCCGGGACGCTCAAAGGAACATCAAGGCAGGACAACTCGCCGAGAACCCGAACGAGCCCGCAGCCGGCGAGACGGACGAAAAAGGGAACAAGGACGAGACGAACGAGACGGAGAAGGGGAAGAAACCCGTGCTCGTTCTGGACCATGAGACCCCGTCGGAGGACCGGTGATGCGCAACCTCAGTTTCCTCCTCCTGATGGTCGGAATCCAGTGCCTTGCCGCCTGTTCGGGCACCCAGCTCGAAGGCAAGGCCACGGTGGTCTCCAAACTGCTCCGCACCGCCCGCGAAAATGGCGCGTATCGCTGCGCCCCCAAGGAACTGGCGATCGCCACCACGCATTACGAGTTCAGCCGCGACGAGATGTCCCAGGGTAAATACTTCGACGCCCAGCGGCTGCTCGACATCGCCGACCGCAACGCGCGTCTGGCCATCGAGATGAGCCCTCCGGAGAAGTGCGCCAAGCGGCTCGTGGTCGACGTGAAAAAGCCGGTCAAGCTTGCCGTGAAGGTGCTTGATCGCGACGGTGACGGCATCTACGACAGTGTGGATGCCTGTCCGGACGATCCCGAGGACAAGGATGGCTTCGAGGACACCGATGGCTGTCCCGAGCCCGACAACGACAAGGACGGCGTATGCGACGCCTGGGTCACCGAAAAGAACCTGCAGGAGAAGTACAATGCGATCTGCAGGCTGAAGGATCAATGCCCGGGCATCGACAAGGACAAGGAGAACGCCTTCAAGGACGTCGCCGAGGACCGCGACAATTTCGAGGACGAGGACGGCTGCCCCGACTTTGACAATGACAAGGACGGCCTGTTCGACAAGGTCGACAAGTGCCCGGACGATCCCGAGGACGTGGACGGCTTCGAAGACGACGATGGTTGCCCCGAGCCCGACAACGACAAGGACAAGATCTGCGATCCGTGGGTCACGGAAAAGGGCCAGCTCGAGAAGCACGCGGATCTTTGCAAGGGCGTGGACAAGTGCCCCAACGAGCCCGAGACATACAACGGCAACGAGGACGAGGACGGCTGTCCCGATGAACTCAAGTTGATCAGGGTGACCGTGCAGAAGATCGAGCTGCTCGAAAAAATCTTCTTCGATTACAACAAGGCCACGATCCGCACCCAGAGCCATGCCCTGCTCAACGAAGTCGCCAAGGTGCTCAAGTCCCGCCCCAGCATGACGGTGCGCATCGAGGGCCACACCGACGATCGGGGCGGCTCATCGTACAACATGAAACTCAGTCGGGAACGCGCCCGCTCCGTGCGCAAATTCCTGATCAAGGCAGGCATCGATCCCTCGCGCATGGTGGCGGAGGGTTATGGCCTGACCAAACCGCTGGTACCGAACACCAGCGACGCCAACCGGGATCAGAACCGGCGTGTTGAGTTCGTCATCACCAACCAATAGGATGGCATCATGAAGGCATTGAAATACGTAGGTTTCTCACTCGCTCTTCTCGTTCCCCTCTCCGCATCCTTCGAGGTGTGGGCCAGCGACTGCAAGCCCGACGTCATGACGCGGCTCAAGCGCATGCACAAGTCGGCCATGGAAGATCTCGACCAGATGGAGTTCGCCTCCGCCAAGAAGACGCTCGAGGATTCAATCTCCATGGCCCGCCGCGAGTTGTGTGACGAGACCCTCGAATATGCGAACATCCTGGTCGATCTGGGTATCATGTACATCACCGATCCGGACAGCCCGGATGAGAGCCGCGGCCGCCTGCGGTTCAAATCCGCGCTCAAGGTGAACCCCTGCGCGAAGATCAATCCGGACCTGGCCAACCCCAAGTTGATCAAGATGCTTGATGATGAGCGCACCAAGGCCGGCGTGACTTGCAAGGACGGCGCCGGTCCCAAGGATCCCGGTCCCAAGGATCCCGGTCCCAAGGATCCCGGTCCCAAGGATCCCGGTCCCAAGGATCCTCCCGCTGATGAGGAGGACACCGGCCCCGAGCCGCAGCGCATCGAGCACGAGGTGCCCGACGAAGCCCCGGCCCTCACGGCCCTGACGCTGAAGTGCCGCGCTCCGAAGGCCGGCGGCGTGGGCAAGCTCGTGATCTATTACCGCAAGAGCGGCGAAACCGACTACACCGCCGCCGAGATGGCCAACTTTTCGGGCTTCTCCTGGAAGGTCACCATCCCCCGGGATGACATCAAGGGTACCGTGTTCCAGTACTACATCGCCGCGCTGGGCGACAACAACAAGCCGGTCATGGCCAACGGCAACAGCGGCGCTCCGAACATCATCTCCCTGACGAAGGCCACCGGCAACAATCCCTCCGATGAGGAATGCGATCCTTTGAACCCCTCCTCCTGCAAGAAGACCGGCCCCGGTCCCGGTCCCGATCCCGGTCCCAAGACCCCTTCGGACATCAAGTGGCACCTGAACCTGGGCGGCCGCTGGGGTGCGGGCTACCTCTCCACCTCCATGTGTTCCTTCATGGCGCCGCCGACCGACGCCAGCATCTGCGACGGCAAGGGTGTGCACATCCAGACACCGGGCTTCGCCTTCGGTGAAATGGGTGGCGAACTGGGACTGCACTACTTCATGACCGACAGCGTTTCCCTGGGTCTGGACGCCAAGGCTGGATTTGTCACCACCGACTACGCCGAGGATGGCTCGCCCTACGGCGTCGGCTTCTCCGGCCTGGGCAAGGTCCGCTGGTTCCCCACCGGCCGCAAGGAACTGTTCCGTCCCTACATGGGCGGCGTGCTCGGCGGAGGCCTGATGTGGCATTCCTGGCAGGTCGACGAAAACCTGGGCAAGACCGACATCTTCCAGCACGGCTTCATCATGGCCGGCGCGACTTTCGGCTTCCAGGTGGGTTCTCCCACCGCTGCCTTCTACATCAACATCGATGCGATCGGCATCTTCCCGCAGCAGGCCACCTTCCACCTCGACATCAGCGCCGGCCTCGTCCTGGCCTTCTAAGAGACAACGGAAAAGACAGAAGGGGAAACGGAAAAGACCGATCCGTATTGACCGCCTTGAATCTGTCTTATCCCCCAAGAATCCGTCTTTTCCGCAGTCTCTTCTTTTCCGTCGTCTTCTCTTATTTTTCCTGATTCACGAAGCGCTTGAGATGGGGCAGAATGTTCTCGAAAGCCCTGGCACGGTGGCTGATCTCGGATTTTTCCTCGAGGGAGATCTCCGCCATGGTCCGGCCTCCTGCAAGCACGAAGACGGGGTCGTAGCCAAATCCGTGCTCGCCGCGCGGTGTGACGCCGATGGTCCCCTCCACCTCGCCCCGCACCACGATCACCTGGTCGGAGGACGGATTCGGACAAAACGCGATCGCGCTGACAAAACGTGCTGCACGGTTGGCCTTTCCCTTCATGCGCTCGAGCAGCAGGGCAATCCTCGCGCGATCGTCAGCCTCCTCGCCCGCATATCGGGCGGAATGGACACCTGGATCCCCATCAAGGACATCCACCATCAGGCCGCTGTCGTCGGCCAGCGTGGGCAACCCTGTCTGTCTTGCCCGGGTCAGCGCCTTCTTGATGGCGTTCTTTTCAAACGTCGCCTGATCCTCGACCACGTCGGGCAGCTCAGGGAATCGGTCAAGCCCCCACACGTCGATCGACAGCGAGGACAACAGCGCCTGAAGTTCCCGGGCTTTCCCAGAATTGTGCGTGGCAAAAATGATGATCTTCCGTATCACAAGATGTTCCTCCAGTGGCAGATACTCGCGAATGGCCTTGAGCAGGACAAGTGGCTTGATCGGCTTGGTCACGAAACAGTCGGCGCCGGCTTCCTTGACGCGGTCCCGGCTGGTCTCCCCCGTGCGCGAGGACAGCACGACGATGGGAATGTCCTGCAGCAGGGAGTCCCGCTTGACCTCCTGCACCAGCTCGTAGCCGTTCATCCGAGGCATCTCCAGATCGGTCAGCAGCAGGTCGAACTCCTCGTTGTGCAATGCGTTCCATGCCTCCCAGCCGTCGGAGACGATGACGGTGTGGTAGCCCGCATCTGTCAGCACGCGGGACGCGGCCTCACGCACGCTCTTGCTGTCGTCGCACACAAGGATGCGTGGCGTGCTGTACAGGCTGCCCCGCTTCGCATGCATCTGCAGCCCGAACACCGGACGGGCAAGGTTGGCCAAAAATGGCACATCGAACATCAGTTGGATCGTACCGGCGCCTGAGACCAGCGCGCCGGAAAAGAACTGGATCGAGGAGAGGATGTGGTTGATGGACTTGGTGGTGACATCCTTGATGCCGATCAGGCTGTCCACCGTGATGCCGAAATGGCGGCCGCCGTGTTCGAGGATGACGATCGGAATGGTCTTCTTGAAGATGATCTGCTGCTCAATTCCGAAGAAATAATGCAGCGGAACCACCGGGATGCTCTCCTTCTTCCACAGGATGCGCGTCCCGGGTTCGATCGAGCGGCTGGCCACCATCTCGAAGATCTCGATCACGTAGGTGACCGGGATGCCGTAAAATTCCTGTCCCAGACGGAAGATCATCGCCTGGCTGATCACGGTGGTGAGCGGCACCCGGATCTGGAACGTGCAGCCCTTGTGGGAGACCGACTTCACCGACACCTCGCCGCCGATCTTGCGCACCTGGTTGCGGACAAGATCAAGGCCCACACCGCGTCCGGAGAGATTGTCGGCCGTCTCCCGGGTCGTGAAGCCGGGCAGGAAAACGGCATCGAGGATGTCGTCGTCCTGGGTCTTCTCGGGTGGCGGCATCAAGCACGCCCAGGCTTACCAGGCGGCTTCGAATCTGGCCTGGATCAATTCCCGGTCCGTCA
>PHAZ01000037.1:0-34443 GCA_002841825.1 Deltaproteobacteria bacterium HGW-Deltaproteobacteria-22 | reverse complement strand
TCAAACAGGATGAAACGGCCCTCCTGGCGGGCGCTCAGGTGGATCCGGGCCGGACCGCTCTTGTTCTGCAGTTTCCGCGCCTGGGGCGACTCTGCACCATGGGCCACCGCGTTGCGTGCGATCTGAAGCAGCGGTGTGGAGAGCAACTGGATGACGCCCTTGTCGAGCTCGACGCCCTCCCCGTCGGAGGTGAACTCTATCTCTTTCTGCGTCATGAAGGCCGCGTCGCGGATGGCCTGCCTGACCTTCAGGAAAATCAACTCCAGATCCGTGACCCGCAGTTCGACGAGGTTGTGATGAACCCGCTGGCTCAGTGACTGCAGGCTCTTGCATTCCTTCTGCAGGAGCGAGGAAGCGTGCTCCAGGTTGTTGATCAACTCCGCCAGTTCAACCTCGACCTCCTGGAGACGCTCCAGTCGCTCGGCCTCGCTCATGGTGTTGCGATCCTCGAGCAGAAACGCCCGCAGGGTGTGATGACTCAGAAACAAGTCACTGGAGATGCTCTGAAACTCGTCACGGCTCTTCTCCAGTTGGGTCCGGACCAGCACCAGCTCCTCGGCATCGTTGAAAAGGTATTCCAGTTGCTGCGAAGGAACCTGAGTGAAGCGCGGTCCCTGCAATGCGTCGGCGATCTCGGCTTCGGCCGGTGTGCGGACCGGCCCCGGCACCGCCGCGCCCGCGACGGGGACCAGCCCCGACGAATTCGGTTCGGGCACCTGGGCGTCAAGGGCTTGGGCCCTGGCCACCAGGTCGTTGATGACCTTCAGATCCCCGCTCTTCTCCCCGAGCCTGGCCCGCAACTGCGAGGCGGCCTGAAACAGGTACTGCAGGCTCTGGGGATGGGGAAAAGCGTTCTTTTCGACGAGCGTCTCGAAATAATCCTCCAGACGGTGGGCAGCCTCCCTCACCCAGGAAAGACCCACCGTGCCCGCTGCACCCTTCAGCGTGTGGGTGGTGCGGAACAGATCCTGCAGAACGGGTTTTCCCTGAGCGAGATTCTCGAGGTTGCGATCCAGGGCGTCGAGGTGTTCCTCGGCTTCGGTCCTGAAGACCTCCATCAGGAGCGCCGTCAGTTCGTCGTCCAGCAGCGGCGCCTCTTCCACGAGAAATTCACCATGGGATTCGTCTGGGGCCGCTGGGGCTGGGGCCGCTGGGGCTGGGGCCGCTGGGGCCGCTGGGGCCGAAGACGGCGGCGGAGCGAACAGCATGAACGGGTCGGGGACAATGTCACAGGCCCGCGCGAACGCGAGCAGGGACTCGTTGTTCCACAGCGGCTCGGGGTTTCCCTCCGCCGAGCGGATGAACTGCCAGGTGGCCATGTCCATCAGCGGATGGGAGTACTTCGATGGACAGGTGTGACCGTCCCGGTGTGCCCGGTAATAACTCTCCAGGACCAGGGCTGCGCGTGAGAGCACCACCAGGCCGACGGTGGCGGCGGCGCCCTTGAGCGTGTGAGCATAGCGGAAGAGCTCACCGATATCGGCCTCCGAGAAGGTCCCTTGCGCATGGATCTTCACCTGCTCAAGCACGATCTCTCGGGCCTCCTCCTGGAAGATCTCCAGCAGGGTTGCCAGGGTCTCCTTGTCGAAAAAATCCCCACCGTCGGAGACCTCCTCGCTGGAGGTCTCGGCAAACGTCTCGAGCAGCCAGCTGGCAATGTCCTCGTTGGATGGAGGGAACCGTGCGGCCAGCGGCTCCTTCAGCAGGGAAGGAAGCGGCGACTGCCCCCCGGAGGCCTTCCAGAAGGTCTCCAGTTTGTGGGAGAGCGCAGCATCACCCAGCAGGGCGCAGCATCGGACCAGGCCGGACGCGCACAACTCGAGGTGATGGGCCGGAGCGCTGCGCTCGGACACCACGCCGAAGAAGGTGGCTCCGATGGCCGAAACGACCGCGCCATACGGGTGCGAGTTCATTACGGTTCCTTCTGTTCGGGCATGATCGCGGGCACTTCTATCGGGATTGGTCCCGCGACGCCGGGCAACTCGAATGCGTGCTCCTCGACCCCCAGCCCCTTGAGCTGGGTGGAGAAGGAACTGAGCGCGGAGTGCAGGTTCTCAAACTCGTTTGAGTCCATCTCGCGAAGGGTCTTGCGAATCTCCGACAACGAGAAGGCGACGAAGCTCAACTCGTGGAAGATCCTCTGTTCCCGCTCCTTGTCCTCGATGGTCTTCACCTTGAAGCGCGATATCGCCTCTCCGAGTTGGTTGGCCTCAGCAGAGGTGAACTCGGCGGTCCGATACGACAGTTCGGCTTCGGCCGTGGTCTGCTGACTCATGTGCAGCACTTCTTCAACGGAAGTGACGGCATAGTTGGTGGCCAGCTGGATGCTGCCGATGAAGCTCTCGATGTCCTGCTTGGTCTTGTTCAGGCCGTCGGCAAGCTGGCGCACATGCTCGGCCAGGTGACCGATCCCTGCGTCATGCTTTCCGGAGCGGGCGGCCTCGAGGGAGGCGTTCAGCGCAAGGGTGTTGGTCTCCAGCGCGATGGTCCCTATCTGCTCGACCATGCGCGTGATCTCCTGGGAACGGTCTCCCAGCGCCTTGATCTTGCGGGAGGCAATGTCGAGATCCTGGATCTGTCTCTGGGACTTCTCCAGGATGCGGCGGCTGTATTCGAGCAGCTTGCGTGACATCTGCTCGACCTGCATGCCGGCATTGCGGACCTTGATGACCAGCACGCCGATGCTGTTCATCATGTGGTTGAACGCGTCCACGATGGCCTGCAATTCATCGGTGGAGACTGTGCCCCGCACAGTGAGATCGCCTGAGGAGGCGCGGGATACAACGTCGAGCAGCGCGAAGATGTCCTGCTGCACGCGCTGCCTGTCCTCGTCTGACCGGATCAGGATCACGGTGCGGTCCAGCATGGCGTTGATGCTCTCGGACAACTCCTGCAACTCATCCTGCGTATTGACGTGAACGCGTTGCTCAAGGTCGCCCTCCTCGATCCTGCGGGTCACTTCCTGCATGTGCAGCATCGGCCGGACAAAACCGCGTTGAAGCGACCGGATGGCCAGGGCGCTGGTGAGCAGGATGAAGAACGCCGCCAGCAGAAGCATGGCGATGAAGATCTTGCGGAAGCCAGTGTTGCTGGATTGGAACCGGCGTACGAGCCCGGTCATTTTCCCGTCGGCTGAGCGGATGTCGGAATCGGATTTTCCGAGACCGGAACTGATCTTGTTGAGTTCGTGACCGATCGAGTCGATCGACTGAATGAATTCATGCATGAGCGGACTGCGAACCCCCAGCGACAGGTTCGTGCCCAGCAGCGGAATCAGGCCGAAGTAACGCTGTTTGGACAGATTGTACTTCGCATCTGAGTAGCCGATCTCGTCGGCATACTCGAACTGGAACAGCAGCCGAACGGGAATCTCGCCTTTCTGGAATTGGTAGAAGGACTTCATGTAGTTTTCGGAGATGAACAACTGGTGCAGCGTGCGCATGATCTTCGAGAACTGCTGCGAGATGTACTGCGGCTCCGTGGACCAGATGATCCGGTGCTGGTGAAGTCCCGTGTGGGCGACCAGGATCAGTTCCCGGTTCTCGAAGCCAAGGCTTGAGGATCGGACGAACCGCTCCATCATATCGGAGAGGCGTGCGACCTTGGAAAAGTCGTGACCCTCGAGCCAGCGACGCAACTGTTCGCTGAAGACCGTCTCCGGCGACGCCACGACGCCGGCGGGTGCGGGTGCATCCTTCGACGACATTCCTGCTTCCGGGGCACCACCGGCTCCTGCCGGGGCAGGACGAGCAACCGGTGAAGGCACCGTCATCAACGGTGATGGCGCCGTTTTCGACGGTGATGGCGCCGTCATCAACGGTGATGGCGCCGTTTTCGACGGTGATGGCGCCGTTTTCGACGGTGATGGCGCTGTTTTATCAGGCGCGGCGTTCTTCGGCTCCGGGGCGGGCGCCGACATGCCTGGCGCGCTGTCCTTCACGTCAGGCAGGGACGGAATGCCGGGAAGCATTCCTGACATCAGCGATGACCTCGTCTTGCTCAGGTAGGCCGTGAAGATGTTCTGGGTTGGAATCGCATAGGAGATTTGAGGGTCCGAGGACAGCAGGATCAGCACCTCCATCGCGGAAAAGTCCATCTGCTGCTGAAAAAACTGCTCTGTGATCTGCCGGTTCAGTTCCCGCGTTTTCTCCTGATGCTGGTTGATGCCGGCGTTGTGCTTGAGGATGTTCTGGTCCACCGCGTCGAGATCGCGCTGCAGGGTCAGGACCACCTCTGAATAGTCGCGGTGCATGCTCCCGATACGCCACAGAACCACGCTGAGCAGGAACATGAACACCACCAGGGGAACACCCAGCAGCAGTCCCCCCAGTACGGTGATTTTATGGATGATTTTTTTCTTGTTTTTCATGTGAAGCACCGAGTTTCCGGGGACCGGAGGACAATTGGCCCAGGATGAATCTCTCAATCCTGGCAGGGGAGACGTTCCAGGTGAATAGGCCCTTGGGGAGGGTCTGTACGTTCTCCACGAAAAACGGAAGTTGTTCCTGCGTTTCCTGCAATTGCCCCGAAGCCACGCTGTACATGCTGTCCACCACAAGTGCGAACTGGGGTTCGGCCGTGCCCTGATGCACGGCGATGGCGGTCTTGTGGGTCACCGTCGCCTTGATCGGCTCCCCAAGGAAGGGCGCCAGATCCACCACGGGGAGGATCAGGCCGCGGAAAGACACCACGTGACGCATGAAGACCGGAGCCACGGGAATGCGCGTGATCTGCGAGAGAACGAAGATTTCGGAGATATATTCCAGTTTGAGCGAAAGCAGATGTTTTCCGATATGGAAGACGAGCACATGGTCAGTGCTCACTTGACCGTCTCCAGAAGGGTGCTCACGCAGGACAGAAGTTCCTTCGGGTGAGCGGGCTTGGTGAGATAGAAATCGGCTCCCTGCCGCAAGCCCCAGTACTTGTTGGTCTGTTCCTTGAGCGAGGTCAGGATGATGATGCCGATGTGCGACAGCGTGGCCGTGTTCTTCATCTGCCGGGAGATTTCGAATCCGCCCATCTGGGGCATCAGAATGTCGAGAATCACGAGGTCGGGCTTCAGGCTCTGGATCTTCTCCCAGGCATCGCGGCCGTCGTCGGCATGCAGAATCCGGTGTCCCAGAGGCTCCAGGACCGAAGAGATGGCCTTGCGTGAGGTTGCAGAATCATCGGCTATTAGAATCGTCGCCATGTTTCACACCTGTCTAACGAAAAGCGAAATAATAACGTGTCAGACCGCCACCGGGGAAACCTTTTTACGGATGAGTTTGGCCGACAACAAACGGTACAGCAGTTTGGTCACGTCAAATGAACTCATGCGGCTCTGCCGAATGATGTCCCGAATCGTGTTGCGGCCGTTGACCAGCTCGAGCACCGTCAACTCCTCGCGGACCAGCCGGTTCCGTCCGACCAGGTTGATTGCATCATCGTTGCGCAGCAGGACGATCTCAAAATCGTCAATCTCCTGTTCGATCAGGTGCCAGTCATCGACACGCCTGAAACCTTCGAGCAGGATCGCGTCCACGGACAGGTCGAGTCCTGCCTCCTCGGCGATCGCGGGCAGGTCCCGGGTGGAAACGAAGGTGAACTTTCCTGTGCGCCAGTTCAGCAATTCGTAGCATATCTCCCGGGTCTGCTTGGCCATGGCCGTCTTGACCTGCTCGAGGGAGAGCCGGCCGCTCTTGACCAACTGCAGGCCCAGCAGATGACTGCGCGGGGGCAGCCCTGCGATGAACTCGTCGAGCTCATCCTTGGTCATCAACTCCAGTTCGATGACGTACCGTCCCAGCAGATACTCGTCGGAGATGCCTGCCGCGGCAGCCATGACCACCTGCCCGCCCTTGAAGTATACGTCCACCTTCGCCGCGCTCTTGCTCATCGTCAGGATGCCGGACTGTCTCTGGCTGGCCAGGATGGTGAGCACCTCACCGGTGGGGATCACGGACAAGGTTCCCGACAGGGACACCTCGCCGGACATCAGGTCCGGAACCGTCGTGCGCAGTTCGCCGATGCAACCCTCGAGAAATGAGTTCGTCAGCGTGTTCTTGATGTTCTCCACGAGGAACTGGGTGTCGGAGACCACTCCCGAGAGCTCGGGCGCCGAGATCAGCGTGCTGGCCACGGCGCGGGAGATGGAGCCACGCAGTTTGGACATCGCCTCCTTCCAGGCCTGCTGCTCGCGATCCGCGTCGTCCTGCAGATCCTCGGGCTGTTGAACGGGCGGCTTGGCCACCGGCACCGCCGTCGGATCCTCGTTATCCTGGAACTTCTCGAGGGCATGGGTCACCACGGCCGTGATCGCCTCGGGGGAAAACGGCTTCGTGATGTAGTCCACGATACCCATCACCTTGACGAAACGTTCGCCGACCTGCTCCCCCTTGGCGCTCATCAGCACGACCGGAATGGACTTCAGTTCCTCGTCCTGGCTCAACTCCTTGCAGACCTGATAGCCGTTCATCTTCGGCATCACGAAATCCAGCAGAATCAGGTTCGGCTTGATCTGCTTGGCGAGCGCGATGCCCGTCTCTCCGTCCTGGGTGGTCTGGACCTTGAAGCCGGCCTTGGTCAGTACCAGTTCCACCACCTTGATGATGGTGGGGCTGTCATCGATGACGAGGATCAGTTCAGATGCCATGTGTACGCCTTATCCGGGTTACTTTAAACGTTCGACGATCTGGGCCACGTTCCGATAGCTCGGATCCCACAGAAGGACCTTCCGATAGAAATACAGCGCCTCCGGGCGATCCTTGAGATTTTCGTATAGTTGTCCCAGTTCAAAATACAAATCCATCTCTTCGTCTTTGGAAATGTCCTGGCAGTGCAGGGACTTCTTGTACTCGCTGGCCGCTTCGGAGAACTTGCCAACTTCCATCATGCACCGGGCGACCATCATGTGAGCCTTGATCTCCAGTTTGGGCTCTTCCATGGCCAGCTTGAACTCATCACGCGCCTGATCGTACAGCCCCATTTCCTTGTAGGCCACGCCCAGTTCAAAATGGGTCAGCGCGTCACCGGCGGGCACCTGCGTCTCCAGCCGGACGGACTGTCCGGGCTCGGCGGCGGCCGTGACTGCAGGGTGTTCGTCCTTCAGGTCGTTGATGTTCAATCCGGAAAGGTTCGTCACGACCTCTTCGTCGAAGTCCAGGGAGATGCCGTCATCCCCTTCGGAGAACGGCAGCGAATCAAACGGATTGAAACCGGCGGGGACATCGTCGGCGAAGGGCTGGTCGAAGGTCGGACCGGGCTCCAGAGCGACGACGGAGGCGGGCTCCGGAGCGAGAGAAGGCTCGGAAACGGGCTCGGCCGCCACGGGAGTGGGCTCTTCGTCGGGTTCCGCGCCGGAGGCTTTCCGTACGAGCCGGATCTTCGCCTTGACCGCAGGAAGCGGGAACCGGCCAGCCAGCTCTTCGAGCATCTCCAGGGCATCATCGTACAGTTCGGTCTCCAGGAAGAAGTCCACCTCTGCGAACACCTCGGTCACCTCTTCGGGAAGCTCCTCTTCGGCTCCGCCCTCCATGGCCGGCGGCTCGACCGGCGCGGAGGGTTCGGGATCGTCGGCGAACACGTTGGCAATCTGATCCTCGAGGCTGAGCAGCTCCATGACGTGATCCATGGTGGGCTCGAACTGCGGCCCATCGGACATGCGCCTGCTGGCGGCGTTCCGGATGTCCTCGTTCCGAACGGCGGTGGGATCATCGGATCCGAGAGAAAAATAATCCTGATCAACCGGGGGTGGCGTCATCTCGAAGGGGTTTTCCGCTTCTTCGTCGGGGTGATGCGCCGGCGCCGGCGGTGCCCCCGCAGAGCCCGTCAGGTCGGCCAGGCGGATCTCCTCGTGCGAGAGCTCCTGGATGCGGATGAAGCTCTGGCTGGCTTCCTTGAATGCCTCGAGCTCATCGAGCTCGTTGAGCTTGCTCTGGAATTGATGATCCGAGAACGGCGCCGGATCCGACACCTGACTGGTCATCTCGGATCCGTAGGGGTCGTCGCCAGCATCCTCGTCGATGACATCCTCGTCACCCTGATCCAGCCCCTTGAGGGAATCCAGCATCGCGGCGAGATCCAGATCATCATCGTCATCAATTTCGTAGATGCCCTTGGAGGCATCCCTCTGCAGCATCGCCTGTTCGAGCTCTTCGTCGCTGTGGATGGACTCGGCCTGCTCGGAGAAGGTGAGCGGCTGCTCGACGAGCTCCTCTGAGGGCATGTCCGACTCGATCGACTCGATCTCCTTGAGGATGTTGAACAGATCTTCGTCGGCCGATGCCGCGGAGACCTTCGGACGGGAGGACAGGATCCGGTCGGCCAGCTTGGAATCCGGAGACACCAGTCTGATTTCCTGCGCTACCTCCTGGGCCTTCAAGGGATCGCTTTTTTCCCACTCGGATGCCAGCATCTCCATGATGGCGAGCGCCTCCTCCTTCTTGCCGAGGCGCATGTAAACGTCTTTCTCCAGTTCGAGCACCGACAGTGCCTGCCGCGCGCCGATTTGCTGGATCAACTCCAGTGACTGGTCGTACAGGCTGAATTTGAAGAACGCGGTGGCTTCCTCGAGCTTCTTGACGTCCTCGCCTGTCACGATCTGGGCGCGGTCGTCCTCCTCGATCTCGGCGATGTCGTCGATCTCCTCGAGTTCCTCCAGCGAGATCTCCTCGATGGGCTCGCTGAAATCGCGGCCACCGCGACGCGCCGAGGTACCCTTAACGCCATCGGTCGAGGGTGCGGGGGCGGCCTTCTTGCGTCCCAGGGCGATCAAGGTCTCCTCGTCCTGCGGCAGGATCTCGAGAATCCGTTCCAGAACGGCCTCACTCTCGGTGATCTTGCCCTGCTCCCGGTAGATGCGGGCCAGCTCTCGATACACGTTGACGGCGCTGTCCTGCTTGGAGAGCGCAAGAAACATGCGGGCCAGCAGTTGCAGCAGCGAGGGATCCGACGGATTGTTCTGCAGGAAGCGCAGCAACAGCTTGAGCACCTGCTTGAGTTTCTCCTCGGGTGCCCGGGAGCGAAGATAGGCCTCGGCGAGCTTTTTGCTGTTGTCCACGTCGTCGGGATCGTGGAACATCAGGCGCTCGGCCACCCGGATGAAGTCGGTGGGATCGTGCTCGTGCTCGAGCAGGACCGTGACCTTTCGAAGCTCGGCAGCAGCCTCGGACTTGCGCCCGAGGCGTGACAATGTTTCGGCGAGATGTGCACGGTATGTCCAGGAGGAGGGATCAAGATCGGCCATGCGCTGAAGCGTCGCGAGCATCGCCTCGATGTTGCCGGCCGCCTCCTGCAGTTTGGAGAGCCGGTCGAGTTGGTGGATCGCGTCAGGCAGGAAATTGGTGGCCGCGTACACTTCGGCGAGTTTCAGGTAGACTTCCTCAATGTTGGCATCCAGCGTCTGGATCTGGCGCAGAATGGCCAGAGCCTTGCTGTAAAAACCCTGTGCAAAAAAATCATCGGACAGCCGGAGATACGTCGTGATCGCACCCCGGGTGTCCCCTGAACGTACCTGGATGTCCCCGATTTTTTTCCACACCCGCATGTCCGTGGGATCCGAGTCGACGATTTTCTGGAACTCTTTGATCGCCTTGTCGAACTGGCCCTTCTGGAGATATTTCTGTGCCGAGTTGGAAATCTTTTCCTTGTCGATGGGCACGGGTAACTCCTATTAGAAAAACTCGATGAATCGGGGTGCAGCCAGCCGCATCAGGAAACGGGCCTTGCCGAAATTGCCGTCGGGTGTGCACGCGACAATTAAAAAATACTCATTATTCACGACCCGGAACAACAGCAGCAACTCACGCGTCCGGACCATCATCTCCTCGAGATCTCCCACCTCAAGGATGGAGGCCTGCCGTTTGACGTTGGTCATCAACTGGGAAAATTCGATGCCAAGAGTCTGGATATCCAGATCACCGACGACGTGATGATCGACCTCGATGCCGTCAAAATCCATCAGGAGCGCAGCCCGGCCGCCTTCAACGCCTTCGACAAGTTTCCGCAGATGTTCCTTGAACATGAATGCCTCCAGTCGGCCAATCCTACGCGCGACTATCTATATGGTCAAGCTGACATTCCGAATTTTCGAGGGGTTTTCCCGGAAGCCGACGGATCTATCCGGGTCCGCTGACCCTCCCCGGTCCGACGAACCAAAACCAGATCCGTCTACCCTCCCGGGTCCTCCGGACCCTTCAGGTTCACAGGACCTTCCCAGGACTGTCTCCCGGGTCCGCCGGACCCTTCAGGTCCACCAGGACAGCCTGCCCTCTTGGGTCCGGGCACACTCTACAGGATCTGATCCCCGGTTGTCCAGTTTTCCAATGGACAAAAACCTTGCATGCGATCAGGAAAAGATCAGCTTGCAAAGTGATTCGTTTTGTGACATAAAGCTGAACCCTGCCGTGGTGTCGACTTGGTTTGACATCCCGGAGGCCAGCATTCCGTCATTGAGGTATTGTCATGAAAAGACCCTATCAGCCCCATAAGATTTCCCGTCTTCGCACACATGGTTTCCGTGCCCGTATGGCCACCGCCGACGGACGCAAGGTCCTGTCCCGCCGTCGCGCCAAGGGTCGCAAGCGCCTGACCGTGTCCATACACCAGAAGTAGTCCCCCATCGGTGATCCTCCGCATTGACCTCCGTCTGTTCGTTCCCGAAGTCGGTTCGTCTGCTCAGCCGGACTGATTTCCTGGCCGTTCAGAATTCGCGTCACCGCGTTGTCACATCTCGTGTGGTGTTATTTCTCCTGAAAAACGAACTGGGGCACTTCCGCGTGGGTTTCACCGTTTCCCGCAAGTTCGGCTGCGCCGTGCAGCGCAACCGCATCCGGAGACGGCTCCGGGAGGCCCTGCGGCGCTCCATGCCGCAGCTGGCTGCGTTCCCGGTGGATGTCGTCGTGCTGCCCCGTGACGGTGTGCAGATCGCGGAATTCACCGAACTGCTCGGTGACATCGGCCGTCTCGTGCGGCACCTCCAGGAGCGCTCCCTTTGATTGCCCGCTTCTTCATCGCCATGATCTCATTTTACCGGAAATGGATCTCCCCGGCGAAGCGGGTTCCCACCTGCCGGTTTCTGCCGACCTGCTCCGAGTATTCCATCGAGGTTTTCCGGCATCGGGGCGCCTGGGTCGGTTTTTGGTTGACTCTCTGGCGGATTTTGCGTTGTCATCCCTTCGCGCGCGGCGGCTATGATCCGCCTCCGATTCATCCCAAGTCCCATGAAGGTACCCGTATGAACAAGCTGCATGTCTGGATTTTCCTTTTGATTTCAGTTGGTTTCTGGTCGATTTCCCCGGTCGGCGCCCAGCCGGCACCCGCGGTCGCCCCCGGTTCGACCGCGGTCACGCCTGCGGCCCCCGCGGTCGCCCCCGCGACACCCTCGTCCAGCCCGACGCCCGACGCCCTGGCCACCCCTGCGGCAGTTCCGCAGGCCGACGCCACCCCCGTGGCCGCCCCGCAGGCCGACGCCACCCCCGTGGCCGTCACGGCCCCGGCCCCACCCGCGGCGACCGTGCCCGCCCCTGCGACGGCCCCCGCGCCCGCGCAGAGCCGGCACCTGTACTTCACCGAGACGCCGTACAACGGTGAGCCCATCGAGGAGAGCGATCCGCGCCTGGTCATCGAGACTCAGTTGTTCACCGCCCGCTTCACCCTGCAGGGCGCCGTGTTCTCCTCCTTCATCCTGAAAAATCCGCAGTACCGCGAGAAGGTCATCCCCAAGGAGTTCCTCCGCGAAAAGCGCCGCGAAAAGCGCGACCAGCAGATGGACCTGATCAAAACCTGGTCTCCGATGTTCCTCCCGTTCCAGATGGAGATGGAGATCGAGCGCGAGGCCGAGACCCTCGACGACCACTCGTTTTATCATGTGAAGCGCGAGATCAACTTCCGTCCGCTCCTGCAGAAGTGGGAACTCGAGAGCCGCACCGACGACGCCAAGATCACCACGCTGGTGTTCCGCCTGATCACCGACCGTCCCTGCCCGGCCGGCGTCGAGGCAGCCCCGGGCGCCTGCTTCCCGGTCGAGATCCGCAAGACCTACCGAATCTACGCCGACCGCTATGACCTGGATCTCGTCGTCGAGGTGAAGAACCTGATTCCGGTGAAACTGAACATCAAGAAGACGCTCTTCAGCGTGTTCAGCCTGCACGAGGGCGAGTCCTCCACCGGCTTCTTCAATCCCGTCTCTGTCGCCAAGGAGGCCATCTGCTACCACGCCGACGGCGTGAGCGTGCAGAGCTTCAACGTCATCATGAACGGCGCGTCCAAGGGCTGCATGGGCTGCTCCACCTCGTCCTGCTCCTGCCAGCGCACCCCGTCCAAAGCCAGCGAGTTCGCCCGCGGCGCACGCTGGGCCGGCATCGACGCCCGCTACTTCCTGATGGTGCTGGTCAAGGACTACGGCGCCGACGACGGCGGCTGCCGCTTCATCGCCCAGAAGATCCAGGAGATTCCCGGCTACGGCCTGATCACCACGCAGATGGACATGAACGGCCCGCGCCCGGTCGAGGCCGGCCAGACCGTGGCCCTCCCCTTCAAGTTGTATCTCGGACCCAAGGACCTCAACTACCTCGACACCGTGCGGGTTCACCGCTCCGGTGAGGAGACTGCAAACGTCAATCCAAAACTGAACGAATCTGTCGATTTCGGCCTCTTCTGGTTCATCGGCAAGCCGATGATCTTCCTGCTCAAGCTCGTGCAGAAGGTCGTAATCAACTGGGGTCTGGCCATCATCCTGCTGACGCTCCTGATCAAGCTGGTCACGCTGTACTGGACCAACAAGAGCATGCGCAGCATGAAGAAAATGGCCTCGCTCAAGCCCGAGATGGATGCGCTGCAGAAGAAGTACGCCAACGACAAGGAAAATCTTAACAAGGAAATCATGGCGCTATACAAGAAGCACGGGGTCAATCCCCTGGGCGGCTGCCTGCCCATGCTTCTCCAGATGCCGATCTACATCGCCTGGTACCAGGCGCTGATGGCTTCGGTGGAGTTGTACCGTGCGCCGCTGTTCGGATGGATCAACGATCTGACCGCGCAGGATCCGTACTTCGTGCTGCCCATCCTCATGGGGTTGCTGATGTTCGTCCAGCAGAAGATGACACCGACGGCCGGCGACAACCAGCAGGCCAAGATCATGCTCTACACGATGCCGATCATGTTCACCGGCATCATGCTCTTCCTGCCCTCGGGCCTCACGCTCTACATCCTCACCAACACGGTGCTGGGCCTGGCCCACCAATGGTACATGAACCACAGCGAAGATGCCCGCGCCTGACGTTTTCCTCGATGACACCATCGTCGCGGCCGCGACCGGGCCCGGCGCCGGTGCCATCGCCCTGATCCGGCTCTCCGGCCCCGAAGCGTTCCCGATCCTGGGACGCCTGCTGACGACACAACCGCGCTGGCTTCACGGCCGGGCGCGCCACCTGCTCGTTGAAGGCCTCGACGACTTCCTGGTCACACCCTGGTTCGCGCCGCGGTCCTACACCGGCGAGGACACGGCGGAGATCTCCTGCCACGGCAACCCGCTGATCGTCGAGCGATTCCTGTCACGCCTGAAGGACGCCGGAGCCAGGCCGGCCGGACCGGGGGAGTTCACCTACCGCGCCGTCCGGCACGGCAAGATGACCGTGACCGAGGCCGAGCGCATCGCCCACCGGCTCCGGGCGCGGTTGCCCTGGGAGCTCGAGTTGGTCGAAACCGGCCCCGACGCCGGCCTGGCGTTCTCGCAGTTGCTGACCCAGGTGCATCTGGCCCAGGCCGATCTCGAGAGCGCCATCGAGTTTCAGGAGGGGGACGGTCCCGACTGGGAGCCGCTGGCGATGGAGATCCGCCGGATCGCGGCGCAGGCACGGCTGCAGGATCATTGGGCACGGCTGCCCCGCGTGCTGCTGCTGGGTGAGGTGAACACGGGAAAGAGCACGCTGTTCAATCGCATCGCCGGGTATGACCGCGCGATCGTCTCGGACCAACCCGGCACCACCCGCGGTTGATCGACAGTGCCGGTCTCCGTTTCGGAGCCGCCGGTCTCCGTCCCGGAGCCGCCGGTCTCCGTCCCGGAGCCGCCGGTCTCCGTCCCGGAGTTGATCCGATGGCGCCCATCGAAGGCCCCGAAGCCGAGGGCATCCGGCACACGCTCGACCTGGCGCGCGACGCCGACGTGCTCGTGGCGTTCTCCCCCACGCCAGGGACGGCGGCCGATCCCCGCGCGATCGCGGTGCAGGGAAAGGCCGACGACGGATCCCCCCGGGGAGAGCTCCTGCCCGTCTCCGGAAGCACGGGCGCGGGCGTGCAGACCCTGCTTGACCGCATCGTGGACGCCATCAGGGTACAGCGTTCCACCGACCGGCCCCAGTGGTGGTTCTCCGCGCGGCTGGCCGAACTGGCGCTGGACCTCGAAGCCGGGTTCGGGCGGGTGCAGGGCGAGGTGCTCCCGGAGGTGCGCGCGCTGCACCTCGAAGCGCTCGCCCGCCGTCTCGAGGAGGCCCTCGAGGTCCCTCCGGCGGATCTTTATGAATTGATTTTTTCCCGTTTCTGCATCGGGAAATAATGGATTCGAAGGCATTCAGCTTGAGTTGGAAGGTTTGAGCAGGTATAAGGCCGTCGAAGCGGAGGTGCGCCATGACCCGATATATCGAAGGACAATTATTTGGAAAAGGCTACAAAATCTGCGTCGTCGTCTCCCGGTTCAATTCCCTGGTCACGGAGCGGCTCCTCGAAGGCGCCATCGACGCCTTCTCCCGCTCCGGACTGGATCTGGCGGATCTGACCGTGATACGCACGCCCGGTGCCCTGGAGATCCCTGCCACCGCAAGGCGCGCGGTCGCCTCGGGCAAGTATGACGGTCTGGTGTGCCTCGGGGCCGTGGTCCGCGGCGACACCCCTCACTTCGACTATGTCAGCGCCGAGTCCGTCAAGGGCGTGGCCCAGTTGTCCATGCAGGCCGAGATCCCGGTGATCATGGGCATCCTGACCACCGACACGATGGAGCAGGCCCTTGACCGCGCCGGAGCCAAGGCCGGCAACAAGGGCTTCGAAGCCGCGCGCGGGCTGCTTGAGATGATCCACGTCTTCGCGGAGATCGGTTCGTGATGCCCGGAAAACAGCTTTCCCGCCGGGGAGGCGGCTCCCGCACCCGCCGTCGGGCCGCCCGTGAACTCCTGCTTCAGGCGTTCTACGCCTGGGACGTGGGGCGCATGGATCTGTCCGACGACGCGCTCGAGATGCCCTTCCGCACCGAGATCGAGGGCGAACCCGACGACGCCTGGGTCCAGGAATTGATCCGCCTGTTCACCGACAACACCGACTTCGTCGACGACCGGATCCGCAACGCCAACAGCCGCTGGCGCGTCGAGCGCATGGACAAGGTCGACCTCTCCATCCTCCGGCTGGGGGTCACCGAACTGTACTTCACCGACACACCGGCCCAGATCATCATCAACGAAGGCATCGAACTGGCCAAGCGCTACGGCAGCGAGACAAGCGCGCGGTTCGTGAACGGCGTGCTCGATGCAGTCCGGAAATCCCGCCCCAACGAATGAATTCCTGACCCTGGATTCCGACCGGATCCATCCTGCGACCTGCGGAAACAAGGCGGCCCGGCTTGCGCAGCTGCGGCGGCGCGGTCTTCCCGTGCTCGCCGGAGCGGTGTGGGGGGGCAACGAAATTCCATCTGAGGCCGACTTCCTCAGGCTGGAACGCACGCTCCCCCGGCCCTGGATCCTTCGCTCCTCGGCCGCCTCCGAAGACGGCAACCTCACCTCGCTGGCGGGCTGTCACCTGTCCGTCGGACCCGTGTCCGGCATCCCGGAGGCCCTCGAGGCCTTCGGGAGGATCCGCAGGTCGACCGACGCCGCCCGCAGTCTCGGCGCGATCTCGGGCGTCGTGATCGGATCGCCGGCCGTGCTGATCCAGCCTCATCGGATCTTTGCGTTCACCGGTGTGGCCCTGTGGCCCCACCCCGGGGACGAGACCACCCTGCGCATCGAGGGCGCCTCCGGAGGACGGGTGGTCGACGGTGACGCTCCCGAGGAGCTGCCCGTGACGCTGACGGACCGCGTGCGCCAGCTGGTGCTGCAGACCCTGCCCGAGCTGCCTGCGGGGGGTCTGGATCTCGAGTGGGGCGCCCTCCCGGACGGTCAGGGCTGGGAACTCACGCTGCTGCAGGCACGGCCCCTGCTGCCCTCGGCGCAGGATCCCCCCTCCTACATGTCGTCGGGCGTCTGGATACGCAACACCCACCATCATCCCCACGTCCTGTCGGTCTTCTACGCCTCGATCATCGAGGCCACGCGGGACCGGCTCGGCCTTCCCCAGGGAGCGTGGCTCGGACGCCTCTACGAGCGTGACGATCACGATCCGTTGCCGGGCTTCGACGCCGGTATCCAGGAACTTGCCGCAGGACCGCTCCGGGACCAGCGCCATCGACTCCAGGTGCAGGTCGACCGGTTCGTGCGGTTTGTGCGGTCCTACCTGACCCGGCGAAGGCCGGTCCGGCCCGGCGCCAACTGCGTCGCAGCCCTGCTGGCTGCTGCGCCCCGGGACTGCGTGCTCAAGCGCGACCGCTGGTTCGGCTTCTGCGAGATCTTCCCGTCGTTCTGGGACCCGCAGGCCCCTTCGATCGCCGACGGACTGGAGCGGCTGCGCGTGGTTTGTCAAGCCAAACCGGACCCGGCACGTCCGGAAATCGTTCGGCCCGCGCCCGATGACACCCCCTGGCGGGTCTTCGCCCGCAGCGTGGACAGCCGGGAGCAGGACGACTGGGTGTTCGCCCGCATGCTGCGCACGCTCCGGATCGCGGTCCTGGACTGGGGGGACGCCGCGACGACCGCAGGCTGGCTCGCGACCCCCCAGGACGCGTTCCTGCTGACGCTGCCCGAGCTCCTCGCCGGCCGGCCGCCGGCGCCGGCGCTCCCGGGTCTGCGGCGTCAACTCCTGCGCGCGCAGGAGTCTTTCTCGGCGCCCGAGCGCGTGGTCGACGGGGTACCCCGATGGTCGCAGGTCCACCAACCGGCTTCGGCCGGAGAACCGGCTTCGGCCGGAGAACCGGCTTCGGCCGGAGAACTTCGGGGCGAAGGCGCGGTCCCGGGCCGGGCCGGTGGTGTCGCAGGCCCCCTGCCGGTCCCCGGGGAGGCGGCCGACGGACGGATCGCGGTCGTGCATGCCCTCACCCCGCAGGATATCGTCCTCCTGCCCGGGGTCGCCGGGCTCATCGTCGAACGGCCTGGCACGTGCGGTCACGCCGTGCTCATCGCCCGGGAGCTGGGCATCCCCACCGTGACCGGCGTCGCGGATTGCATCCACCGCATCCCGGCGGGATCGCAGGTGTGGGTCGACGGCACCCTGGGACGCGTCCGATGGCATCAGCCCACTTGACCCTTCCGTGAAAAAGGCGTACCCATGGGGCCGGAGGCAGCCGATGCATTCTGTACGTCGCCCTGTCGTCGCAGGACGCTTCTATCCTTCCTCGGCCGGTGCCCTGGAACGTGAAGTGAAAAAATATTTATGTTTAGCCCACACCCTGGCCGAGCAGCCGGTGGCAGCGCTGTGCCCACATGCCGGCATCCAGTATTCCGGCGGGACGGCCGGCCGGCTGATGGGCGCCCTTCCGACGATCCCCGACACGGTCATCCTCCTGGGGCCCAACCATACCGGTCTGGGCCTGCCCGTGGCCGTGGACTCCCACGACGCCTGGGAAACCCCGCTGGGTACCGTCGCGGTCCACACCCCCCTGCGGGACCGCCTGATCTCCCTGGGCCCGGAGTGGATTGCCGCCGACGCCGAGGCGCACCGCCGGGAGCACAGCCTCGAGGTCCAGTTGCCCTTTCTTCAGTGCCGCCGCAACGATTTTCGCATTTTGCCCATCTGCCTGGGTTTCCACGAATACGCTCCGGCAGTGGAGCTCGCACACCTGTTGGTCCAGGCAGCCGATGAGATCTGCGGTTCTAATTATATAATAATCGCCAGCACCGATATGAGCCACTTCCATCCACAGGAGACGGCCCTCCGGCTCGACCACGAGGCGCTGGAACCCTTCCTGGAAATGAACCCCGAGAAAGCCTGGGACACCGTCGTCTCCAGGGACATCTCCATGTGCGGGGTCATTCCGGCCGTGTGTGCCCTGTCGGCGGCCCTTCTCGCAGGGGCGACCCGGGCCCGGTTGATCCACTATGCCACCTCCATGGAAGCTTCCGGCGACGCTTCCTCGGTGGTCGGCTATGCTTCGATGGTGTTTTCCGCATGAAAAAACTGAACCAGCTCCTGGCCGCACTGTGCATCCCCATCGACCGTCTGCTCAACCGTCTGATCGGCAAGGGCTTCGGCTTCAAGGACATCTTCACGCTGGTGAACCTCGCCGGCGGCACCGCCGGGATCTACCTGGCCATGCTCGGCCGCCCGGTGGACGCCTCCTACGCGGTGCTGCTGGGCTTCATCCTCGGTGACTCCCTCGACGGCTATGTCGCGCGTCTGACCGGGCATTCCAACCAGTTCGGTTCGGACTTCGACACCATCACGGACCACCTGGCCCAGGGCATCGCGCCGGCGTTCATCGTGTTCTCGCACCTGGCGCCAACGAACCTCGAGCTGGCGCTGGGCATGACGTTCCTGCTGATCTCGGCCGGCAGCATCCGCCACGCCCGCAACACCGCCGTCCCGTTCACGTTCAAGTTCTGCTGGAAGGGCCTGCCCCGTCCCATCGCGGCGATGATGCTCTTCTCCCTCTACAACTCCCGAATGATCTGGAAGCTGCCCGGCGCCCACTGGTGGCTCGCCGGACTCACGGTGGCCATCGCCGCTGGCCTGCTGACGGATTTCCCCTTCGTGAGTCATCACGGCCGAAGACTTCAGCGATGGGTCGTTGCTCTCGTGCTGTTCGCCTACGTCGCGGTCATCGCACAGGCGCTGTTCTACCGGCAGTTCGTGTGGGAGTTCCTTTTCCTGAGCATGTTCGCCTACATCTTCCTGGGCTGGATCGTCCTGCACCCGGAAGAACGCCAGGAGTTCTGGAGGGCCGCGCGGAAGTGGCGCGAGGAGCTCGAGGGACGCACCCCCGCGTAAGCGGCGACGACCGCGGAAGGAAGACCCATGCCGGATACCCTATTGGCCGCCCACCTCACCGACATCCATTATCCCGTGCCGTCCTGTTTCCAGCTGCGCGACCTCATGAGCAAGCGCATCACCGGCGCGGTGAACCTGCTGGTCTCCTCGCGACGCTCGTTCAGGCCTCACCTGCTCAAGAGCCTGCTGTCCCACCTCCGGGACATCGGTGTCTCCCACCTGATGATCACCGGCGACCTGGTCAACCTGGCCTATCCCGAGGAATACCTTCGGGTGCGAACGCACTTCGAGGAGAGCGGCTTCGAGCCTCACCAGGTGTCCGTGGTGCCCGGCAACCATGACGCCTACCTGCCAGATGCCATCGAGCACGAGATCTTCTGGGAAAATCTCGGTCCATACGCCTGGGCCGCCGGGCCGCAGGATTATCCGGTCGTGCGCACGGTCGGTCCCATCGAGATCATCGGCCTGTCCACCGCGCTCCCGACGGCGCTGGGCATGGCCTACGGCGAGCTGGGTGCAGGCCAGTTGCAGCGTCTTGAAGCCATCCTGAAGAAGAAATCCGGCCGCACACGCGTGATCCTGATCCATCACGCTCCCTGCCCGGGCGCCGAATCATGGCATGACGGCCTGGTCGACGGCGCCCACCTGCGCCGCCTGCTCTGGAAACACGGCGTGGACCTGATCCTTCACGGCCACGAACACCGTGACGTGGAGCGACGGATCGACGGTCCCGGAGGTTCCCAGATCCCGGTGATGGGCACCGGCTGCGCGATCCTCGACGACCCGCGCCCGGCCCTGCGGGCCCGGGCCCGGTTGTTCCGGTTCGGCGAAACAGGCCTGGAGCGCTCCTGGGTGATCGTGCACGATCCGGCCTCAGGACACTGGAAATCACCATCGGGCGTCTTCATCCCAGACTCCCCCGCCGGAGTGTGAACATGCAGCGGTCCACCAGGCCCCTCCTGATCATGGGGATCCTGTGGATCTTCCTGATCGGCGGACTGGGACTGGGCTTCCTCTGGAACCGGCAGGACCTCCGGCGCCGGAATCAACACGGACAGGCCCTCGTCGCACGTTTCGATGACGGGGTCCCGCTGGCACAATGGCGCACCCACGCAGAAGCTCTGTCAGCCAGCGAACGGGCGGCCCGCGCCAACCCGGCGGATCCTTCGGTGTGGTCCATCTGGGCGTTGGTGCAATCCCAGGGCGTCCTGCTTCAAGGCTCCGATCCCGGCCCGTGGAACAGGATCCACCGGGTGGCCTCCCAGTTGCTGGGCCGTGAATGGGCCTTCTCCGACGCGCGCACCCGGCTTCGCCTGCTGACCTCGCGCATTCTTGTGCGCTGTGCCACCGCCGAGACCCAAACCGAGTTGATGGAGAACTTTTTCGAGGCTTTGCGTGTCTGGGATCTCTGGCCCCGCTCGTCTCTGCTGCGCAACGCCACGCTGTGGGCGGGCGTGGCGGCGGGCCAGGTTGCCTTCGTGAGGAACCTGCTGCCAGGACCGGAGCTGCCTTTGGACTGGCCCCTGCTGCTGGACTGGCACCTGTCACGCGACCAGCTCGACGAAGCCGAAGGAATCCTGGACCTCTGGACCCGGACCGAGCCCGGACACGCCACACTCCCGCTGTGGCGCGACTGGATCGCCTGCCGGCGCGGACAACGGCCTGCGCAGCCGGAGCCCGCCGCCGGTGATGTCCCACCCGCCCAGAAAGCCTGGAACCACCTGGTGCGCGCCTGCGCGGCCGGCGAGGACCGGGCGCGTGCCGTCGACGAACTGCAGAAGGTGCCGCTGGTGCCACAGGACGCCGTGCTGCTGGCCGTGATGCGGCTGGCCCAGGAGTTCGACGCGCAGGAACTGTACTCCCAGGTCAGGAAGGAGTTCTCGCAGCGCCGCAGCCCTGTCGACGAGCGGCTCGAGAGTCTGGACGCAACGGACCGCATGAACCGGCTGGAACCGGAGCCCGCGTTTGCCTGGTTCTCGCAGCGGAAGTCCGCGCCGGGAGACGCCACGGCCGTCTGGTCGGCGATCCTCTCCGGGGAGCTTGCGACCGCGCGGCGGTGGGCCACAGGAACTCCAAAGGCCACCTGGCCACCAATCGTGTTCTCTGAGACCTTCACCGGGAAGGACCTGGACGAGCTCGACCGTCTGTCCCGCCAGGGGTTGCACCGCCGGTGGTGGTCTGCGCTGTGGACCAAGGCCGCCGTTTCGTCGCTGGATCATCTGGAGTGGGGCACCACATCCCACGAAGCCCGCCTGAGCGCTCTCCGCGAGCGGCTGGCGACGCTGCCCGAAGACTCTCGCTTCACCGCACGGCTGGCGGCCCGCGTCGACTTCGACCTGGAGCGCTTCGCCGAGGCCGGCGGGGCCCTGGCGCGCCTCTGCGGGGACGAGACCTTGAGGTTCGAGGATGATCTCGGTCCTTGCAAGGCCCTTCGGGGGCCCGAAGCCGACCTGGAGCTCTACGCCCGGTTCCTGACCTGCGAGGAGGTCCGACCCGTGGACTATCCGCGGGTGCGCGAGCGACTGGAGCGGATCCTCCCGCTGCTGGCGCCGGCCGGAAGGCCCTCGCCTCGGGGTTTGTTCTGGCAACTGCGATTCCTGCGGGTCACCCTGCGTGCCCTGCCCGGACAGGGCACCCTGGTGGAAGAGAAACTCAAGGCGCTCTCGATCCCGCCCCAGTTGACCGACCCGGAGATCCTCCTGGAAGCGGCCCTGATCCACCTCTACCTCGGGAAGGCCGAAGCAGCAGCCGGCCTGCTCTCACGGCTGCCCTCACTGCCCGTGCGCGAGGCCCGCAGGCTCGCCCATCACTACCTCGTGCTGCAGGATCCGACCCGGGCCGTCGCCGTGCTCCAGCCGGTGCTTGCCCGCGGTGATCTCGCCCCGCGGGTGCGCCAGACCCTGCGGGTGCTGCAGGCCGAGGCCCGCCTGCAGTTGAAGCAGGACGTGTGCGCCGAATTCGAGGATCTGTTCCGACTCGATCCCTGCCCGGAGATGGCCGTGACCACCGCCCAGGCGTACCTGGGCAGGGGCCGTCGCGAAGACTGTCCCAGGCTGCGGGAGTTGATCTCCCCTTTCACGGCAAAGTCCCCTGAACTGGCACGCACCACCGCCGAAATCGCAAAGTTCTGCGCGGACCCGGATCGCTAACTTCCCTCTTGAAACCCGATGCCATTTCGTGTAGGAGTGGGGCGGCAATCGTGAAAAACCTTGGGAACAAGGTCCGAACAATTTCCTTCAACCTCTTTCGAAACAAGGTATGGTGCCATGACTGAGTTCAATTACGAAAAAGAATGGAATTCTCACAATCCGTGGTCCTTCATTCCCGAGAAACTGAACATCGGGTACGCCTCCTCGGACGCCGTCTGCGACCGTGGCCTCGGCGACAGGGCCGCCATTTACTGGGAAAACAGCAAAGGCGAGAAGCGCAAGCTCACCTATGACGACCTGCGCCGGCAGACCAACAAGTTCGCCAACGTGCTCACCAAGCTGGGCTTCGGACGCAACGACGTCCTGCTGCTGCGCGTGGGCAACCAGGTCGAGTTCTACATCTGCGCCCTGGCCGCCACCAAGTGCGGCGGCATCTTCATCCCCTCTTCCACGATGTTCCGCGAGAAGGACATCCTGTACCGCTGCAACGACGCGAAGGTGAAGGCCATCGTCACCACGCCGCAGCTGGTGGACGTGATTGACGCGGTTCGCGACGAGGCCAAGACCCTCGAGCATGTGATCGTGTTCGATTATCTCGGCGAGACCACGACTAACCCCCGCCACGTCAAGTATGACGTCGAGATGGCCGCGGCCTCCGACGAGTTCAAGAGCGTCGACACCGACAACGGGGACGTGGCGTTCGTCGCCTACACCTCCGGCACCACCGGCGATCCCAAGGGTGTCGTGCACTACCACCGCTACGGTCTAGCCTACGAGTACCTGGCCAACTACTGGTACAACTACGACACGCCAGACGTCATCACCTGCCCGGCCGAGGTCGGCTGGCTGCTGCCGGTGTCCTCCTCGTTCCTGTTCGCGCTGCATCGCGGCATGAGCATCGTGCTCTACCACGAACTGGGTGCGTTCTCCCCCGAGAAGTGGTTCGAACTGTTCGCCACCTACGGCGTGTCCGTGTTCATCGGCACCCCCACGATGTATCGCATGCTGCTCAAGGTCGAGAACGCCGAGACGCGCTTCGACATCTCGAAATGGCGCGAGGGCGTGAGCGCCGGCGAGCCGCTGACCCCGGACACCATGGAGCAGGTGAAGACCCGCTTCAACATCAGCATCCGCGACGGCATCGGCATGAGCGAGTGCATGGTGTACGCGCACAACTGCGTGGGCATGCCGGTCTATCCGGGTTCCTGCGGCCGTCCCGGCCCGGGCATCGTGATCAACCTCATGGAGACGCCCGACGAGGACGAGGAGTCCACCGGCAAACTGGTGCCCGTGAAGAAGGGTGATCCCGGCGTCCTGTGCGTGAAGATCGACTCCCATCCCGGC
This sequence comes from Deltaproteobacteria bacterium HGW-Deltaproteobacteria-22, assembly GCA_002841825.1. GTDB lineage: Bacteria > Myxococcota_A > Polyangia > HGW-17 > HGW-17 > HGW-17. The sequence continues at coordinate 10,909 of PHAZ01000037.1, read as the reverse complement.
ATGATGAAGGAATACCTGAACAAGCCCGAAGCCACCGCCGAGGTGTTCCGGGACGGCTGGTTCTACACCGGCGACGTGCTGCGCGAGGACGAGCAGGGTTATTTCTGGTTCATCGGCCGCGCCGACGACGTGATCAAGGCCTCCGGCTACCGGATCAGCCCGTTCGACGTGGAGAGCGCCCTGATGAGCCATCCGGCCGTGTTCGAGGCCGCCGCCGTCGAGAGCCCGGATCCCCTGCGCGACAAGGTCGTCAAGGCGTTCATCGTGCTGCGTCCGGGAATCGTGGAGAGCCCCGAACTGACCAAGCAGTTGCAGGATCACGTCAAGAACGTGGCCGCACCCTACAAGTATCCGCGCAAGGTGCAGTACGTCAAGGAGCTGCCCAAGACCCAGTCCGGCAAGGTCAAGCGCAAGCTGCTGCGCCGCATGGAGTTCGAGGGCACCCCTTACCAGATTTAAGGGTATTCCGGCATTTTTCCACGCACTCAGCTCCTTGACTTTTGACGGTGCAGCCCCCATATTGCGGTGCTATGAACCGTTCCCGCCGCTGGTGCCTCTGGATCTCCTTCTTTCTCACCGCAAACGTGCTGTTCTTCCCCGTGGCGTTCCTGTCCACATTGTACTGGATGAACGCAGTTCCTGTCCCGCAGGTGCTGCTGGGCAGCGCCGTGGCCTCGATCGTCTTCTCTGCCGTCGTGGCCACCCACAAATACCGTGCGCTGACCTGGATCCAGGCCCGCCTGGACTTCTCCCGGTTCGATCGGCCGGCCCCCCGGATGCTCGAAAAGGAACTGACCCGGCTCGGTTATCGCGTGTCGGGAGACGAGACGGTCTTCATCGCCGGGTTCCGCGCCGATTACTATCTGGCTCCGGAGATTCGCGCGTCCTGGGACGGCGCTGTCTGCGACCTTGAAGGTCCGGCCTTCTACGTGAAGAAGCTGGCGAAGCGGAATCGGCGGGCGATCTTGCGGCTGGATCGCAAAATCCGTCAAATGACCGATAGTCAGACCCCCCCCACCTGAGGTACACCAATACTGTCACAGAGGTTACTTCCCCCACTGTGAAAGGAGATCCCCATGAAACTCATGAAGCGTTTGCGTGGCGAGACCAAAGGACAGGGCCTGACCGAATACATCATCATCGTGGCCCTGATCGCGATTGCGGCCATCGGCGTCGTCACCCTGTTCGGCGATGACATCCGTCGTCTGTTCGGCGGCGCGGCCAACGCCCTCTCCGGTGACACCAACGTGACCCCCACCACCATGGGTGCCGAGCGTCATCACACCGATACCAAGACCCTGAAGACCTTCGGTCAGATGAACGTCGGCGCGGGTGGCTGATCCCGTCTGCCGTCGAGGCGACTGAGTCCGTTTGAGCCTTCCCGCTTCCCTCCAGTACTGGGTTACCGGCGCCGCCTGCCTGGCGATGCTGGGTGTGTCCACGTACACCGATCTGCGTTCTCGTGAAATCCCCAATCCCGTCGTGCTCGCCGGGCTCATCGCCGGTTGCGCCATCTGGACCCTTTTCTACGGTCTGGCCGGTTTGGGCTGGGCGCTGCTGGGAGGCTTCACCGGACTGGGCGTGTTCCTGCTGATGGCCCTTCTCGGGGCCATGGAGATGGGCGACGTCAAGCTCATGGGCGCGCTGGGGACCCTGCTGGGCTGGCCCTGGGTCCTCGCCGGGCTGATCCATGTGGTCATGGCCGGCTTCTTCTTCGCGATCTTCTGGGTGATCGTTCACGGCCACGCCCGACGCACGCTCTCCAATCTGTGGACCGCCCTGGTGACCTGGCTCCGGCCGGGGGCCCGCCGCGTTCCGCTGGCCGAGCTGCCCACCACGCCACTTCCCTACGGCGTCGCCATCGCGCTGGGTGGTGTCTGGACGCTGCTGGCGATCCGGATCCCGGAGATCAACCTGCTGTCGTCGATGTTCTAGGAGCCGGTTCCGACGGGTCCGACAGGCCCGTGCTTTCTTCAATACGAAATTCTTCTTTTCCCCGGTGCAATCGTGTACGATGGCACGACTGATTCGCCATGCGATTTCTGCACTGCTGCCTCTTCCTACTGATTTTCCAGGTCGCCCTGTGCGCGGGCCGCACGACGGACGTCTTCGCTGCCATCCCGGACCTCGAGATCGAAGGAAAGTTCCTGGAGAACGGCGCGCCAATTTTGCGGGCGCTGCGGCAGGAGCTCGAGCGCGTATCGATCGACGGGGACTGGGAGACCGTGATCAAGCGGCGTCTGTCCATGCTGGGTTACACGCTGGTGAAGACCGAGGTGGTGAGCGGAAAGGCGAACACCACCATTCGGCTGCACATCGAGCCGGTACAGCTCGTGCGCAGCGTGTTCGTGCGCGGCAACTGGCCACTGTTCGAGTCCGACATCATGCGGCGCGTGATCCTGCGGCCCGGCTCCGCGCTGCCCGTGGTTCCTGCCGAGCGCGCCGAACTGATCGAGAACCAGGTGCGCCGGATCGAGGAATACCTGCATCGGGAGGGGTACTTCGACTCGAAGATCCGCATCCAGTTGAAGAAGCTCGACAAACCCCACGAGATCGACGTGGTGGTTCACCTGAACAAGGGCTCCTCCTACCGCCTGGGCCAGCTGGACATCCGCGGCAACGACTCGATCTCTGCGGACACCATCGACGGGTTCTTCCGCCACCGGATCCTGTTCTACAACAAGCCGTTTTACCTGCAGCAGTTCAAGAAGGACATCAAGACGCTCATCCAGTACTACCGCAAGCAGGGCTTCTTCGCGGTGTCGGTCAAGCATGACTTCCACAAGTCCTACAGCCTCAACCGGGAAGAGCGGACCGTCAACATCGGCCTGTACATCCGCGAGCGCCGCAAGGTCGAGGTGAAGTTCAAGGGCAACCTCCAGTTGCACGAGAACCAGCTGCGGGAGCAGCTCACGTTCGTGGAGAGCGGCTCCTACGACGAGCACGAGATCGTGCGCAGCGCCAAGGCCCTGGCCCACTTCTACCACACGATGGGCTACTTCAACGCCACCGTGTTCTCCGAGTCGCACATCATCGGTGACAGCGCCCTGCGGGTGAACTTCTACATCCAGGAGGGCCTGCAGTACCGCGTCGAGAAGATCCTGTTCGCCGGCAACCGGCACTTCTCGGCCTCCAGACTGCGTTCGGAGATCTCGACCAAGCCCTTCCCCAAGAAATTGTCGGTGATCGGCCTTGGCTCGGGCGGCTTCATCACGCCCACCCAGCTCGCCCAGGACGAGGAGCGAATCCGGGAGGCCTACAAGAAGGCCGGCTTCCCCGACGTCGAGGTGAGCAGCCGCGTGATCACCGCCGGCGACGACGCCGAGGCCGTGCTCAAGAGCACCCTGGAGGCCGCGCTGCCCTACCGCAAGGGTCACCAGTACGTGTACGTGCAGTTCACCGTCAAGGAGAAGCACCGTGTGCTGCTGGCCCGCGTCCGTTTCCTCGGCACCGACCGCGACGAGTCCCCGTTGCGACGCCTGCAGACCGCCAAGACCGGCCAGCCGTTCTCGATGGACCGCATCCAGACCGACCTGCTCGAGTTCAAGCGTCACTTCTCCAACCGGGGCTTCCCTTACTGCACCATCACCACCGAGATCAAGGCGTCCGACGACCAGAAGAACGTCGACGTGACGTACCTGATCGACCGCAAGCAACCGGTGCGCATCGGCCCTGTGTTCATCCGGGGCAACTTCAAGACCCGGGAAAGCGTCATCCGCCGCGAGATCCCCTTTTCGGAGCAGGATCCCTTCTCCTTCTCCAAGATCGAGGAGGCCGGCCGCAACCTGCGCAGCCTGGGCGTCTTCCGCAGCGTCCGCATCCAGTTCCTCGGGCTCGAGGAACAACTCTCCGAAATCCCGGTCATCGTCACGGTGATCGAGCGCTTCGATGACTACGGCTCGATGGAGGTCGGCGGCGGCTTCTCCACCGACAACCTGTACTTCACGAGCTTCTCCTACCAGAACCGGAACCTGTTCGGCCTGGCCAAGAGCCTCGAGTTGCGCGGTGAGATCGGCGCCGAGATCCAGAGCGGCCGCGCCACCTACCAGGATCCCCGCTTCCTGGGCACGGACCTGATCTTCGAGATTTCGGCCTTCGGACGCACCGAGGCCACCGTGCGCCTGGGCGACATCATCACCTACGGCTCCTCGGTGACGGTGCGCAAGCGCTGGTCCCAGCGGCTCCAGTGGTTCATGCGCTACGAGATCCGCCGTGTGTCCTACAAAGAAACGCTGATCCGCGTCTCGGGCGCCCCCGAGGAGGACTCCAGCGTCAACTTCACGACCACGACCGCGAGCATCGGACCGACCATCATCGTCGACCACCGCGACAACCCCCTGGTCCCCAAGAAGGGTTACCGCCTGACCAGCTCGGTGCGTCTGGCCTCGAACTACCTCGGCGGCGACGACAACTTCGTGCACTTCAACACCACCGGGCAGTTGTTCCTTCCGCTGCCGCTGGGCATGATCCTGGCGCAGGGCCTGCGCTACGACCACGGTCTGCCGTTCTCCGGCACCCAGGCGCTGCCCAAGGTCGAGCGCTTCTTCGCCGGCGGCGACACCACGGTCCGGGGATACGAGGAGGATCTGCTGTTCACGCAGATGCTGCGCACCCCCATGCACCCGACCGGCAGCGGCGAGCTCTTCAAGGTCAGTCCCCTGGGCGGAAACATCCGCTTCATCTCGAACACCGAGTTGCAGTTCCCCATCTGGAAGTCCAGTTTCATCCTCGGCATGCCCATCTGGGGTGCTGTATTTTTTGATTCAGGCTTTATCATCAATCATTACGATACTTTTTCACAGGAATTATTTCACTCTGGCTATGGCGCTGCGCTGCGATTGGTGACCCCGGTGGGGGTGATCAGCCTCGAGTACGCCATCCCGATCACCCGGGTCTGGGGCAATGAGAGCGACGGCCGCATCCACTTCAACTTCGGGTTTATTTTCTGATGGCGCCGAAAAAACCGCCGAAAAGTCTTCCGGAAGCCGAGAAACAGCTGGACTTTCGGGTGAATTTTACTAATATCCCTCCCGCTCTTTCGACTCGTTTCCTCCGGCCTTCGCTGGATGAACAGTTGAATCTGTTGCGTTTTTCAAGTTTTTCGAGGTAGTGGTCATGACCAATATGAATCCCAAAGTTGCTAAAATCGGCCAGGAATTCCTTCGGACAGATCTCCCCACGTTCCGCGTGGGCGATACGATCCGGGTTCACGTCAAAGTCAAGGAAGGCACGCGCGAGCGCATCCAGGTGTTCGAAGGCGTGGTGATCAAATTCCATCGCGCCGGCGTCGGCTCCACCTTCACCGTGCGCAAGGTCTCCTACGGCGTGGGCGTGGAGCGTGTGTTCCCGACGCACAGCCCCATCGTGGAAAAGGTGGAAATCGGCATGCAGGGCCGTGTTCGTCAGGCCCGCCTGTACTACCTGCGCGCCCTCCGCGGCCGTGCTGCCCGCATCCGCGAAAAGTCCCGCACGCTGGCTGCCAACTGATTCCCAGATTCCGCCAGCCGGCGGAGTAGAGTTCCCACGGCCGTGTGAGTTTCCCCATGTCCGATGTCCGCGTGATCGAATACGAAGATCAGGGGACCTGGGTGTTGGGGCTTGAACTCAACCGCGACGCCAATGCCAAGGCCCAGTTCATCAATCACGAGGGGAAGACCGTCCGCATCCATCCGCAGCGGATCACCCGCCGGTATCCAGCCACCGTTCGGCTGACCCGGGACGGCGGCTCGTTTCTGGCCGATCTCGGTCGGGACGTCGCCGCGCTCCAGCCCACGATTGATCTTTGCACGCTCTGGGAGCTGGTCCAGGCCCACGGCGAGCGGATGTCCGTCGAGGATCTGTGCGATCTCGCGCTCCCCCGGACGGATCTGCCCGCCCAGATCGCGCTGTTCAGATCCATGCGTGAAAAGCCCATGTATTTCCGGATCAACAAGGACGACACGATCGTCCCCCGGGAACCCGAGACGGTATCGGCCATGCTCGTGCAGGAGGCCCAGCTCCAGTCGCAGAACCGGCAGAAGACCGAGTTCGTCGAGCGCGTGGTCGCCTGCCTGCGGGAGGGCCGGACCGCGACCCGCCAGGAACTGACCCCGACGGCCCTGCTCGACTCCCTGCGCCAGTTCTCGTTGTCCGGCGACGAGGAGGCACGGTGGCTCAGCGCCTCGCAGATCACCACGCGGATCGCCCAGGATGCCCAGATCCCGCTGACGCCGCTCCCCCTGGCTGCGTTCACCATCCTGCAGAGACTGGGCGTGTTCGGCCCCCTCGACTGCCCGGCCGTATGCTCGCTGGCGGCCCCGGAACACTTCCCGCCGGAGGTCCTCGCCCAGGCGCAGACCGCCACCCAGAAACTCGGAGTCTGCGCGACGGGCACCATCGTCACGATTGACGACGAGGAGACCCGTGATATCGATGACGCGGTGAGCCTGGTCACCCGGCCCGACGGCTACGTCGAGGTGCGGGTCCACATCGCCGACCCCGGCGCCGGCCTGGAGGTCGGCTCCCCCATCGAGACCGAGGCCCGCGTCCGGGCCACGTCAATCTACCTGCCCACCCGACGGATTCCCATGATGCCCGAGGCCATCTCGGAGTTCGGTTTCAGCCTCATCGCCGGCGAGCCACGCGCCGTGCTCACCTATGTGGCGGTGATCAACCCCGACGGGGAGGTCGTCGCATCGCGCATCGAGGCGGGTGCGATCCGGGTTTCCAACCGGCTCTCGTACGACGAGGCCGATGCGTCCCTGGGCGGCAGCCGGAGCCTGGGCGAGGATGTGGATCTCCTCCTGCGGGAGCTTCTGCGGATCACCCGCAGCCTTCAGGCCCAGCGCGTGGCCCGGGGCGCCATCGAGCTCAAGCTGCCCGAGGCCAAGGTCCGCGTCAACGCGCAAGGTGAGATCTCGATCAAGGTGCTCGAGGCCGACAGCCCGTCCCGGGCCATCGTCTCGGAGTGCATGATCCTGGCCAACACCATCGCCGGCCGCACCGCGCGGGCCGAACACCTGAACGTGATCTACCGGACCCAGAAGCCCCCCGAGTCCCCCCTGCCCATGCATGACGACTCCTCGGGCATGTTCCAGTTGGTCCGCAAACTGAAGAAGGGCGAGCTCAGTTGCCATCCGGGCCCGCACTTCGGACTGGGTGTCGACGTGTACCTGCAGGCCTCCAGCCCCCTGCGCCGCTACTCCGACCTGCTCGCGAGCCTGCAGATCCGCGCCTGGCTGCTCGGACTGCCGCAGCCCTTCGAGCCGGCCGACCTGATGCCGATCCTGGGCAACGCCGAGGCCGTCGCTGACGAGGTCTCCCGCGTCGAACGCAAGAGCACGCGCTACTGGCTGCTCGAGGCGCTGGCGCGCCGTTCCGGGACGGTCACCGCCCTGGTGCTCGAGAGCAGCCCCAGGTTACGCGCGCAGGTTCTGATTGAGGACATGGCCCTGCGGGTGTATGTTCAGGTACCGCGGGTGATTCCGGTCGGCGAACGCATGTCGCTGCGCGTGACCCATGTGGATCCGCTGCGGGATCAGGTCGTGCTCGATCATGTCCAGATTCTCTGAGCTCCGTTTTCCGAAGACCCTGCATCCTGGATACACCGGGCTCGCCATCTTTCTGATCACCGGCCTCGTGTACGCCCTCGTCTCGGGACCCCGTGTCCTCTCGGCCTCGAAGAACAACCACTTCGCCTACCTGGCGCGCTCGCACCTGGCCGGCACCACCCGCCTGGTCGATCCCCGTCCCCACGGCAACGACTGGGCCCGCGTGCAGACCCTCACGCTGGCCGATGGACGCGTTCTGTCAGGCACCTACTGGAAGACGCACGGCCCCAACACCTTCCGCACGCTCTCGGGTGACTTCGTGGTCGTGGATCCGGGCACGATCCGCACCCGCTCCGAACGCTGGTACGTCACGTTTCCCCCGATGCCCGCCTGGATGATGACGCCCGGGGTGATCCTCTGGGGCTTGCACTTCAACGACGTGCTGTTCACCCTCGTGCTCTCGGCCCTCAACGCCATGCTTTTATGGTTTCTTCTGCTGCTGGCACGCCAGAAGGGCCTCCACGGGCGCTCCGACGGCGAGCTCGCGGCGCTGGTGACGCTGTTCGCCTTCGGCACGGTGAACTTCTTCAGTTCGGTGCGCGGCGAGGTCTGGTACACCGCACACGTCGCGGGCATGAACTGGACAATCCTCTACCTGATGGCCGTGCTGCGCCGCAAGCCCGCCTGGGCCGGCTTCTTCCTGGGCGCGGCGTTTCTGTGCCGCACCCCCATGCTCTTCGCGGGTCTGATCTATCCCGCCTACGTTTGGCACCGTGACGGCGGGCTGCCCGGGATCCGGCGTGCCTGGCGGGAGGCACTTCTCCACGCGCTGCCTCTTCTGGGCCTCGTCGCGCTGGCCATGGCGCTCAACTTCTCGCGCTTCGGCAACCCGTTCGACTTCGGCCATCAGTACCTCGAGATCTCCTGGCGGCGCCGCATGGAGCAGTACGGTCTGTTCTCTGCGGAGTACCTCTCGCGCAACCTCTCGGCCATGCTCACACTGCTGCCGCGCTTCTCCCTGTCACACCCGTTCGTGAAGATCTCCCCGCACGGCATGGCCCTGTGGCTCACCACTCCGGTGTTCCTGCTGTTGCTGCGGGCCTCGTGGAAGGACGCCTTTGCACGCCGGATCCTCCTTTTGGGCGTGCTCCCGGTGGCGGGCCTGGCGCTCTTGTACCAGAACTCGGGCTTCGTGCAGTTCGGCTACCGCTTCAGCCTCGACTTCACGGTGTTCCTGATGCTGCTGCTGGCCATGTCCAGCATCCGCTTCGGCCGGTGGTTCACTGCCCTGCTGGCCTTCTCGATCGCGGTGAACCTCTTCGGCGCGATCACCTTCGGCCGCATGCACGCGTTCTACCCCGGCGGGAGCTTCTTCTTTTTCGTGTCCTGAAAAATGGCTAGTTCATGACCTCGAACGAGATCATGTAGGAGTTCTCCGAACCGTAGAACCCCTCGACGAGGACATAATAGGTGGCCGTCGAGGTGGCCTCGAAGAGCAGCTCCTCGTTGGAGGTCGCGCTCTGGCCGTTGTTGGGATCGCAGCAGGGCGTGAGGATGGTCGAGCCGTTGGGGCTGACCACGTAAACGTCCAGATCCTGCTCGTCAGTGGTCTGATCGAACAGCACCTCGACATAGAGGTACTGGCCCTGGACGAGGTCGATGGCGAACCAGTCCTCATCCCCCGAGCAGATCGACAGTTCGTCGACGATGTCGTTGCTCATCACAGGGATGGCGTTTTCCATGTCGGAGGGCTCCCAGGCGTCGTCCTGGCAGCAGCCGCCGGGGATGGTCTCGAAGACCAGGTCGTAGGACGTGGAGACATCCTCATCCCAGGAGAAGACTTCGATGTAATAGGTCGCCGGCTCCAGGCAGGCCACGATGGTCTCGTTGTTGGTGACCGACATGGAGCGGTCCACCACCGCGTTGGCCGCATCGCGCAGCTTCATGTCGATGTCGCCTTGGGCGTGCAGGAACTGCAGTTCGATCAGCGTGAGCGTCGTCGAGGTGAGGGAGAAGCGGAACCAGTCCGGATCCACCATGCCGGTGTCGGTGTCCATGCACATGGTGAGATCCGAGTAGGTGCCGTCGGCCAGCGCCGGCAGCGAGGTCGAGGGGGCGTCGTCGTCCTCGCGGGAGTCGGCGACGCAGCCCCCGGACACGCAGGAGCCCGTCAGGGGCACGCACTGCCTGCGCGTCAGCCCGGTGACGCCGATGAGCGGATCGACCGAGCAGACCGTGCCGTTTGGGCAGCCCTCGGGGTCGTCCTGGCAGTCCACCAGGCAGCGCATCGTGCCGCCGGCGAGGACCACACAGGCATCGTTGACGCCGCCGCACTGCACGTCGGCGGTGCAGGCCGTGCACAGGGCCCCGCCGGTGACGGTGCCCGTCGGATGCGTGACCGTGGTCTGGTACATGCCCGTCAGGGGCGAGAGCACCCGGTGATCGCACTTGCCGGCCAGGTCGTCGTCGTCCTGGGCTTCGATGACGTAGGACACCGTGCGGCTGGCGCCCGGGGTCAGGGACACCACCGGGTTGGGGATGACCGCGGTGTACTGACCGTTGGTGCGCGAACCGGACACCATCTGCGAGGTCACCGGGATCAGGTCGCCGATGTAGTAGGTGTCGGGGTTGGACACGTTCGTGGAGTAATACACGATCGGGGCCGCGAAGATGCCCGCGTCGTCGGTGACCGTGAAGGAGACGACGACATCATTGACCGAATTCAGCGCGGCCACGGGGGTGTGGGACACCACCGGCTCGGCTCCCGGACAGTCGGTCTCCACCGGGCGGCGCAGCAGCAGCGTGTAGCGCTTGAAGGTCACGTGACCTTCACGGTCGTCGGCCTTGAGGTTGAGCGAGAAGCGGTCGCTCTCGTCGATCTGCTTCTGCGTCGGGCACCAGGAGAACGATCCGGTGAAGGATCCGGCCGCCGCGGTCAGTTCATAGCCCTCGACCACGGGCTCCTCGATGGTGATGTCGACGGCCGACGAGTCCGCGTCCTCGACCTGGACCTGGATCGAGAAGCACGTGTCCTGCTCCAGATCCAGGGTGGTGCCCGAACCCAGCGGGGCCACGAACACCGGGTACGGGTTCGAGCCCGTGGAGGACTGCACCCGCACGGTGAGCACGCCGCTGACCTCGTTGACGCCGTCAGTGACGACCAGGTCGATGAAGTGATCCCCCACGTCGGCCGAGGTCGGCGTGAACCGGAAGTAGGCCGACTGGGCGCCGGACTGGGTCATGGTGGGCGGATTGGGCCGCGTCTGCAGGTCCGGGATCGTGGGCGCCCGGAAGGAGAACGTCAACTCCGGGGAGTCCACGTCGGTGGCCACGACCTGCACGGTCAGTTCCGTGCCGACGTAGACCTCGCGCGTGGCCGG
>PHAZ01000036.1 GCA_002841825.1 Deltaproteobacteria bacterium HGW-Deltaproteobacteria-22 | reverse complement strand
CGCCGAACTGAAGATCGTCGACCCGCCCAAGCCCGCCGACCCCAAGCCCGAAGTGAAGTAAGAAAACCCCACCACTGAATACTGGGAAGAGAAGAATTTTACCACGGAACACGCGGAACACACGGACTGGTCCGACTGGTCCGACTGGTCCGACTCCCTCCCCTTCCGCGGGCTCCGTGTGTTCCGTGGTTAACCCCTCTTTTCTTTTCTTATCTCTTCTTCTTTCTCTTCTTCTTTCTCTTCTTCTTCCGCGATCACTCGATCGTCACGACCACGCCGCGGCTCTCGACGTTGCCCAGGCTGGCGGCCGAGACCGCCCAGGTGCCGGCGGCCAGCGTCAGTTCAGTCTCCGCTGCCGGCACGATGCGGTCCAGGACCCAGACGCCGCCGACGTCGGCGTAGACGACCCAGGCGCGGACGGCGGCGGGCTCAAGGTGCGCCAGCGTGACCGTGGTGCCGACAACGGTGACCTGCGGCCAGGCCGGGACCTCGTCGCGCGCGGCGACCACCGGCGGGGTCAGCGCCGCGGTGTGGTAGAACTCGTCCGACAGCATCGAGGCGACGCCGCTCTTGTCGGTGAGGATGTTGTCCACGTGGTAGAAGATGTTGCCCATGGACCCGGAGGCGCGCAGGTCGCGGCCGATCTGGACCTCCTGCCGAAACTCGTCGACGGTCCAGGAGCCGCTGGAACCGAGCTGGTACAGGGCGTTGCCGGCGAAGATGTACCGCTCCGACGAGAGCCCGGCCCACCAGGTCAGCAGGGGCTCGTAGGGCTGGCCCGACGAGGTGGTGGGCCAGTACAGTTGCGGCGCGATGTAGTCAACGTAGCCCTCCTGGATCCACTTCTTCGGATCCGAGTAGAGCACGTCGTACTGGCTCGTGCCGGTGACGCCCGCGGGCTCCCCGGCCTTCCAGATGCCGAAGGGGCCGATGCCGAAGCGCACGTGGGGCTTCACCGCGGCGATGTCCTCTCCGATGATCCGGATCATCTCGTCGACGTTGTTGCGCCGCCAGTCGGCCAGGCTCATGGAGCCGCCGCCGGCGGTGTAGGCCTGGTACAGCGGCGCGTCGGGGAAGGTGTACCCGGTGGCCGGCCACGGATAGAAGTAGTCGTCGAAGTGGATGCCGTCGACGTCGTAGCGGTCCACGATGTCCATGACCACGGAGATGATGTGGTCGCGCACGACGACGGCGCCCGGGTCCATCCACAGCAGGCTGTCGCCCCACGGATAGGCGTACTCAGGGAAGCGCCGCGACACGTGCCCGGCGGCGGTGGTCGTGGTGCGGCTGACCAGGGCGCGGTAGGGATTGAGCCAGGCGTGAACCTCGATGTTGCGGGCGTGGGCCTCGGTGATCAGGAAGTCCAGCGGATCGTAGCCCGGGTCCTGCCCCATGGTGCCGGTCAAAAAGCGGCTCCAGGGCTCCAGCGTCGAGGCGTAAAGGGCGTCGCCCTCGGGCCGCACCTGGAAGACCACCGCGTTGAACCCGTGGGCCGCCAGGGCGTCGAGGATGTCGACCAGCTCGGCCTGCTGCGCGGTCATCGACGAGGTGCTGCTCGGGAAGTTGATGCCCCACACGGTGGCCACCCAGGCCGCGCGGAACTCGCGCTCGTGGGCCACGTCGGCCAGCACCGGCTCGACGGTGATCGTCGCCTGCCCGGTGACGTCGCCCATCGCAGCGGTGACCGTCGAACCGCCCACGGCCACGGCCGTCACCAACCCCGAGGCGTCCACGGTCGCGATCGCCGTCGCGTCCGTTGTCCAGGTGACCTCACCGGTCACCTCGCGGGTCGAGTCGTCATCCCAGGTGCCCGTGGCGGCCAACTGCACGGTGTCGCCCGGGTTCAGCGTGGCGGTCGACGGGCTCACGTCGATGCGCACCAACTGCGGATTGACGATGTTGTTGGTGTTGCTGGTGTTGTTGACGTTGTTCGCGTTGTTGCCGTTGTTCTTCGACGAAGCATCGTCGCAGGCCACCGGCAGCAGCAGCGTCAGGCACAGCAGGATCCACAGGTTCTTGCGCGGCATGTTCATGGGTCACCCCTCGTGGCTGCCAAGGTACCCCGCCTTCGGCCAGTCAGCAAGTCGAACATCATCGTCGGCCGGACGGTGCCTGCTCGAGGCTCACCTTGACTTCGGGGGTCATGCACGTACACTTCAGGAGCCGCCGGTCCGCCGGATTCCGGCCCGGAGGTTTTTTCAATGATATTGAAGGTGTTCGGTCCCTGTCTTGGCATCCTGCTAATGATCCTGCCCCCGAAGGTCTCGGCGACGGCCATCTCCTGCCCCCGCCCCCGGGGTGATCAGGAGTGGAACAAGGCTGAAGGGCGTCGCTATTTCGGACTGGGAAACACGATGTTCAAGGCGGAAAAATATACTGAGGCCGCCCTGGCCTTCGAGTGTGTCCTCACCCTCGTCCCCTACTCCATGAACTCACGTCACCGGCTGGCTGAAAGCCATGAAAAGGCCGGAGAACTGGAAAAGGCGCTGGAGCAGTACCGGCTGGCCCTTGCCGACGACAGCCCCGAGGCCGAGGCGCTGCGGCCCGAACTCCAAAAGAAGGTCGACGAACTGGAGGCGCGCGTCGCCCGCGGTGAATCCAGCCCCGTGGGAACCGCCGCCCCACAGATGATTCCCGGGCCGCGCATGGGAAAACCTGCGCCCCGGATCATCCCGGGCCTGATCGAGGACTTCCCCGATCGGCGTCACCGCCTGGACGTCCACCTCGGACTCAACACCAGCGCATCGTCGGACCCGGCGATTTTCCTGGGTTATTACTGGCGCCAGAATCCCCGCGTCTCCTGGGGCGCCCACGTCGGGACCCTGGGCCTGGGCTTGACCGCGCCCAGCGGCGCCGCCATCACCGGCAGGGGCTACTTCGTGCTGCCCTCTGCAGAGTTCATATATGCTCAACTGGGAGGTCTCTTCCACATCGTGTTCGGCGGAGGCCTCGGGTACATCTTCGCCCAACTGGAGGACACGCAGAAGGTGACCGCCGACGCCCACACGGGCTTCGCTTCCCTGTTCATGGCCCTGGACTACCGGATCAACGCCCTCCTCTGCGTCCGCTTCAGCCTGCGGTACCACTACATCCTCGGAATGACCGGCCCCGGGGACGAATCCCTGGACCGTTCAATCATCGGGCTCTATGAACTCGGCCTCATCTATCGCTTCTGACCACGGTTCCCGAGACCGGACCCCGTGTGGCCGCTCACACCGGCCGGCGATCGGGGGTGTGAACCTTCATATTGAACTTGTGGCGTTTTCGAATGCGGTTTATAGTGCGTCGGATTTACGAATATGTGGCTTCTACTCACTCTCTGGACCATTCTCTCGCAAGTCGCGGTCGACCCCGTGGATCCGCCCGATCGCCTGGAGCTGGCGTCGCAGGAGTCCCTCCAGGGCAACCACCAGCGCGTGATCGACCTGCTGTCGAGCCTGCTGTACCCCACCAGCCAGTTCGCCACCGAAGAAGAAGAGATCAAGGCGCTGCGCCTGCTTGGGCTCTCGTACTGGTTCCTCAACAACACCGGCGAAGCCACCAAGGCGTTCACCGTTTTGCTGAACCGCCGCCCGGACTTCAAGCTCGACCCGGTCGTGGTGCCCGCAGGGGCCCTCCTGTTCTTCAACGAGGTCAAGGGCAAGCTGCGTGAGAAGCTCAACGAGTTGCGGCGCCTGAAAAAGGAAGAGGAGGAGCGCAGGAAGCGCGAGAAGGCCGAGGCCGAGCGCAGGTTCCAGGAGGAGCTGCGCAAGAACGCGCCGGTGCTGCGCGAGACCACGGTGATCCAGAAGAACTACATGCTGTTCAACTTCTTCCCGCTGGGCCTGGGCCAGTTCCAGAACCGCCAGGACGCCAAGGGGTGGCTCCTCGTGGGCCTGCAGTCCCTGACGGTCACGGTCAGCATCTCGGCCTACACGTATCTGAAATACAAGTATCCCCGGGGCGTGGTGCCCGAGGAGGAGAAGGTCTCGGCCCGCCAGATCCAGTATCTGCAGGTCGGAACCGGTGCCGCGTTCTTCGCGCTCTGGATGACCGGCATCGTCGACGCGCTGGTGTTCCACAAGCCCACGCGCAAGACCACCGACCGGCAGTACGTGCCGGGCAAGCGCCGTCTGGAACTGTTCGGAATGCCGCTGGAGAGCGGAGGCTTCATGTTCGGCGTGCAGGGGGAATTCTGATATGGCCAATCTGCGAGTGAAACTTCAGAACAGCGTGAAAGTCTATACCCTGTTCAAAAAACTGACCACCATCGGACGCGACGAGGCCAATGACGTCATCATCCGCGATCCCCTCGTCGACGACGTCCACGCCCACCTCCTGTTCGACGGCAAGAACTACCAGATCCTGGCCACCGAGGGCAAGAACACCTTCCTGGTGAACGGGCGCCGGCGCAGCAAGCACAAGCTCTCCGACGAGGACACCCTGCGCATCGGCGACGCCGAGGTCGTGTTCCTCGAACGCGAACCCGTTGCCGAGCCGGCCAGGCCCCGAGGTCCCCAGGGCGCCAGTGATTACCAGAAATTGTTCGACGTGGCCCGGCGCATCCTCAACGAGACGGACCTGTCGGTGGTCCTCGAGAACCTCATGGACGTGGTCGTCGAGATCACGGGCGCCGACAAGGGATTCCTCATCCTGACCCACAACGAAAAAATGGACATCAAGGTCGCGCGCAACGTGGCCCGCGAGAACATCGCGCAGGCCGTGGACCAGGTGTCCGACAGCATCATCGCCCGCGTGGTGCGCAACAAGAAACCGCTGATCGTGTCCGACGCGCTCAACCACGAGGAGTTCGCCACCGCGCGCTCGGTGATGGACCTCAACCTCAACAGCGTCATGTGCGTGCCCCTGCTGGACCGCGGCAACCTCATCGGCCTGATCTACGTGGGGAACTCCAACATCCGCGGCCTGTTCGTGCAGCAGACGCTGGAGATCCTCACCGTGTTCTCGTCCCTGGCCAGCCTGGTCGTGCGCAACGCCATGATCCTCAACGAACTGCAGATGGACAACCGGCAGTTGCACGAGAAGCTCGAGCGCACGCAGTTCGGCGACATCGTCGGCTCCTGTCCGTCGATGCAGGAGGTCTACCGGACCATCGCCAAGATCGCCCCCACCGACGTCTCCGTGCTGATCACCGGCGAGACCGGCACCGGCAAGGAGATGATCGCCCACGAACTGCACAACCGCTCCACGCGGGCGGCCGGACCCTTCATCGCGATCAACATGGGCGCGATCCCGGAGACCCTCCTCGAGAGCGAACTGTTCGGCCACGTCAAGGGCGCCTTCACCGGGGCCGTCGCCTCCCGCGAGGGCCGGTTCCAGGCGGCCGACGGCGGCACCCTGTTCCTGGACGAGATCGGCGACCTGCCCATGACGCTGCAGGTCAAGCTCCTGCGGGCGATCCAGGAGCGCACCGTCACCCGCGTGGGAGACACCCGGCCCGAGAAGTGCGACATCCGCATCCTGGCGGCCACCCACCGTGATCTCACCCAGGACGTCGCCGACGGCCGGTTCCGCGAGGACCTGTACTACCGCATCAACGTGGTGAACCTGCACCTGCCGCCGCTGCGCAACCGCGGCGACGACATCCTGGTCATCGCCAAATACCTGCTGCAGAAGTTCCGCGCCGAGTTCTCCTCGCCGGTGGTCGACTTCTCCCCCGACGCCGCCGAGGTGCTGCGCAAGTACGCCTGGCCCGGCAACGTCCGGGAGATGGAGAACCGCATCAAGCGCGCCATCGTGCTCGCGGACCGCTCCACGCTGTCGGCGGCCGACCTGGGCGTGGATCCCGACGCATGGGTGCCGATCAAGCCGCTGGCCCAGGCCCGTGAGGACTTCACCCGGCAGTATATCTTCCAGGTGCTCGAGAAGAACAACGGGAACCGGACCTCGGCCGCCCGCGACCTGGGCGTGGACCCGCGGACGATTTTCCGCTATCTGGAAAACAAGGGCGATGACGAATCATCTTCCTGAATCCCACCGGAAAAAGGACGGAGGTCCCCTTCGATCTGACAGCCGTGTCGCGGTTGGGACGGGCCCGGTGTCCGCCACGGGCCTGCCCGGGACACGCTCCGGCGTCCGCCTGCCGCTCAAGAGCCCCGCCAAAACGCGCTCGAACGCCACTTCAGCGGGAAGAACCGGACTTTTTTCGAGTCTTCCTCCGATCTGGTGCGACATTTGCAAAAGGGTCTGCCGGAGGATGCCGGAGATGCGTTTTCTCTGGTCGGTGATACTCATGGTCATGCTTACTTCCTGCGTGGTTCCGTTCCCGCTCGAACCCGAACCCACCGAAACCAAGACGCCGCCGCGCTTTTTGCGCGACCGGATCACGCCACAGTTCAAGGTCGACGTGGAGATCGACAGCCTGCAGGAACTGACGTTGCACTTTGTGGTCGAGGATCCCGACATCTACGACGAGATTCCGTTCCGGATCTACCGCGACTACGCCCTGGCGCCGGACTCCCAGAAGCTCAACACCATCATCACCACCAACGGCCTCCCGGGGGCCTTCCCCGACACCCCGGAGTCCGACGACCTGTGGATCCGCGAGCAGCCCTATCCGATCCAGAAGAAACTGTTCTGCAGCTCCGAGCGCGGCGACGTCAGCGGCACCCAGCACTACATCGAAGTGGTCATCGCCGACGCGTTCAACGCCAACTCCGAGGTCTATCCCAAGTGGCGCGCCACCCTCACCCCGTCAGACGTGTGGGGCTTCGTGGTGGTGTGCATCAACACGCAGAAATCGGGAGGTGAGCAATGAAAACCCAGCTCCCACTCGCAAGTAAAATTATTTCTAAACATTTATTTATTATAATATCTTTCGCATTATTGCAATACACCGCCTGCGCTGCGGACATGGGCCCCGAGTACATGCCCGCCGACTGCATCGAGGACAGTTCGTGTGATGTCGGCATGGCCTGCAGTCCCTCCGGGCAGTGCCTGCCGCTGCGGGACCCGATGGAGCTGCCCCTGGGCCTCGAGATCTACGATCAGCGCGTGGGCAGCCCGAAGCTGGGCCAACTGATTTACGACCTCGGCCCCTCCGAACTGGTCCCTGACGAGGACGGCATCGTGCGCGTGACCATCCCCGACGCGTTCACCATCGAGGGCTCCGTCCGGACCAACGCCATCGAGTCCACGGTGCAGGCGCTGCTGCTGTCCTACCGCCTGTCCCACATCCCCGGCCGCGGCGTCACCTCGGCCTCCCAGACCCTGGGACGGGTCGACTCCGGCGGCGTGCCCTACGAGATCTCGCTGATCCAGCCCGACCTCTATGTCCTGCAGGTGGTTCCCCAGCCGGCGACCACGTTCTCACCCCTGGTGGTCTACGACGAGTTCGTACGCAACACGCAGGTCAACTTCACGCTGGGCGTCGTGAATTACGAGGTCATCGGACGCCTCGTCGACTCCGCGGGCACCCCGGTGCTCAACGCCACCGTCTGGATCTTCGATTTCGAGACGGGAGCCTCCTCGACCGTGGCGACGACCTCGGCGATGCCCGAGTCCGAGGGCGAGTTCCGCTGCCGCTTCACCGATGTGCCCCGGAGCCTGTCGATCTTCACCGGCTCAGGCAACACCGGCGTGGTGCAGGCTTCGGTGCTCTTCGAGGTCAGCATCGCCGAACTCGAGGCCTGGACCCTGGAGCGCGGCGGCGACGGCTACGACGGCGGCGATCTGGTCATCCCGGCGCTGGCCGCCCCGATCACCTTCGGGACCAACATCTTCGGATATTCCGGATCCGGCAGCCTGCAGGTCGTCTCGGGAGCCCAGGTCACCTTCCGTTCCGTCGTGGGCGGCGGAACCCGCAATAACGGTGTGGTCGTCGCCGAGGGAACCACCAACGAGGAAGGCAACGTCACCGTGTCCCTGGTTCCGGGCGACTTCGAGACCGGACGCCTGTACGAGGTCACCGTGACCACGCCCATCGACTCCCCGTTCGCCTCCACCAAGAAGGAGCTCATGGTCGGGCCGATCTCGGGCTACGGCGAGAGCATCGAACTGGAACGTCGCGTGACCGCGGTGGGCCAGGTGACGTCGCCCGACGACGGCTCCCCGCTGGCCCTGGTGACCGTCAAGGCCACTCCGTCGACCTCCTCGACGGGCAACCCCAACGAGGACATGATCAACACCACCTACCAGCCCTCGACCCAGACCGACTCCTCGGGCTGGTTCACGCTGCTGCTTGACCCGGGCTACTACGACTTCTCCCTGATCTTCCCCGATCGCCTGAAGTACCCCAACACCACGTTCTTCGACCAGATCGTGGCCCAGTTGCGTGCCTCGACGACCTTCGCCTTCACGCCGCCCCAGCCCGCGCTGGTCAAGGTCCTGGTCCAGGACGCCCGCGGCGTGGCCCTGTCATCGATGGAAGTCCGCGCCTACCTCGTGGCCCCCGAGTGTCCCCTCGCGGGCGAGTGCACGGTCCCCGCCCAACTGCTCTCCTCGGCGCGCTCCGACTCCGCCGGCCGCGTCTCCCTGATCGTTCCGTAAAAACCTGAGGACCGACAAGTCACAGCCGTGGTCAAGTCCACGGGTCCCTCCAGCATCCGATTCCATTTTACCCGCGCGCGGGTTGACCGAGGAAAGCCCCGTGTTGCTCCGCAACGCGGGGAAAACATCAAAAGAAAGAAATGACCCAAAGACCTTGATCCACACCCTGCAAGGATTTCCGACGGTATCTTCGGACCTGACGACCGTTGTCAGACAAGTCAGACAAGTCGCCCTGATTCCGATTGGTTTGGCGGTTCGTGGGTGGAGCGGAGCGGGAGAGACTAGTAGTAGTACTGCTCTTCGTAGGGAACTGCTTCGACGGGCGCGTAGCCCGTGATGGTCATGTTCACGGCGCCGTCGCAGGTGCTGCTGGAGTAGCAGCCGGCCTGGATGAAGTAATAGCCGGCGGTGGTCACCGTGTACGTGATGGTGGACTGCAGGCCGCAGGCGTCGTCGTTGACGGTGACTTCACTGATGGCGTACGTGTTGATGTCATAGTACTCCAGGCGCAGATAGGTGTCCGTCGAAGACGTGCCGCAGGTGCTGAACTGATAGGTCGTGCCGGCATTGAGCCAGTACCAGAAGGAAGCATAGTTCTGCATGGCGTAGTTGGTGTTCGTCGCCGAATAGTAGTTGGGCGGCGGCGGCGGCGGGGGAGGAGGAGGAGGAGGCGTGGTGGAGCTCACCAGCTTGACCCACACCTTGCCGTTGCAGGAGAGGGTGGAGTAGCAGCCGACGTGCAGGGTGTACGACCCGGAAGCGGGAGCCGTGAAGTTCAGCGTGGAGGCGCGGTTGTAGCTGCAGCCGTAGTCATCGTCGTTGTAGGCGATCTCGGTACCGGCCGCGTTCTTGAGGCGCATGACGGTGTCCGTCGAGACGTTGCCGCAGGTGCTGATCTGGTAGGTCGCGCCCTCGGCGAGGACCAGGCTGAACTGGGCGGTGTTCTGGGTGGCCGACGCGGTGTTCGAGGCCCAGAAGTTCAGCATGCTGGGATGGTTGTAACCCGTGTCGGTGCCTTCGTTGCAGTCGGGGGAGCCGCCCTGCTCGAAGCCGCCGCTGAGGTCAACCGAGGAGTCGCCGTCGTTGCACCAGTACTGGTTGCGGGCCATGGACGGGCCGTATACGAAGGCGGCCATCTGGACGCGGGTGTCGTCATGGCAGTTGTGGCCGGGGCTGTTGGACCAGGTGTTGTACTCGGTGCTGCAGGTCATCGCGGTCCAGCTCGGCTTGTTGATCATGGTCAGGCGGCATTTCTCGCCCATGTCGCCGGCGCAGGTGCCGTGGTTGCAGAAATCGAAGTACGTATACCCACCGCTGGTGGTGTTGTACTTGTGGATGCGGGTGGCGCTGTGATCGCCGGTCCCGAAGGTGAAGGAGATGCTCTTGCGGTGCACGGCGATGAAGTACCAGCCGGCATCGAGGTACTTCTGGGCGTCCTCGGGACCGTCGGTTCCGCCGCCGCCGGCCACGGGCGGGATCAGCCCGTAGGTGTTCACGTGGGCCGCCACGGCCAGGTCGGAGGCTTCCAGCGCCTGGGGCGCGGAGCGGCCGAACTCACGCAGGGCGCCGATCTCGGGAAGCACCGAGGCCATGGCTTCGGCGCCGGCCGTGCGGGCCAGCTCGGCGTCGAGCACCTTCGATGCGGCGGTGACCATCTCGAAGAGTTTGCGGTTGGACGAGGTCGCCGGCGGCAGGCTCTCGGAGAAGGTGAGATCGTCTTCCCAGGTCGGGTCCACGAAGTCGTCGCCACCGCGGCGGACGTACAGAAGCCGCCCTTCCTTGTCGGTGATGCGGGCGTCGATCTCGTATTTCGGCACGGAAGGATCATTCTGATACTCGGCCGGGGTCTCGCGACCGCGGATCGCCTGCATGAAGATCACGTCCTGCCCCTGGACGAAGCGGACCGTGAAGGAGAAGCCCGGCTGCAGGTCGACGATCTGCACGCCCTGATGGAGACCGGCTTCCACTTCCGGCTCCAGGCTGTTCTCACCGGTGGGGCCGGCGCTGCAGGCGGCCAGGCTCATGCTGAAGAGGGTGGCTGTCAGGATGCGAAGTGAATTTTTCATGGTCGGACTCCTTCCGGCCCCCGCGGGCCACTGCTCACCGGACGGGCGAGCGCGGCGCTTATTGCAGGTTTGAGGCCAGATGTTGGACTGGGCAAGACTCGTTGATTTACAATGCCGATCTTGATCGTTTGGATCCACATGAACGCTGCCGGACGTCTAATAGTTGGACACTGTCTAAAAGCTGGACAAGAACGGGTTCAATAACACCCCCGCAGGTCGCAGGAAGGCATCCCATCGACGAGACTGTCTAATTTCTGGACTGTTTAGGAAAGAGCGGACAAACGGGTCGATTTCGATTTCGATTTGGAGATGGAGATGGGGAATTGGGAAAGGGAAATCGACTGCTGACAGGTAAATTGGCTAGAAGGAGACCTTGATCGAGGAGGCGCTGCAGGAGCCGCTGCCGTAGCAGCCGGCCTCGAGGCGGTAGGCACCGGTGGCGCTGGCCGTGAAGACCATGGACGACTGGGTGCCGCAGGCGTCGTCGTTGTAGGTCACCTGCGTCCCGGCGGAGTTGTACAGCCGCAGGTAGGTGTCCGTGGAGGCGTAGCCGCAGGTGGTGATGGTGTAGGTCGTGCCCGCCACCAGGTTCAGGTACGTGGTGATGGTGTTGGCGGTGTCCAGCGCGGAGTTGGTGTTCGTCGCGCTGTAGCCGGCCAGGTACTCGGTGTTCTCGGTGGTGGTGGGAGCCGCGTCGCCGCTGATCAGGGAGATCTTGATGCGGGCGGTGCAGGTCGCGCTTCCGTAGCAGCCGGAGACCACGGTGTAGGTGCCGGCGGTCGTGGGCTTGTAGGTCATGGTGGACTGAAGACCGCAGGCGTCATCGTTGTACGTCACCTGGGTGCCGCTGGAGTTCTTGAGCCGCAGGAAGGTGTCCTCGGAGGTGGAGCCGCAGGTGCTGAAAGTGTACGTGGCGCCGGCGGCCAGCGTGACGGTATAGTTCACCGTGGCCTGCTGCGCGGAGTTGGTGTTGGTCGCCGTGTACCAGAACATGTTGTAGTGGTTGTAGCCCCGGTACGCGTCGTCGCTGCAGTCCGCCGAACCGTCGAGGTCTCCCGGAGGGGCCGACATGTCGGTGTCGTCGTCATAGCCGTTGCACCACCATTGACTGCCGTTGTTGGAGGCGCCGAAGATGAAGCTGGCCATCTGGACGCGGGAGTCGTCATGGCAGTTGTGGCCGCCGCCGTCGGAGAAGGCTGCGTATCCCGTGGAGCAGGCGGGCAGGTACCACGCGGGGCGGTTGATCTTGATGAGGCTGCACTTCTGGCTCATCTCGGCGGGGCAGGTGCCGTGGTTGCAGAAATCATAGTAGGCGAACGTGCCCGAGCCGTTGAGCTGGTGCAGGCGCACACCGCTGTGACGGGCGATGAGGGCCGTGCTCTTGTCATGGACGGCGGCATAGTACCAGCCGGCCGACAGGGACAGGGCGTCGGCCTCCTCGCCGGCCAGGGAACCGCCGCCGCCGGCCTCGGGGATCCCCAGGAAGCCTTCCTTGAGGATCCGCTCGTCGACCAGGCGCAGGGAGTCGGCGTAAGCGACCGGCGCGTTGCGGGCGAAGCCGCGGACCGCGGACAGCTCGTCCAGGAGCGTCACCACGACGCCCTGGGTGAGCAGCTCGGCCTCGATGGCGTCGGTGGCCTCGGCGATCATCTCGAAGAGGGCGCGGTTGGCGCCGGTGGCCGGGGGCAGGCTCTCCTGCCAGATCACGTCGTCGGTCCAGGTGGGATCCACGAAGGAGTCGCCGCCGCGGCGCAGGTACAGGATGCGGCCGTCGCGGTCGGTGACGCGGGCGTCGATCTCGAAACGCGGGCTTTCGGGATCCTGCTGGTACATCTCGGGGGTGCGCTGACCGCGGACCGCCTGCACGAAGATCACGTCGTCGCCCTTCACGAAGCGGGCGGTGAACGAAAATCCCGGCTGGACATCGAGGAGGGTCACGCCTTGGCGCGGCACGGCATCGTCGTCGGCTGCGACCGGGTCGGCGACCTGCAGGTCGGCGGCGCAGGCGACAAAGAACAGGCTCAGGAGAAGGGTGCTCAGGGTGCGAAGAGTGGTTTTCATCGGGGAACTCCTTGGCTCGTCGTAAAACGACCGCGACGGGCGCGCTTGGTTTCGCAAGAAAAATGCCAAGGCTTGTTGACTGAAAAAAATCGCTTCCACGCTTGGGGATTTTTACATTGGCGGAGGTTGTTTATCTCGTCTGGAAATGTCTAAAACTTAGACGCTGTCTAAAAGGTGGACAAAAACACCCCCCAAAGGCACGAAATGCCCCCGGAAGCGTCCGCCCACCCGTAATTTGTCCAAATTCTGGACAGATTTGACCGGCAGCCACCGCGCCAGGGACAGGCCTCGCTCACGCGCCCAGGACCGACTCTTCAAGCGCCCGGATCTCGTCGCGCAGGCGGGCGGCCTCCTCGAACTGCAGCTTCCGGGCGGCCTCGCGCATCTTCCGCGTCAACTTGACGATGGCGGCCTCGGCCTTGGCCGGGTCCACGCCGGTGGATTTGGGAGCGGCGACGGGGCGATCCAGGCCGATCATTTTATTGATATCAAGAATGCTCTTGATGATCGACGCAGGCTCGATGCCGTGATCGACGTTGTACTGCCGCTGGATCGTGCGGCGGCGGTCGGTCTCGTCGAGGACCTTGCGCATGGAGTCGGTGACGCGGTCGGCGTACAGGATGACACGGCCGTTGAGGTGGCGGGCGGCGCGGCCGCTGATCTGGAACAGGGAGCGGTCCGATCGCAGGAAGCCTTCGGTGTCGGCGTCGAGGACGGCCACCAGCGAGACCTCGGGCAGATCCAGACCTTCGCGCAGCAGGTTGATGCCCACGAGCACGTCGAACTCGCCCAGGCGCAGGTCCCGCAGGATCTCGATGCGCTCGAGGGTGTCGATGTCGCTGTGGAGGTAGCGCACGCGCACGCCCAGGTCGCCGTAGTACTCGGTCAGGCGCTCGGCCGAGCGCTTGGTCAGCGTGACGACCAGCACCTTCTCCTCGACCTCCTTGCACTTGCGGATCTCCTCGAGCAGGTCATCGAGCTGGTGCTCCGACGGCCGCACCTCCATGGCGGGCTCGAGGAGGCCCGTGGGACGAACGATCTGTTCGATGACGACGCCCTGGGTCTGGTTGAGCTCCCAGTCGCCGGGGGTGGCGCTGACGCACACGACCTTGCAGATCCGCTCGCGGAACTCGTCGAAGGTCAGGGGACGGTTGTCCATGGCACACGGCAGGCGGAATCCGTACTCCACGAGGTTCTTCTTGCGCGCGGCGTCGCCGTTCTGCATGCCCCGCACCTGCGGCAGCGTCTGGTGGGACTCGTCGACGAACAGCAGGAAGTCCTTCGGGAAATAGTCCAGCAGCGTCGCAGGAGGGGAGCCCGCCTCGCGTCCGTCGAAGTGGCGGCTGTAGTTCTCGATGCCGCGGCACCAGCCGGCGGTCTCGAGCATCTCCAGGTCAGCTGCCGTGCGCATCTCCAGGCGCTGTGCCTCGAGCAGCTTGCCCCCCGCGTTGAACTCCGAAAGCCGGACGCGAAGCTCCTCGCGGATGTCCGTCATGGCGCGATGCAGATCCTGCTCGGGCACGACATAGTGGCTGCTCGGGAAGATCAGCGCCGCGGTGGTCTCCTGCTGGGCCTGGTTCAGGAAGGGATCGAACTGGCGGATGCGCTCGATCCGGTCTCCGAACCATGAGATTCGCCATGCGGTGCGGTCGGAGTCCGACGGGAACACCTCGACCACGTCGCCGCGCACCCGGAAGGTGCCGCGATAGAAGTCGTAGTCGTTGCGCTCATACTGGATGTCCACGAGGCGGCGCAGCACCTCGTCACGGTCGATCTCCTGGTCCACGGCCAGCTCCAGCGCCAGATCGCGGTAGAACCCCGGCGAACCGATGCCGAAGATGCACGAGACCGAGGCCACGATGATCACGTCCTGGCGCGACAGCAGCGAGTTGGTCGCCGCGTGCCGCAGCCGGTCGATCTCCTCGTTGATCGCGCTGTCCTTCTCGATGTAGGTGTCGGTCGCGGGCATGTAGGCTTCGGGCTGGTAGTAATCGTAATACGAGACGAAGTATTGCACGGCGTTGTCGGGGAACAACTGGCGGAACTCGGCGAACAACTGGGCAGCGAGGGTCTTGTTGTGCGCCAGGATCAGCGTGGGACGGCCCCACTGCTCGATGACCTTGGCCATGGTGAAGGTCTTGCCCGATCCCGTGATGCCCAGAAGCACCTGAAAACGCTCTTCGGCGGACAGGCCCTCAAGGAGCCCGGCGATGGCCTCGGGCTGATCGCCGCGGGGCTGCATCTCCCCTGCGAGGCGGAAGACTCCCGGACGCGCCGACGCCATCAGGGTGCACACACCTGGCGGCTGTGCCGCATCTTCTCGAGGTTCTCCAGCAGGGCCTTGGCCGCCTGGAAGTCGGCGGCGTCGGGATACGAGGCGACATAGGCCTTGAGCGTGGGGATCGCCCGGGCGCAGTCCATGAACTGGGCATGGGCCTGGGCCAGCAGGAAGGTGACGCGGGCCACGGAGGGGCCCGACGGGAAGAGGCGCCGGTACAGATCTGCGTAGAGCACCACCTTGGCGAACTCGGTGTCGGAAAAAGCGGTCTCGGCGAGCCCGGCCACGGTCACCCCCAACTGGGGCGAGCCGGGGTGCTTCTGGATCATCAACGCCAGGTGTCCCTGGGCCAGCTTCCACTGCTTGGCGGCCGCCAGCGCGGCGATGACGTCCCCGAGTTCCTCGGGCTTGAGCTGGCTGGACACCCACGCGGTCTCCCGCGACAGCCTCTCCAGCTCGGTGATCTCCTGGGCCCGCGCGGCCAGCGCCGCGGTGACGGCCTGCAGCTGGCGGAACAACTCGGAGTCCACCTTTCCGGTGGCCGCCGCGAGCCGCTGCTCGAGCGCCTGTACGCGGGTCTGCAGATCGTCGATCTTGCCGCGCACGTCCTCCATGAACTGCGCCTGCCTCCCCATGTAGTTCTCACGCTCCTCGCGGATCTTCTCGAGCTCGACCTTCAGCCGGGCCAGGTTCTCCTTGAGGGTCGCCTCGTCGGCCGAGCGGGCCGCGAACGCCGAGGACACGCGCTCCACGCGCAATCCCATGTCATCGGCCTCCTTGCGCGACACGAACCATGCGCAGGACGGCAGCAGCAGGAACAAAAGCACCGGCAGCAGGCGGCGTCTCATGGGGTCTTCTCCTGGGGATCGGCCGCAGGCTGGCACAGCGCGGCCTTCGGGTTCCGCATGCAGAGCGTCTCGGCCAACTGCCCGCGGACGGTGTCGAAGCGCAGGTTGAACTCGGCGAAGTTCTCGTCGAGACGCCCCTTCTCGAACAGCGTCTTTTTTTCGATGTAGTCGATGCCCTGCGCCGACGTTTCGAGGGTCTTGTCCAGGAGCTCAAGGTCCTGGAACAACTTCGACCACAGGCGGGCGACGGCGTTTCCGAACAGGAAGCGCTCCGCGCTGATCCCGTTGATGTCACGGGTCTGGGCGACGGTCTCGCGAAGGCTGTTCTTGCGCAGGTCGCCATCCTTGTTGATGGCGAGCTCGAGCCGGTCGATGGTGCCATGTAGCCGGGCGAACCTCGCCGGACGGGCCGGCAGCCAAGCGGGACCGCAGGCTGCGGGAAGCCACAGCAGACCTAGCGCGATGAGGCGGAGCTTCATCGGACCACCACTATTCCGGGCAGACCTGCCCGACCTTCTTGTAGAACATGAAATGGACGCGGCGGTCCTTGGCCCAGGAGGCCTCGTCCTGACCGCTGGCGCAGGTCTCGCCCAGCGGTTCGGTCGTGAAGCGGAACTTGCCGACGAGCCCCGGGGCCAGCAGCGCGATCTCGTCCTGGACGGTCTTCAGGCGCTGGCTGGACAGGTCGTCGTTGTAGGTCTCGGGACCGCGGGGGTCGGCCATGCCGATCAGGTGAACGCGGGCCAGTCCGACCTCGGAGCCCTTCTTCATGCACTCCACGCTCTTCTTCAGCGCGTCACGACCGGCCTTGGAGAGACGGGCGGCCTTGTATTCGAAGTACAGGTCATCGAGCTCGCAGGGCGGCGTGATCTTGCACTCCTCGCCAACGCAGGTGCCCGGGCTGGCATCGGCCACGCAGAACCCGTGGGAACATTTCTGGCCCAGCGGACAGTCGCGGTCGGGGTCGCACTGGTTGCCGTCGGTGCGGCAGGCGCCTTCCCAGCAGTGCTTGCCGGCGCCGCACTCGGCGTCCTCGGCGCAGGCGCGACACAGGCCGTTGTCACAGACCTTGCCGTCCTTGCAGGGCACGGCCGGGCACGCGGACTTCAGTTCCTTGATGCACTGTCCGTCACGGCAGATTTCGCCTTTGGGGCAGTTGGAGTCGGTCTTGCACATGCACTTGCCCGAGACGTTCTTCTGCCCGAGGGGACAGGTGTCCTTCTTGCAGGAGAACATGAACAGGCCAGCAGCAGCGATCACCAGAATCAATACGTTTTTTTGCACAAATCACCTCTCAGCGAACAGTAAGGGGAATATCCACAACTCAGAATGTGAGTCAACAGTATTGCGTAAAACCCGGTCTACCGGGAAAATATTTCAGGAATTCTGAAAAATGCGATCAGGCGCGCGGTTTTCGACTTGACGGGGCAGCAAAAACCCGCCACAAGTCTCCGGGCGAAGAGGCGATGATGCGCTGCGTGATTCAACGGGTAACACAGGCTGAAGTGAAGGTGAACGACGAGACGGTCGGGCAGATCGGACCTGGGTATCTGGTGCTGCTGGCGATCCATCGGACCGACACGCCCGCCGAGGCGGACCGGATGGCCAGGAAGATCGCCCAACTGCGCCTGTTTCAGGACGATCTGGGCAAGTTCGACCGCGACCTCTCCGCAGTGGGCGGCGGCGTGCTGCTGGTCAGCCAGTTCACCCTCTACGGTGACTGCCGCAAGGGAAACCGTCCCTCCTTTTCCGAATCGGCCCCTCCCGAGCTGGCTCAGCCGTTATGCGACGCCGTTGCCGAAAGCCTGCGGAAGGCCGGGATTCCGGTGCAGACCGGCGTGTTCGGCGCGCACATGGACATAATCATGATCAACAATGGCCCAGTCACCATCATCGTGGACGAGGACGACAAGTCCGACAAGTCCAAAAAGGCCGACAAGTCCAACAAGTCCGAGCTGTCCGACAAGGCCGACAGGGCCGACAGGTCCGACCTTCCACCTCTCGAAGACCTGCGGGCGCTGCTCGCTGCGATGCCCGAGATGGTCCTTCAGTGGAGCCTGCCGCCGGCACTGGAATGGGACGCCCTTCCCCTCCAGCACCGGGAGGAGATCGCTGCGGCCGTGCCGTCACTGGCGGGCCACAACGACCTCTTCCGCGAACGCCTGTTCGAACTGCTGATCTCGGACAAGCCCGCCGAGGGCATGCGCTTTCTGCTGAAGAGCGGTGTGCTGGACCTGTTCATCCCCGAGCTGGGTGAGACGGTGAACCTCTCCAGCGAGGACGACCGCCGCCACAAGCACGTCTGGGACCACACGCTGCAGGTGGTCATGCAGATCGAGCCGCGCCTGGAGCTGCGCGTCGCTGCCCTGTTCCACGACATCGGCAAGGCCAAGACGCGCGAGTTCACCCGCGACGGCAAGGTGACCTTCTACGGCCACGACCGTGTGGGCGCACGCATGTTCCGCAAGATCGCCGCCCGGCTGGGATTTCCCGAGCCCCTGGCGCTGCGTGTGTACCAGCTGGTCCAGCTGCACCTGCGGCCCGGGCAGTACCTCCCCTCCTGGACCGACTCCGCCGTGCGACGCTTCGAGCACGAGCTGCCCGAGGGCGTGCTCGACGACCTGCTGACCCTGGGACGCGCGGACATCACGAGCAAGCGCCCCGGCCGCCGCGAGCAGGCCCAGCGCATGATCGACGACCTGGACCGCCGCATCCATGAGGTGCTCGAGCTCGACGCCAGGCTGCCGCCGCTGCCCACGGGCCTGGGAAACGTGCTCATGGAGCGCCTCGGCATGAAGCCCGGCCCCCAGTTGGGCCGGGTGATGAAGTTCCTCATGACCGAGGTGGAGGAGGATCGGCTGGAGCGCTGCGCATCCTTCGAATACTACCTGGAAAAACTGACCACACTGAAGCCCGATCTCTTCCAATGACCCTGCCGACCGCACTCTCTCTGGGACCGCTCACGATCTCACCGCCGGTGATCCTGGCCCCCATGGCCGGCGTCACCACGCTCGTGATGCGTCGTGTGTGCGAGCGCGCTGGCGCGGGCGCGTCCTTCACCGAGATGGTCAGTTCCGCGGCCGCGTTCCGATCGGTGCCCTCTGCTCTGGCCCTGTTCGAGCGCGGCCTGCCCGAAAAACCCTACGCCGTGCAGATCGTCGGCGCCGATCCCCACGAGATGGGCTACACCGCGTTCCTGGCCGCCGAGCGCGGCGCCGGTTGGATCGACATCAACATGGGCTGCCCCGCCAAGGACATCATCCGCTCGGGCTCCGGCGCGGCGATGATGCGCGACCCCGAGCGCGCCGCGGCCGTCGTGCGCTCGGTGCGGGCGTCGGCGCCGGAGATCATCCCCGTGACCGTGAAGATCCGCGCCGGCTGGGACGACTCCTCCCTCAACGCACCGGACTTCGCGCGGCGCATGGTCGATGCGGGCGCCTGCGGCGTGACCGTGCACGGCCGCACCCGGGCCCAGGTGTTCACCGGCCGCTCCAACCCGGAGTACATCGCGCAGGTCGTGCAGGCGGTGTCCGTGCCCGTGATCGCCAACGGCGACGTCGACAGCGCGCTGGCGGCCAAGGAGCTTGTCGAGCGCACCGGAGCCGCCGGGGTCATGATCGGACGCGCCTCCTGGGGCAACCCGTGGTTGTTTTCCGCCTGCCGAGCCGCGTTCCTGGGGGAGCCCCTGCCGGCACCGCCGGATGCGGCCGCGCGCTTTGGTGCCATGCGCGAGTACTTTGACGAGGTGCTGGCCGCGCAACCGGATCGCCCGCACGAGCTCAAGATCACCGAGATCCAGAAGAACCTCGCCTGGATGTCCTCGTCCCTGCCCGGCGGCCGCGTCTTCCGCAACCGCATCTTCCGCACGTGCACGGCCGACGCCTTGCGTGCGTTGATCGACGAACTGGAACGAACGACCGAACAAACCACTTGATTTTCCAACCGACCGAGCGCCTCCGGGTCGGCTCGAACCGTGCTGACACTTTTTTCCTGGTTAAACCGACTCAGGGTGGGGATCCGCCGTTGGATGCGTTGGTTCGGGCGTCCCCGGCTTCGGCGTCGGCCCGCCGGGGTACATTGCACTCGGGACAGCAGAAGCGGCAGCCGGCGGTGACCCCGAAGCGGGATCGTGCCGCCTTCAACGCCTCGTTGGCGCCGTCGAAGTCGCCGAGGAACTCGACGGTCTCCGGATCCGGGAACAGCACGCAGCCGTTCTGGTGCAGCAGAAATAAGTCGTTTCCGATGGACGACTTGCAGTGGACGAAGTAGCGCATGCGAACTCCGGCGCGGTCAAAAACGTATATTTTCTTTTATACCGACGCTGCTGAAAAAAAGCAAGGAAGAAAAACAGGGTACAAGACAATTATTTCTCCAGCCTGCCGGGCCCCGTTTTTGGCGTTTCACGGCGCCCTCCCCTATTATCGCCGGCGTCATGTGGAAATTCTTCGCCCGACGCACCGCAATGGGCTTGTTCGCCCTGGTGGGCGTGGTGGTGCTCGTGTTTTTCATGATTCACGCGATCCCCGGGGATCCGGTGGACAACCTGCTCGGCGAGCAGGTGCAGGCGGCCGACAAGGAGGCGTTCCGGCGGCGCCTTCACCTCGACGAAGGTCTCGGCGCCCAGTTCGCACGCTACATGGGAAACATCGGCGACGGCACGCTGGGACGCTCGTACATGGATCCGTCGGTCACGGTGAGCGATCGCATCGGCGAGGTGCTGCCGTACACGCTCC
>PHAZ01000358.1 GCA_002841825.1 Deltaproteobacteria bacterium HGW-Deltaproteobacteria-22 | reverse complement strand
GAGGGCCAGGCGGTAGCGTGCCATGATGGAGTAGGGGACGAGGTTGATGACGCAGACGAAGGAGGCGGCGCTCTTGTCGTACTGCTTCATATTAAAATATGTATTGCCCATATTGTAATATCTGCGGGCTTCGTTCTTGTTTTCTTCGACGTTGGTCGAAGCCTTGGGACACACGATTTCCTGGGCGTGGACGGGCGTGGCCATCAGCGTCAGGAATGCGACCAGCATGAAGTACGGGATCAATTTCATGGACAACCACCTTGTGGGAAAAATGCCAACTTCAACGATATGACAAAAAATCACTGAAAACGCAATCGGATTCTCGTGGATCCGGTGTCACCCATTCGATTGTTTTTAGATTGATATCAACAACTTGACGGGTATCCATCGGGAGACAGGCTGAGTCCGGCCGTCAGAACACAATCTCCTCCCAGTAAATGTCATAGTTGGAACCGGCACCGAGTTGACCGTACCAGTTACCGCCCCAGCAATAGGTGAAAGTGTTGTAAGTCGGGTCCGTTTCCGTCGCACAGGTGTGCTCTTGGCCACCGGAGATCTGCGAGACGTTGTAGGCGGTGACAAAGGAAGTCGGCGAGTTCCGCGGATTCGTGTCCGAGAGACCCAGTTGGCCGTGGACGTTGCGGCCCCAGCAGTACATGAGGTTGTTTCCCTGTTGCGAAGCGCAGGTATGGTAGGCACCGGCGGTGATGATCGTGGCGGAAATACCTGGGACCTGTTGGGGGGAGAAGTAACGGTCGGTGCCGGGCAGTCCGACCTGTCCCTCCTCGTTGGCGCCCCAGCAGTAGACGCTTCCGTTGTCGTCGACGGCGCAGGTGTGCTGGTATCCACAGGTCACCGACAGCAAATTTGAGGAGGCCATCACCAGCGCCGGGGCGAATCGATCCTGGGCGTCGCCCAGTCCCAGTTGGCCGGCGAAGTTGGCGCCCCAGCACCAGAGTCGCTGGCTGGCAGCGTTGATGGTTTCGATCGCGCAGGTGTGGGCAAACCCGGCGGAGATCTTGGTGACGTTGGTCAGACCGGGGACCTGCAGGGGCAGGTTTGAGCCGGCGCCTCCGACGCCGAGCTGGCCGTTCGAATTGCTGCCCCAGCACCAGACCGAGCCATCGGTGCTCCGGATCGCACAGGTGTGCTCAAAGCCTGCGGAGACGGCGCTGAAGGTGTCGGTGCTATTGACTTCGCTCGGTTCAAAGAAAGTATTGGTATTGCTGTTGCCGAGCTGGCCCAAGCTGTTGTTTCCCCAACAGAAGATCTTTCCGCTGAGTCCTGGGTTGGTGGCGACGACGCAGGTGTGCATGCCGCCCGCGGCGATCGAGGAGGCCCCCAGAACGGTGGTGCCATTGTAATAGACCATTACAGGCACGGGAGTGTACATTTGGGGAGAGTTGGTTCCGAGTTGACCATGCTGGTTCCATCCCCAGCAGAAGACACCGTTAGGGGAAGCTCCGCAACTATGAGCGGCACCGGAGGCGATGAACTCCGCCTGGGGATGGCCTGCCGTATAGGCGCATCCGGAGAAGTCCATTCGGCAAAGGTAGTTGCATTGAAGGTTTCCGGCGGGATCGAACCCCCAGTCCGCGCAGGTCGTGTTGTTGAGGTTGCTGCCCTCGCAGTCCTCTCCGTCCCCGGTGTCGATGACGCCGTTGCCGCAGTTGCTGGAGCAATTTTGGGTGTCGAAACGGCAGTCGTCAAAGCAGCCGAGCTCGCCGTCCAGGAAACCCAGGTCGTTGCAGGTCGTGTTGTTGAGGTTGTCCCCGTCGCAGTCTTCGCCGGTGTCGATGTTGCCGTTGCCGCAGGGATTGTTGCCGTCGCACCCGGAGGTGTCGAAGGTGCAATCGGAAAGGCAGGCCAGGACGCCACCTTCGAAACTGAAATCTTCACAGGTCCAGGTGCCCAGATCGGCGCCATCGCACTGCTCGGGGGCCTCGAGGGTGCTGTTGCCGCAGATGTTGCCGTTGGAACATTCACTGGTGTCTAGCCTGCAGTCGGTCGCGCAACTGATGCTGCCGTGACTGAAGCCCTCGGTTTCGCAGGTGCTGTTGCCGAGGTTGACGCCGTCACAGTCCTCGTCGTGATCGATCTGGCCGTCCCCGCATGATGGATTGCCGGGGGGGTCCTTGACCTCGACGAGCAACGAGCAGCCGGAGAAGACCCAGAACGAAAATAGTAAAGAAAATAGAATACTGTGTTTCATGTTGGTCTCCCCATCAAAATCCCACGGAAAAGGTCATCATGCAACCCTCGGGGCCGCACGCGGGAATCATCATCCAACCGGTCTTCGTATCGTCGGTCTTCTTCGGGCGCGTCAGCCAGATGGTGACCCCGCCCCGCCGATGGCCAGATCGGTGAACAGGCGGTTGTCCTCAAGGGCGCTGCGATCCTCGGGATTCCAGTTGGTCTCCCATTTGTCGCGGGCGTCGAGGGTCTGCATGCCGAAGAACACGGCCGCGCCGGTGAACACGGCGGTGGTGGCCACGCCGGTCCAGAACCACCACTTCGACGTGAGCCCGGGGGTTGAAGGCGCCGCCGGCTCTCCGGAGCCGATTTTCGCGTCGCGGGCCGCCTTTTCGTCGGCTGCTTTTTTGCGGGCTTCGGCTGCGATTCGGGCCTTTTCCGCGTCTGCTTTCTTGCGGTTTTCAGCTGCGATTCGGGCCTTTTCGGCCTCGTCCTTGTTGCGGGCTTCGGCTGCGATTCGGGCCTTTTCAGCCTCATCCTTCTTGCGTTTCTCTGCGGCAATGCGGGCCGCTTCCTCGAGACGGGCCTTTTCCGCGGCCGGATCCACCGGCGGCTTCACGACGGCGGCGCCCTTGTCAGGGAGGTCCTTGATCTGGTCGAAGCGCTTCTGGGCGTCGGCCTTGAGGGGCCTGGCCTCCTCGGAGGCGTCGGCAAGGACCCACTGGAGCTGCTCCCGGGCGAGGCTGTACTTGCCCAGCGCGTCGTAGGAGAGGGCCAGGCGGTAGCGTGCCATGATGGAGTAGGGGACGAGGTTGATGACGCAGACGAAGGAGGCGGCGCTCTTGT
>PHAZ01000035.1 GCA_002841825.1 Deltaproteobacteria bacterium HGW-Deltaproteobacteria-22 | reverse complement strand
TGACAGCAGCGGGATGGACAGCTGGGATCGATACCCCCACTTCTCGAGCAGGTAGTGTTCCTCCGGTACGAGAGCCGAGTCTGCGTGGCCGGACACGGCGAAGGCTGCCCGAGCCTCCACCGCGCGCCGGCTGCACGGTGAGCGCAACAGAGGTACCACTGTACCGGCGCGCCCGTGGTTGAAGGGTTTGCCGTCGAAGCTCACCACGACACGGAGCAGGTCTCCGTCCACACGATGGATCTCAGCCACCGGAGCGTTCGTCAGTTCGCAGAGCCTTCGGGCGACCGCGGGGAGCACGTCGTCTGCATCCAGCCGGCCGCCGTCTTCGAGTCCGGCTGAGATCACGAGCTCGCGTCCCCGGTCCTGCTGCAGCCGGTCGTAGGAGGACAGGAGCAGCACGGCGTAGAGCGTCGCACCGCGGGAAGAGGCGACCTGCCTGCCAACCTCGAGGGCCCCCAGACTGGCCTGGGAAAGTACGCCCTTGTGGGTTTCTACGACGGTCAGAATCAGTGCCACGGGTCGAGCCTCGTACCGGAGAATGGGATCACTCCAGTTGGTATTTCGACTTCATCCTCAGGAGCATCTTCTTGTATTCGATGTCCCAGGCGGAGGAACCTTCCTCGAGGTTCTTCAGGCGCTTGCGCACCTCTTCCTCGATCTCCTCGTCCAGGGTCATGTACTTCTGGAGCACGGCCTCGAGCTTGGACCGGATCTCCCGATCATCGGAATAGATCTCGTCCACGTGGGTGGACTGCATCAGGATCTCGAGCATTTGCGTGCTCATGTACCGGATGCCCTCCTCACCCATCGCGAAATCCCGCTCCTCGGCCTTGGCGCGCTTGACGCGGCCGAAGTGTTCGAAGGACAGGCCCGTGTTCTTCAGATGCTCACGTGCCTTGTCGGTGATCTCCCGTTCCAGGCGGATGTATTCGTTCAAGACGCTCTCGATGTCCAACTGGACCTCGGGGCCGTTGCGGGTCTCGATGTCGTCCTCGGTGGTCAGCCGCTTGACGATTTCCTGAGCTATGACTGGAATCTTCTTTTGATACAGACGCATATTCGGGTCCTATCTTACCGATCGGTTGTCAGGGCAGGGGCCGGGCTTCCTCTTCGGGCCGCGCGGTCTCGGGCTTTTTCACCTTCAACTTGGCCACCGGCGCCAGCAGCATGGAGACCGCCCGTCCTTCGTGGGTGGGCTTCTGCTCCACGTCCACTCCGTCACCGAGATCCTTGAGGATGGATTCCAGCAACTGGAAACCGAACTCGGGATGCACGATTTCACGACCACGGAACGACACGACCACACGGATCTTGTCGCCCTCTTCCAGGAACTTCTTGATGTTCCTGATCTTGAAATCCAGATCATGATCGTCGGTCTTGGGACGGAACTTGACTTCCTTCATGCTGATCTGGGTGGCGTTCTGGCGCTTGACCTTTTCCTGCTTGGCACGCTCGTACTTGAACTTGCCATAATCCATGATCTTGCAGACCGGCGGCTGGGCCTTGGGGCTCACTTCCACCAGTTCGAGGCCTTTCTCTTCGGCCTTGCGGATGGCATCATAGGTGCTCATGATGCCCAGTTGTTCTCCATCCTCATCGATCACCCGCACTTCGGGGACGCGGATGCGATGGTTGATGCGAAAGGCCTCTTCGGGACGATTTTGTTTGAGTTGAGGACGAATGACGACACCTCCTTGGGTCAGTTGGCGCCACGAGGGCAGATGTTTATAAAATCACGGGCCACTCGGCCTGCGGCTCCATCATAGCGAAAATTTCCTCGATGGGTATCATTTTTCCCGTATTTTCGTCGGTCGTGCGCAGGGTGACCGCGCGCTCCTCGACTTCACGCTTGCCCACCACCAGGATGACGGGAATCTTCTGCATCTGGGCATCGCGGATCTTGAAGTTCAGTTTCTCCGTCCGCAGATCGGCCGTGGCGCGGAACTTCCGGGCGTTGAGCAGCGCGGCGACCTCGCTGGCCCAGGCGTCCTGATCGTTGGTGACGGTGACCACGCGGAACTGTTCGGGAGCCAGCCACAGCGGCAGACGGCCGGCGTAGTGTTCCAGCAGGATCCCGAAGAAGCGCTCGATCGATCCCAGCAGGGCGCGGTGCACCATGATCAGGCGTTCACGCTCGCTGTTGGCGTTGATGAACGTCATGTCGAAGCGCTCCGGCAGGTTGAAGTCGAGCTGGATCGTGGAGCACTGCCACTGCCGGCCAAGGCTGTCCTTGAGGGCGATGTCGATCTTCGGACCATAGAACGCGCCGCCGCCTTCGTCGACCTCGTACTCGCCGCCCCAGGCTTCAAGCACCTCGCGCAGCCGCGCGGTGGCCTCGGTCCAGATCTCCTCGGAGCCGGTGCTCTTGCCCTCCGGACGGGTCGCCAGCCTGCAGACGAAATCGGTGAAGCCGAACGCCTTGAGCATGTTCAGGCTGAAATGGAACACGGTCGTCAGTTCCTCGGCCATCTGGTCCCGGCGCATGAAGATGTGCGCGTCGTCCTGCGTGAAGCCGCGGACACGGAACAGGCCATGGAGCACGCCGGAGCGCTCGAAGCGGTACACCGTGCCCAGCTCGGCCCAGCGGTACGGCAGATCACGGTAGGAGTGCAGGTTGTTCTTGTAGATCTGGATGTGGTAGGGGCAGTTCATGGGCTTGATCAGGTAGGGCTGCCCCTCGACCTCCATGCCGGAGAACATCGATTCCTTGTAAAAGCCCAGGTGGCCGCTCTGGTGCCACAGTTCCTCGCGGGCGATGTGCGGCGTGTACACGATCTCGTAGCCGTGCTCGAGGTGCCGCTGACGCCAGAAGTCCTCCAGCGTCATGCGGATCCGGCCGCCCTTGGGATGCCACAGCACCAGTCCGCCGCCGATGGTCTCGTTGATCGAGAACAGGTCCAGATCCTTGCCCAGGCGCCGGTGATCGCGCTTCTTGGCCTCCTCGAGGAAGGCCAGATACTCGTCGAGCTCCTTCGGGGAGGGGAACGCGGTGCCGTAGATGCGCTGCAGCATCGCGTTGTTCTCGTCGCCGCGCCAGTAGGCGCCGGCGGTGTTGAGCAGTTTGAACGCGCGGACCTTGCCGGTGTGCTCGACGTGGGGGCCTCGGCACAGGTCCACGAACTCGCCGTGGCGGTAGAGCGTCACGGTCTCGCCGGCCGGGATCGCGTCGAGGATCTCGAGCTTGTAGGACTCGCCCAGCTTCTCGAACAACTCCCGGGCCTCTTCACGCGTGATCTCCTGACGCTCGAACGGCAGGTTCTTGCCGGCGATCTTGCGCATCTGGGACTCGATGGCCTTGAGGTCGTCCTCGGAAAAGGGTCTGGGTACGTCGAAGTCGTAGTAGAAGCCGTTTTCTATGGAAGGACCGATGGTGACCTTCGCCTCGGGAAAGAGGGTCTTGACGGCGTCGGCCATGACGTGCGCGCAACTGTGGCGCAGGGTTTCCAGAGCGGTGGATGCATGCTCACTCATGATGGTACTCCAGCTGTTTTCCCTGGGGATTTTGATTGGGGGGGAGAAAACGGGGATGATTGGTCCATTAACAATTATAGTACAATAAACCTTGTGGGCGCGAACAGGATTG
This sequence comes from Deltaproteobacteria bacterium HGW-Deltaproteobacteria-22, assembly GCA_002841825.1. Taxonomy (GTDB): domain Bacteria; phylum Myxococcota_A; class Polyangia; order HGW-17; family HGW-17; genus HGW-17. The sequence goes on along the minus strand of PHAZ01000035.1, from coordinate 17,281 downwards.
AACTGTTGGCCCCTACCGTGTCAAGGTAGTGCTCTCCCACTGAGCTACGCGCCCGTCGTGATCCGTGGGTCGAAACCGGAACGTCTTCAAGACGGTCCACTGCCGGGCGATCACGTTCCCGGAAGGCGCTTTTTCTTACGGGACCAGCCAAAAAAAGTCAAGAGAAAACGACAGGTCCCGGGGGAATTCCGTCACCGCTCCCGTGAACCATCCGGAAAGGTCCTCAGGGGACCTCGATCCAGACCGGCACTTCGCTGGAGACCAGGGAATTGTTGCCCAGTTGGCCGAAGGCGTTTGCACCCCAGCAGCGGATCCGGCCCACGGTGTCAAGCAGGCAGGTGTGGGTTCCCAGGGCGCTCAACTGCAGGGGCTCGTCCTCGCCGAGCGTCGCCACGGCCTGGGGGAACGTGCTGTCATTGGTGGTCCCGTCCCCGAGCTGGCCGTAGAGGTTGGAGCCCCAGCACATCGCACGCATGTGTGTCACCGGGGGAACCCCTGATGTCTCCAGGAAGAAGCCGCAACTATGGTCGCTGCCGACGACCACGAAGAACGTGGTGCCGGAATGGAACCCGTGAATGCCACCCGGAACCAGCACGTCCGGAGTAGTTCGCAGATTGCCTAATTTCCCGTAGGTTGCATCTCCCCAGCAGTAGCCGGAGTCATTGGTGGCACGGGCACAGGTGTGGTTGGCGCCGGCAGCCAGTTCCCGGGCTATGAAGCCGACCGGACTGGTGATCAACTGGGGCGTCAGGGCGGACGAGACCGTGCCGATGCCGAGCTGGCCATGGTTGTTCCTCCCCCAGCAGTACACTCCGGACACCCCGCCCTCCTCGCGGGCGGCACAGGTATGGGCCTCCCCACAGGCGACGGACAGGTAGCCCCCGTTGACGGTGCTGACCAACCCAGGCAGGTTGCGATCCCCGGAGTCGCCGGTGCCCAGCTGGCCTTCGTTGTTGAAGCCCCAGCAGTAAAGGATCCCGGCGTTGGTGCCCGCGCAGGAGTGCCGGGGACCGGCATGAAGAAAGGCCACATCGACGAGGGTGCCGGTGTTGGCGGGGTTGCGCACGAACAGGGGGGTGTTGGAGTTGACGGTGTTGCCGGTGCCAAGGCGGCCGTTGCCGTTGTAGCCCCAGCAAAGGGCCGCTCCGGAAGACGCCAGGGCACAGGTGTGGCTGCCCCCTGCATGCAGCGAGACGATGCCCCCGAGAAATCCAGCCCCGCCCACTCCCTTGACCTGGACCGGCGTCAGGCGGGGAAACAGCGTCGCGTCGCCGAGCTGGCCGTAGGTGTTGTCGCCCCAGCACCAGACCGTGTCATCCGAACGACGGGCGCAGGTGTGGTTGCCTCCCGCCGAGACCTGCGCCCAGGTCAGGCACGCGGAACGGTCGAACGAGCAGGTGTCGGAGCAGGCCAGCAGGCCTCCGGGCAGCCGGAAGAACTCACAGTCCCTGCCGCCGGTCGAGAGATCGCATTCCTCACCGTCGGCGAGATCGGTCTGTCCGTCACCGCAGGTGCCAAGGCAGTCATCGGTCGAGACTGCACAGGACTCGCTGCAGGTCAGTTCCCCATGATAAAAACCGTAGTCACCACAGGTCAGCCCTGCCAGGTCGGCGCCATCGCATGCCTCCCCTTCAAAGCTCTCCGCGATCTCGTCACCGCAGCGTCCCTCGCAGCCCGAGAGATCCAGGCGACAGTCGTCCCCGCAGGCCGGCTCTCCGCGATAAAAGCCCGCGTCGGTGCAGTCCTGGACAAGACCGAGATTGGTGCCGTCGCAGGTTTCCTGTCCAATGACGGTCCCATCCCCGCAGATCTCGGTGCACAGACCCTCGGTGCAGGACCACCCGTCTTCGATCTGGCAGCCCGGATCGCATCCGTCTCCGGCGGCACGGTTTCCGTCGTCGCAGCCCTCTCCGGGTTGCTGCACGCGGTCCCCGCAGGCGCTGGTGCAGGACGCAAAATCGAACTGACAGCCGGCGCTGCACAAGAGCGTTCCCCCCGCGTACCCCTGCGTCTGGCAGGTCTGTCCGTTCAACTGCAGCGAGTCGCACTGCTCCCCGCGGCCGATGTCCACCCGATTGTCCCCGCAGCGCTCACCGCACAGGGAGACGTCGAACATGCAATCGGAGGCGCAGGTCAGTTGGGCCAGCGTGTCGTAATAGCCGAGGGTGCCGCAGGTCGCCTCCCCGAGCTCGGGGCCGTCGCATTCCTCGCCAGGATCCACGAAACCGTCACCGCAGTGCTCCTGGGTGGAAACCTTGGTCTTGCATCCCGATAAGGCGAGAATAACCAGTCCGAGGCAGAAAAAAAAGGTCCGATGTGTTGAAAAAAGCATGGCCATGCTCCCAAGCCTCGTCCCCTCGCGACAGGCAGGTGGTACCGATCAGGAGACGCCGGTTCCACGCGCCTCCACAGGTCCGAACCTTGCAGCATGCGTCCGGCAGGGCGTGCAGTTCACTCACACGGTTGCTCGGCTGCCCGCTGTGCGATTTCCCGACAGGCTGAATGTATTGTACGGAATATCCCCGGCGGTGCAAGGGGCACCTGACATTTTCAGCCTTCGCAGAGGGCGGTGATCGTGGGGAGGACGCCGTCGGGGAGGACGCCTGGCTTGGAGAGTTCGACCTCCACCGAGAGGATCGCCGGGTGCAGCCTCCGGATGTGGGCTGCGGAAGTCTCGGCGAGGCTCTCCACGAGGGCAAAATGACGGGAAGCGGCCACGGTCCGCATCGTCTCCAGGATCAGCCGGTAGTCCAGGGTGTGGTCGATGCGGTCGAAGACGGGATCCTCGCCGAAATGAAGCTCCGTCCGGACCCGGACCGTGGCCATGAGCGTGATCGGAAGCTCGCGCTCGGCAGGAAGGCAGCCGCAGAGCGCGACGACCGGGATCGACGAAAGTTGGATGCGGGTGATCATTACTTCGGCCTACTTTCCCGGCGCCACGTGAATCGCCTCGCCGTGGACGGCCTTGGCCGCCTCCATGAAGCTTTCCGACAGCGTCGGGTGCGCGAACACGGCGCGCCCGACGGCCCGCGCCGTGAGGCCCAGTTCGACGGCGACCACGCCCTGCCCGATCAGTTCGGAGACCTCGGCGCCGACCATCTGGACACCGAGGATCACGTCGGTCTTCGCGTCGGTCACCACCTCGATGTAACCATCGGTGTGTCCGCCGGCCATGGCGCGCCCGCAGGCTGCGAAGGGAAAGCGCCCGCAGACGACCTCGTAGCCGGCCTCCCGTGCGGTCGTGGCCGACAGCCCCACACAGGCGACCTCCGGATCGGTGTAGGCCACCGCCGGGATCGCATGACCGTTGTATACGGCCAGGTGGCCGGCGGCATCGCCAACGGTCAGGAGGGCGATGTTTTCGGCGGCGATCTCGGCCTGTTTGGTGGCCCGGTGCGCCAGCAGCGGCGCACCGGTGACGTCGCCGGCGGCAAAGATGTGCGACACCTTCGTACGAAGGTGCGCGTCCACTTCGAGGAAGCGGGCCTGCGGATCCAGCCCCGCATGCTCCAGGCCGATGCCGGCGAGGTTGGGCTTGCGTCCGACCGTGATCAGCGTCAGGTCGGAGACGAACTCCTGCTCGCCCCTTGCGGTGGCGACCCGGGTGATCACGTGATCTCCGGCGTTCTCCATGTGGATGACCCTGGCCGACGTGAGGACGTTGACGCCGCGTTTCTTCAGCGCGCGCAGCACGACCTTCACTAGATCGGGATCGGTCCCCGGCATGCACTGCTCCATCGCCTCGACGACGGTCACCTGGGCACCGAGGGTGGCCATGAATCCACCCAGCTCCAGGCCGATCACGCCCCCTCCGACGACCAGCAGGCTCTTGGGCAGGCTCGTCAGATCCAGCGCGTGCCAGGAGTCCAGGATCCGCACGCCGTCGACGGGCATCGCGGGGATGGACACGGGCACGCTGCCCGGCGCCAGCTGCAGGAAGTCGAAGGTGATCTCCTGCACGGTGCCGTCGGCCTGGGTCACACGCGCGGCGTGGGGTCCGGTCAACTCGGCCCTGCCCTTCAACCAGCGGGTGCCGTTGAGCTTGAGCAGCTGGGCGATGCCACCGGTGAGCTTCTTCACGACGAGGTTCTTGTAGGCGACGATCTTCTCCAGGTTCGCAGTGAGCGCTTCGCCACCCTCCACGCCGAACTCGGCGCCGTGCCGGGCGTCCCAGTACCGCCGGGCCGCCGAGATCAGCGTCTTGCTCGGAATGCAGCCGCGGTTCAGGCAGACGCCACCGACGTTGTCCATCTCCGCCACGATGGCGGGCACCTTCAACTGGCCGAGCCGGATGCCGGCGGCATAGCCGGCGGGGCCGCCGCCGAGCACGAGCGTGTGGATGTGTTCGGTCTGCATGGGAGAATCGCCTTTCCGGGGCCGACAGGACCCCTGGCCCCGGGTGTAGCGCAAACGATCCGTTTTGAAAAGGGAAAGCCGCGCGTCCGGGCGCACAGGAAGGAACGAAGTGACTGGATCGTCCTTCTTATTCCTCTTCTTTATAAAACAGGGGGTGTTCAGAAAGCCGCACGGGAAGCCGTACGGGAGACGGAAGAACTTACTCGGTCACGGTGATCTGCAGGCGCCAGGAGTTGAGCGTGCCGGTGTCGCGCGCGGCGCGGTCGATCACGATCAGGCGCCAGTCTCCGTTGACGGCCTGGCCGTTGAGGTCGGTCACGGTGAAGGAGCGCACGAGGTTCTCCTCGTAGTCCTGGTCGTTGTCGAACAGGGTCAGTTCGGCGCCGCCGGGGGCGCGCAGTTTCACGATCAGGTCCGGACGGAAGGGGTGCGTGATGTCCACGTCCACGGTGATGCCCGCCACGGTGCCGGTCGTGGACACGTTGATCGTGGAGGTGGCGCCGGTGAGGTCGTCGTCGGGGATGGACACGGGCGTGGTGTTGGACAGGTCCACGTTCTGGGCCGTCGCGCAGGCGGGATCGTCGGTGCAGGCGGCGTCGGCACAGTCGATCGCGCCGTTGCCGTCATTGTCGATCCCGTCGTCGCAGACCTCGGCGGGGACTTCACCCGTCAGCACGAACTCGATCTTCCAGGAGTTCAGGGTGCCCGCGTCGGAGGCGGCGCCGTCGGAGACGCGCAGGGTCCAGTCGCCGGTGATGCTCTTGCCCGCAAATTCGGTCGGGGCGAAGGTCTTCTTGATGTCGTCGGCCGAGCCGCCGGCACGGTTGTGCAGCGTGACGGTGGTGCCGTCGGGGCCCACCAGCGCGACGGTCAGGTCGCCGGTGTAGGGATGGGTGATGTCCACGGTGACGTTCAGGGTGCCGATGGTGCCGGGCTGGTCCACCGTGATCACGGAGTTGATGCCAGTGGCGTTGTTGTCGGGGATGGTCGTCTGCGTGCTGTTGGAGAAGATCAGGCCCGCGGTGCGGCAGGCGGCGTCGGCGGCGCAGTCGGAGTCGTCGCAGTCGATCTGGTTGTCGTAGTCGTTGTCACGACCGTCGTCGCAGGTCTCCTTGAGGTCCAGCTTGGGGGTGCCCGAGCCGTACACGGAGGCGTATTCCTGGACGTACTTGTAAGACAGCCAGCCGTAGCCGGCGCCGAACTTGTTGCGGATGCCGAAGCCCGAGGTGCCCCAGGAGTTCTTGAACAGGAAGAAGCCCTTCTCCAGTTGGGGGTTGCCTTCGGCGTCCTTGATGATGTTGCCGTCGCCGTCGCGCATCGGCACTTCCAGGTTGTCGTCCCAGCCCAGCAGCACGATCGCATGACCGGCGCGCTTCTTCAGGCTCTCTTCCTTGTCCTTCTCGTTGGGATACGTGACGTAGCCCTCGCTCCAGTAGGATGAGTTCACCGGCAGCGTGCCCGCGCGGTGGTTCCATGACTGATAGAAGAAGGTCATGCCGGCGATGACGGCGCCCTGGTTCTCCGTGATGAACGCCTTGATCGAACGGGTGTTGGAGTTGACATAGCGGCCGGCCGGCAGCTTGAAGCGCGTGGCGCTCATGGCGGACTCGGGCGGGTTGCCGTTGGTGAAGCACTCGACCGGGCGGGTCTCTTCGTCCCCGGTGCAGCGCGCGTCGTTGGAGGCGCTCCAGGGACTGGTCTGGTACGGCCAGGTCGGCTCGTCGACGATGCCGAAGCGGGAGATCGCGGCCAGGTTGTCACGGGCCGAGGAGCCCTCGGTGTTGGTGAACGCGCCGACTTCCTTCTTCACGGACCACTGCAGGAACTGCTCGGAGAAGTCAGGGTTGGGAAGGGTGCCTTCCTTGATGTACAGGTGCTCCATGAGCGCCACGGTGGCGAAGATCGAGCAAACGCCGCGGCTGCCCTGGCTCTTCACCGGGCTCTGCGTGGCGATCAGGTCGAACGTGGCCGGATAGGTCGCGTCAAACTTGCCGTCCTCGGGCAGTTCATCGTTGGTCGGGGCGCCTTCGAACAGGGCGGCCTCGTCGGAGAGCGGGGCTTCACTGTCGTTAGGATCTGCGGTGATCTGCTTCTTTTCCTCTTCGCAACCCAGCGAAGGGAAGGCCAGCGCGAACATCAGGACCATGGAGAGTAACATCCGTGTCGTCTTCACTGTACACCTCGTATCGAATGAAAGTTGAGTATCCGGTTCATCATGAACACATACACAAGTGGCGCTCTTTAGTAGAAGGAACCGGTTTTGTCAAGAACAAATGAGAGAATGTAGGCAAAAAACGCACTTTGGCGTGCGTTGGGAGACAAAAACGGTGGTCGTCGCAGGTATATTTTATTACTGCGCCATCACCGGCGTCATCGGCGGTACCGGCCCTGTTGCGGAACCAGGCTCGGGTTCGGGCTCGGGCTCGGGTTCGGGTTCGGGTTCGGGCATCACCACGATGCGCGAAGGATTCTCGCGGTCGTCGAGGTAGATGACCCGGATCTTCTCCAGCGGAAGATCCATCTTCGCCAGCAGATCGTCGAGGTAGCCCAGCCGGCGCGGCAGGTCCGTCGACTCCAGATGGATCGCGCAGGGCACATTCTTCAGGAACAGCACGATCACGTCGTGGGCGTGGTGGATCTCGCTGAGCTCGGGACGCGAGGGATTCTCTTGATACAGTTTCAGCAAATCCAGGCTGCGACGGATCACGCGCTGCACGCTGCGTGGATTCTTGTGGAACAGGTCCCGGTGAACACCCGTGATGATGACCTTCTGCCGCAGCTCCTCGGGCGTGGCCCGCTTGAAGATCTCCCCTTCGGTGTTGATCAGGTAGAATGGAGAATTCTCCAGCGAGCAGGACTGCGCGCGGCAGGGCAACTCCCCGGAGAACAGGATCGCTGCGACGCTCTCGTGTTCGGTGATCTCGATGTGCAGCGTGTCGGGCAGGGTACGCGAGACCGTGACGGAGCGGATCCACGGGTGCCTGACCAGCCGCTTCCTCACCTGCGCCGGGGAGATGCCGAACAGGTTCTGCCCGTGGGCCAGGCCGGCCATGGCGATGATCGTCTCGCGATCGACATGGTAGGTCGGACTGATCTCGACGTGCTTGAGCCCGAAGTGCGGCGAGTGGTACAGGTATCGGTAGCCGCGGTATGCACCCAGCGCCAGCACCGCCGAGAACAGAAGACCGGCGATGCCGAAGTGCAGGCGACGCGATTTGAGGATCCGCACCAGCCCCGAACCGGCGAGCCGCTCCCCAAGCGGCGGCCTGGACGGTCTGTCCAGCTTTTGGCCGGCCTCGGCGGCCCCGCTCGCGTCCTCCTGGATCGGGCGGTTTTCACGGGACACGGGCCTCACCGGCACGACGCCTGTCGTACGGCGTTTCGGTGGCGTCTCCCGGCCCGGCCTCCTGAGTTTCATCACTTCCGCAGGCGCTCGAGGAGCCGGGCGGACAAGGTTGTGATCGAGCCGGCACCCAGCATGAGCACCAGGTCCCCGGGTTCCACGCGGCCCACAAGATGATCGAGCGTGGCGTCCAGGTCACCGGTGGCGATGGCCTTCTTGTTGCTCAGGCGGTTGATGCTCTCGGCGAGGGTATCCGCGCCGATCCCGGGCATGGCAGCCTCACCGGCGCTGTAGATGTCGGTGACGAGCACCTCGTCGGCGGCGAAGAACGCACGGCCGAACTCGGTGAACAGGGCCTTGACACGGGAGTACCTGTGAGGCTGCAGGACGGCCCACAGCCTGCGCTGCGGGTAGCCCTGGCGGGCCGCAGACAGGGTCGCGGCGATCTCCGTCGGATGGTGCGCATAGTCGTCCACCACGAGGATGTTGTTGACCTCTCCGCGGATCGAGAAGCGACGGTCCACGCCCTGGAAGGAGGCCAGCGAAGCCGCGATGTTCTCGAAGGAAAGGCCCAGCTCCGTCCCCAGCACGACCGCGGACAGGGAGTTGAGCACGTTGTGGCGGCCCAGCATGTGGATGCGGATCTCCCCGATGGTCTTGCCGTGGCGCACCACCGTGTACCGGCTGCCGTTGCCCTCGAGGTGCACGTCCACGGCCTGATAGTGCGCCTTCTTGGAGAAGCCGTAGGTGATGTTGCGGCGATGCACGCGCTCGACCACCTCGCGGCAGTTGTCGTTGTCGATGCAGATGATGTTGAAGCCGTAGAAGGGAATGCTCGAACAGAACTGGGTGAAACTGTCGACGATCTCGTCGAGGGACGCGTAGTGGTCCATGTGCTCTTCGTCGATGTTCGTCACGCAGGTGATCAGCGGACGCAGAAACAGGAACGAGCCGTCGCTCTCGTCGGCCTCGACCACGATCAGGCCGCCGGTGCCGCGCCGCGCGTTGGTGCCGATGGCGTTGAGCTTTCCGCCGATGACCACGGTCGGATCCAGGTCGGCCAGCAGCGTCGCGTACAGCGAGGTGGTGGTGGTCTTGCCGTGGGTGCCGGCCACCGCGATGCCGTCGCCGAAGCGCATGAGCTCGGCGAGCATCTCGGCGCGCGGGATCACGGGGATGTCGAGGTTGCGCGCCCGCATCAGTTCGGGGTTCTCCGGGCGGATCGCCGAGGAGTACACCACCACGGCGGCGCCCTCCACGGCGTCGGGGTTGTGTCCGATGTTGATCTGCGCGCCGTGCGCACGCAGGCGCTCGACGTTGTCGTTTTCACGCAGGTCCGAGCCGGTGACGGTGTAGCCAAGCTCGATGAAGATCTCGGCGATGCCGGACATGCCGATGCCGCCGACGCCGACGAAGTGGATGCGCTTGACACGCTCCTGAAATAAAAGGCCAGGTTCTTTCATGAAATGCTCCGCATGGGATCGAACGGAGCGACCCGCGCGCCTGCCGGCCGGGGCCGCTTCAGATCATTTGGTGGGATCGTCCCAGATGTTGCCCTGGAATCCGGGACCGGTGTTGGTGTTGTTGGAGGGCGGCCGCACGATGATCGTCGGATCCTTCGGGCACGCCCACGTGTAGGCCGCGGCATGGGCCTGGGCGATGCGCTCCTCGGGCTTCCAGTATTTGTAGGAGATCGGGATCGAGCAGACCTTCTTCTCCTCGCCGAGCTTTCTCTCGGACTCGAACTGCTTCTCGAACTCGGTGGCGACCATCAGTTCGTTGCTGCCCAGGTGCGTCAGGATCCAGGAGGGCTTCAGCAGCGAGTTGAACTTGCTCTCGGGCTTCATCGACAGGACGATCAGGCCCTTGGCGGTCTTCTGGAAGGCCCAGTTCAGGCCCGGGAAGAACCGCACCAGCGTCATGCCGTCGATCTCCTTGCGCTCGGACAGCGACGCGATCATGGCGTCGACGGCCTTGAGCGGGAACTCCATGCGGATGTAGACCTTGTAGTACTCGCGGCGTACGACCTTGTTCTGGGTCTCGGTGTACTTCTCCCAGTAGGTCTCCTTGGCCTTCAGTTCGCGTCCGTAGGCGATCTTGAACGAGGTCGCGATGTCCCGATGGATGTCGCGGATCAGGTTCAGCACGTCGCGCTGGCGGTCCCGGTTCTTGCCCATGCTCTTGTACCGGCTGAGCAGATCCTCGCGCGGCTGGTAATACAGCCCGCGCACGACGGCCTTCCACACGCCGTCCTTCTCCGCGATCTTGTTGCCCATGTGCTCGACGAGCAGGTCGAAGGCCCAGCCCTCGGCGTCATTGACGCCGCTCTTCTCGTCCTCGGCCTCGAGCACGGAGGTGTAGATGTTCAGGTTGCCGTCCTTCTCGATGACCAGGGACTCTTCCTTGATCCACTCGGGAGGGACGTCCTGGCTGGCGTTGGCCTTCGCCGTGATGACCTCGTCGCTGGCCTCCTTCTTCGAAATCTTGTTGTAGAGGAACCAGCCGCCCACACCGACCGCGGCGATCAGCAGGACGATCGTGATGGCCAGGCCGATGATGCCGCTGCCCACGGCGCCGGCCTCGGCGGCGGCGACCGAGGCGGGGGTCGCCGAAGCGGCCTTCTTCAGTTCATCCTTGACGGTCTCGACGAACTTCACCCAGCTCTTGCCGAAGTCCGGCTTGGGAAGCTGGGCCAGCTTCGCGAGCAGCCCCTCCTGCGCCTGGGCAAACGCCTTGCCCTTGCAGTCCGGGCAGGGCAGCTCCGGCGCGGTGGCGAACTTGAGCACCTCGTAGTGCTCGTCGACCGGGACGCGCAGGTCCATCGTGGTGTTGCAGACCGTGCAGGTATATGGCAGGAAGAAATCGACGATCTTGGCCTTTCCGCCGGCCATGGCCTCCGGAATCAGCAGTTTCTCCAGGAACTGGTGTGGCACGCCCATCAGGTAGACGGTCTGAACCAGCGGCTCCATGGTCTTCATCATCTGGATCCAGATCGAGGCTCCCTCGTCGAGGATGTCGCCGAGGCCATGCAGGTCCATCACGACGACGCCCTCGACGCCCTCGGCAATCTTGCGGCCGGGGAAGCTCCCGTCGAGATCGCCGATGAACCGGATGTAGGTCGCCTCACCGACATGCTTGTCGATCTTGAGCTTCTGACGTTTGGAACTGACCTTGTAGCGCAGACGGTGGGCCAGGAAGGAGATGACCTCCGGATCGGGCTCGGGCTTGTCCTGGGAAGACAGGAAGGAGAGAAAGCTCTCCGGATCTTCGTCGAGGTACTCGGCGTTGCCGCACTTCTCGCAGGGCTGGTCAGGAATCTTCTTGTCCTTGATGGTCTCGAAGTGGTCCGCCACCTCCAGCAGCACGCTGTCGTCTCGTTCGCAGTAGTCGCAGTGATACGGGGCGAAAAAGCTCAGGATGCGGCCTTTGCCGCCGAAGTTCGCGACCATGTTGAACTGGTCAATCAGGCGCGGCGGGCATTTGATGAAATAGATGCTCTCGCATTTCTCGTTGGCGATCTTGAGGAACTCGAGCCATTCCCTGATGCCGAACGAGGAGATGCGGCGCACGCCCGAAAGATCGACGATGAGCACGTCCTTGATGCCTTCGGCAATCTGCTTGGCGTTGAAGCTCTCATCGATGGTGCCGTTGAACTGCAGGGCAATAATCTTGTCTTCTACTACCTTGCGTACTTCCAAACGGGATTCGTCTGCCATTGTGTACTCCATTCAATATCGGACCCGGGCTCCGATCCAGCTCACCGTTCGTGAAAAACATGCACAGATCTGGGCAGTGTTGTGAATTCTCGTCGATTCAGGCCCAGATCATAAAGTACCGTAACTTCCGTGCTGATTCCAGGTTTTATCGTGAAAAAACTACCATAACCATGTTGATAAATATACATCATTCCCAGACCGGCGCCGCCACCTTCGGTGTCCAGTTGGCCGTTGGCTGCCAGGGCCCGGTGCATGCCGCCGAAGACGTGCCGGCGCTCGAGCCGGCCGAAGGGATCCCGCACGGAAACGGCCAGCGTCTCCCCGTCGGTGCCCATGGAGAAAAGCGCCGCCTGCTCCTCGGTCAGGACGACCTCCTGCTTGCGATCGTGGGCGAACAGTTTCTGGCCGTCGGCGTCCACGGGCGCGTCATAGACGGCATTCATCAGCAGTTCGTGGGCGAGCTCGGCAAACGTCTCCTGCACCTTGGGGGGCGTCCCCAGCTTCTCGCAGAACGTGGGAACCCATTCGACCACATGGTGCAGGTCCTCGGAGGAGGCGACGACCGTCTCGTGCATCCGGGCGCCCCAGTGCAAAAACGGCTTGATGCCTTCGAGATCGTAGTGTTTGAGCAACCGGCGCACGACGTGCAGGACCTCCCAGGGCCGCACCGGGTTGGCGGCACGGCGCCCGAAGACGTGGTCCACGCGTTCGTCCTTGGCGGCGGTGCCCAGCGCGCTGATCGTATCCTCCTCGGCGAGCACCAGGATCGCACAGTCCGGAGGCGCCACGGTAAGGGCAAACTGCAGGTAATATTCAGACACCAGCAGCAGGCGCGTACCTTCGGCGAAATCGACGGCCGCGGGGGCCGTCTCCTTGGTCTGGCACTTCAGGCCGGCGGCAAAAAACACCTTCTCCAGCCGCCGCAGCGTCATCACGTCCTTGTCGCAAGCCAGGATAGATGGCTTGTTGCTCGTTTCGGTCATGGGTGCATCCTGTTCGGTGAAGCGGCCAACGACGATCAGGCAATCGTCGAACCCCGAAAAACGAAATCAGTATAATGAAGTCTTCCAAAATGCTCAAGAATCATCTAAGATTCATCGGCGGGACAAGCTGAATTGCCCAATGGAGTGAACATGACGACGTTTTTGATCGCTTTCCTCATTCTCACTGCGCCCGATCCGACCGCGACCGTGCTGCTCGAAGAAGGCAACAAATCCTACAACAACGGAGACATGGCCCGCGCGGCCACGCTCTATGAGGCGTACCTGCAGCTCAACGCAAAGGATCGCGCCGTGATCGTGCGCATGGCTGAACTGTACCAGTCCTCGGGCAGAAACGACCAGGCGGTGCCCTACTTCCGCCGCATCACCACCGAGTTCTGCGGCACCGGCTGCAAGGAGAACTGCCTCAAGGAAGCCGAGTGCAAGCGGCATCAGGAGGTCCTGACCAAGATCTCGCGGGACTCCGCCACCGACGACCAGGTTCCCCTGGCGGCCAAGGTGCCCGAGATCGCGGCGAAGATCTTCAGCCAGGCCGTGGAACTGAAGAAAAACCGCAAGTTCGAGCAGGCCCGAGATCTGCTCACCGTGGCGCTCAAGCTCGACCCCGACCTCGTCGGCGTGTACCGTCACCTCGGTGAAGTCTACGAGCAACTGAAGGACCAGAAGCAGGCCGACGAGTTCTACCTTTGGTATCTGCGCGTGCGTCCGGCCGGCCCCCTGGCTGCCCAGGTCCGCACCAAACTGAGCAAGGCCGCAACCGAGACGCTGGCGAAGATCACGCTGACCTCCTCCTGGGGCTGCTACATCGTCATCGGATCGGAGTCCCTCACCGACGCCAAGGGCCGCGCCCTCAAGACCCCGATCAAGGAGCTCAGCCTGCCCGCGGGCCGCTACGGCATCGGCTTCGTCTGTCAGGAGCAGCACCTCGCCCGCCGCATCTGGGTGGACCTTGCCGCCAAGGAGAACCGCACGCAGGACTTCGCGTTCGGCACGATCGCGGTGAACCTCAATCCGTGGGCGCGCATCCTGGCGGCGGCCAACATCGCCGACACCAAGCCCCAGTTCATGGACTTGGGCCTGTTCGACGTGATCGGCCTGCCGGTGGGCTCCTACACCCTGAAGCTCAACGCGTTCGACAAGTCCAAGACCAAGACCTTGACCCTTGAGGTCAAGCCCAAGGAATCCATCAAGATCACCCAGTGGTGATGTGTGCGCCGGCGCACACTCCCGCCGGAAATGAGATCAAACGGAAAAAACGCGCTGGGAACACGGGGCAAATGCGGTATGCTCCGCCCGCGAGGTATGCCGCATGTCGTTTCTTCTTTTTCTGCTTCTTCTTTCCCCCACCGCTTCCCCTGAATTCCGGCCGGAGATGTTCTCCATGCGGGTGCCCTTCACCGAGGCGGTCACCCATGAGCTCACCGCCGGACAACTCACCCTCGAACGCGCGCTGAACCTCCGCGAGCTGGCCGTGCGCAACCCCGGGGCCCTGCCCGAGCCCTGGCGGACCCGCGCGCTGTCCTCGCGGATCCCCGGCTGGGCCGGCACCGGCATCCTGGTCGAGAACTTCCAGATCCGCAAGCAGCTCGGGCTGCGCGCCGACGAAGGCTTCCCGGCGCCCCTGGCCCTGACGCTGGACTCCGAGATTTTCCCGATCCGGGTGGAATATACCGAGGCATATTACGAAGAACTGGCGCGCGCCGTGCTCGCCGGAGCCGAGACCGCCTGGCAGAAGGAGATCGTGGAATGGGGCTATTTCATGCCGCCCCAAGTCACCGCTGAAAACCCCTACCGCATCCTGGTGGCCGACACCGGCATGCAGGCCTCCGGCTACATGTCCCCCGTGGACTACTGGTGGGACACGGCCTGGGATGACTGCACTTCCTGGATCATGATCGACTGGCAGAATGACGCCCAATGGGTGCGCGACACCGTGGCCCACGAGCTCTCCCACGCCACCCAGGCCTCCATGGACTGCCTCGAACACATCGGCTTCTGGGAGAACACCTCCACTTTCATGGAGGGTCAGGTCGAGCCCGATCTGGGCGTCTGGTTCCAGGACGCGGTGCTGGAATACTTCCAGAGCGAGCCTCACCGGTCCGTTTCAGCCGGCGAATACATGGACTACTATTGGTATGGCGGCTTCTTCTGGCCCCATGTCCTGGCCTCGCTGTACGCCGGTGACGACGAGAAGGCCGTTTTCGTGCGCCGGATCTGGGAAGGCGCGATGCAGGAATCCGGGGGCGCCGGCAACACCGTGGATTACATGGAGGCCATCGACACGCTGCTGATGGAGCGGCAGGCTGATCTGAACACGGCGTATGAAAGCTACGCGGTGCAGCGCACGCTCATCGGCGAGTGGTCCGGCTCTTCGATGGCCAAGGTCCAGTGGGCCGATCGCTACAACACGATCCCGCCGGTGGCCGGGACCCTGATCGTCAGCGAACGCGGCCAGGTCTCCCCGCCAGCAGGCCAGCAGCCCCAAGCCTATGGAACCAACTATTGGGACTTGAGCTGGCCGACCAACTACACCCGCGAACTCCGGGTGACGCTGACCTCTCCGGACCAGGGTCCCTGGTCGCTGGTGCTGTTCCATCCCCAGTGGAGCACGGTCCAGACGGTGCGCATGGAAGACGCCGTCGCCGAGTTGACGTTCACGCCCACGGCCGGTCAGAGGCCCCGTCTGGCCGTCGTGCGCGGTGGGACCGAGTCGTTCAGTCCGGAAAATCCGCAGTCCGGCGTGAACTACACCCTGAGTTATGGTCCGCTGGTTCCCGATCCGATCGTCGACGAGGCGTCCCCGTTCGAGCATCTCCAGGGAACCTCCGGCCAGGTCACCCTCCGGGGCCTGTACTTCCAGGATGGCGCGACCGTGGACTTCTCCCCTGACACCATCGAGGTGACCGGCGTGCAGATCGTCAGCGAAAACGAGGTGATCGTGTCGATCACGGTGCCCGCCGACGCGCCGCTGGGCGCCTACGCCGTGACCCTCACCAACCCCGACGAGGGTTCCGGATCGTTCGATCGCGCGATCTTCATCAAGCCCGCGCCGGTCAAACCCGTGATCGACGGCGACTGTTCCTGCTCCACAGGCCCCGGAGGACGCATCCCTGGCCCCGGAGGTCCTTTCTCCGGCCCGGGCAGCCTCCTGTTGTTGGGTCTGGGATTGTTCATCATCAGGCGATTCGGACACGCGTGACCGGTGACCGGTCAGACTTGTGCCCGGTCGAACTCGTCAGATAGATCAGACAAGCCGCTTCCGACGTAAAATCATCACAGTCAGGAGAAGGAAGAACCCGGAGACCGGAGCCGGAGCCCCACCCGTGCTGCAGCCGGATTTTTTCTTATTCGGGGGTGCTTCGATGGAGAAAGCCTCCTCGAGCACGTCGCTGCCGGTGTCGGGGTTGGTCACCATCACGCTGATCTTGTTCAGGCCGGTGTCGACCCCCGGCGTCACCGTGACGTTCAGGGTCTGCGCGTCCACGAACGTGACGGCATCCGGATCGAAGAGGTAAGGCGAAAACTGCACGGTCGCCCCCTCGACGAAGTGATCCCCGGTGATCGTCAACTGGGACGTCACCCCGGCCGTGATCGTCTCCGGCGACACGGACAGGATCACCGGCGCCGGGTGGGTGGGGCCAACCTCGACAGTGTAGGACGCGCCGCTCATGGCTTCGTCGGAGTGGAAGCCCGGTGTTCCCAGGCGCACCACCGCCAGATGCCGCACGCGATCCTCGCCCATCGCAAAGCGCAGGGTGGCCACGCCTCCGACCACCGGCGCCTCGAGCACTTCGGAACCCTTGGTCGAAAAGAGCACCGCAATCCAGCCCGCGGAGTCTTCCGTGGAAAGGCGCAGCGTCACCTCCCGGGAGAAGTCTTCCGGGCGCGACAGCGTCAGGTAGTTCACCGCGTAGGGCTCGGGACGTCTGGACGCGACCGGCGTGAAGACGTCGGGCATGTCCACGACCAGATCGGCTGCGATGGGCGGCACGCTGGTGTAGTCCGAGACGTGGGGCATGTCCGCGGCCGGCGCCATCGAGTTCTCGCCCACGAGGAACCGGGACACCGCAAAGTGCGCGAAGGCCACGTCCAGGGACGCCTGTGCGCGTGTGGCCAGCACCTCGTCGATGGAGGTCATGTAACTGATCTCATTGGCGTTGCCGCCGGACTCCTGCATCGCGCCTTCCCAGATCCGGCGCACGAGCACCGCCGGCTCCTCCTGGCCGCCGTAGAGCCCGCCGAGGAAGTTCGGCCACAGGAAGCCTCCGTACCAGAAGTAACCCAGCTCCGGATCCTCATAACTGCCGCCGGCGACGCTCTCCTGCGGATAATCCTGGAAATAGGGCAGGAAGCCGTCCTGCCAGCCGCGTCCGACCGGATCCACCTCGGCCATGATGAACGTGGAGGTGTTCTCCCAGAAGGTGATGGTCTCGAGACAGTCCATCGCGCCCTGCGTCGCGTGCGAGAGTTCGTGCGCGACGACCGGTCCCGCATCGCCCGTCGAGTTCAGGCGGTCGATCACCACGTAGGAGGTGCAGTCGTCCCAGGCCGTGTCCCAGAAGAAGTCCACCGGTGCCATGTAGCCGCCGCCGCCCATGCCGGTGTCATCCACGTAGATCCGGTACCGCCCCTCGGAGGTGCCGACCGGAGGCGCGAAGAACCCCCATTCGACGATCTCCTTCTGCCAGGCGGCCTCGGCGGCGACCAGCACGGCCTGGGCCAGCTCGAGATCCGACTCGAGAGAATAGACGACGCGGATCGGAAACGTCCCGCTGTCCAGGAACGACCCCAGGGGCGGGAACTGCGAGTCATCACGCAACCCCATCCGGGCGCTCCACTGGAAGTTTTCCACCAGCACGGCGGTG
>PHAZ01000034.1 GCA_002841825.1 Deltaproteobacteria bacterium HGW-Deltaproteobacteria-22 | reverse complement strand
AGGTACTTCATCAGGCGCATGGCCGCGTCGGGCTTGGATGACCGCGCGCTCAGGTACAGCCCCTCGAGGGACAGAAACGGCGCCGGGTAGCGCCCCTCGACCTCGGGGAAGTCCAGCACCGTGTAGGGCACCTGCGACGGGTCGAGCTGGCTCTGGAACCACGGCCCCGAGATGACCATGGCGACCTCGCCCTTGATGAACATGTCGCTCATCAGCGGATAGGACAACTCCGGCGGCACCACGGCGCGCTTGTGGGCTCCGGCCAGCGTATGCGCGTACCAGGCGGCCTTCTCGTGGGCTGCAGAGCGCGTGTCGGGCCGGCCCTGCGCGTCGAGGTAGGAGCCGCCGGCCGCGTGCAGCCACATGGCATGGTGGTAGGCGTCATCAGCCTGGACGCCCAGCCCGTAGCAGCGCAGATCCGTGTTCCACGGGCACGGCCGCGTCAGATCCGTTGCGAGTTTGTGAAACGTTTCAAAGGTCCATTCGTTGCGGGCGGTGGCGGCCAGCACGCGGGCGGCCACATCGGTGCCGTCGGGCAGGCGCCGCACGTAGAGCGCCAGATTCTTGGCGGTCAGCGGCAGCCCGTACAGCCGGTTCTCGCGCACGAAGGCCGAGAGCACGCGCTCCGGCGCGAAGTCGGCGATGTCGCCGGGCTGGATCCAGAAGTCCACCGGCGCCAGCAGCCCCTTGGCCTTCCAGTCCTCGAGGCGATCGTGGGCGTAGATGAAGACGTCAGGGCCCTGCCCGCGGGGCAGCGCGTTGGTGAGCTTGTCCGGGAAGTTGCCGAACGCCACCGAGAGCACCTCGACCTTCACGCCGCCGTTGAGCTCCGGATCCGCGTTGTAGGCGGCGACCAGCTCCAGCAGGGCGTCGGCCTCGCGGCCGATGTAGGCGTGCCACAGGACGATGCGGTCGGCCGAGCCGGCCACAGCCTGCATCCGCAGCGTGATCTGCAGCCCGATCAGGCCCAGCAGCACGACACATCCGGCGATCCACAACCAGGCCGAGCGCGTCATGGCCTACGCCTCCTTGGCCGCCGCGCGGCGCAGGTGCCCCTGCCCTTCGGACAGGGAAAAGAGATGGAGCGCATCGGCCGGGAACGCCACGCCCACGGCGTCGCCCACGGCGGCGAGCCGGTCCGGTCCCACGACCACGGTCAGGGGCCCCAGCTCGGAGCCCAGCGTCAGGTGAATCTCCGCCCCCAGGGGCTCGACGACCTCCACGGTCGCCTTGAGGATCCCCGCCTTCTCCTCGACGGGCACGACCTTCCCGCCCTCGGGCCGGATTCCCAGGCACACGCGCTCATGGCCGGCCACCTCGAAGCGCTCCGGCACCGGCAGCGAGAATCCGGGGCCCGCCAGGATCGACTTGCCGCTGTCGGACTTCACGTCCAGATCGAAGAAGTTCATCGTGGGAGAGCCGATGAAGCCCGCCACGAACTTGTTGTCGGGCCGGTGGTACAACTCCAGAGGCTGTCCGATCTGCCGGATGTAGCCCTTCTCCATGACCACGATGCGGTCGGCCAGGGTCATGGCCTCGACCTGGTCGTGGGTGACGTAGACGATGGTCGTCGCCAGGCGCTGGTGCAGCCGGGCGATCTCGCGGCGCATCTCGCCGCGGAGCTTGGCGTCGAGGTTGGACAGGGGCTCGTCGAACAGGAACACCTGGGGACGGCGCACGATGGCGCGTCCCATGGCCACGCGCTGGCGCTGGCCGCCCGAGAGCGCCTTGGGCCGGCGGTCCAGCAGGGGATCCAGTCCCAGCATGGTCGAGGCCTCGGCCACGCGCGTCTCGATCTCCCTGGCCGGCATGCCGCGCAACTTGAGGCCGAAGGCCATGTTGTCCCGCACGGACATGTGCGGATAGAGCGCATAGCTCTGGAACACCATGGCGATGTCGCGATCCCGGGGCAGCACGTCGTTGACGCGCTTCTCGCCGATGAGCAGGTCCCCTGAGGACACCTCCTCGAGGCCGGCGATCATGCGCAGGGTGGTGCTCTTGCCGCAGCCGGACGGTCCCACCAAAACTGTAAACTTCCCGTCAGGTATGGATAAATCCATCTTCGGGACGACCACCACCTCACCGTACGACTTCACCACGTTGCGAAAGGTCACACTCGCCATGATAGAGCTACTCCTTTAGACAAACGCCTTGCGGTCTTCGTTGCCAACCGCCGCGGGGCCCAAAACGGGGCCCATTTTATGGCAGAACCGGTTGATTTGTCTATAGAGAGAATGGGGGAATGCAGGAGGAGGATCGCGGGCTTCGAGAGCACGGTCATGGGAAACGAACTGAAATCAGCCGGCCGTGTCGTCGGGATCCGGGGACTGGGGCAGAAAAACATCGATGCTGGTGCCGGCCCCCGGCGAGCTCCGGACGGCCAGCGCGCCTCCCCAGGTCGTGACGATGCCGTGCACGACGGCCAGCCCCAGACCTGTGCCCTGCCCTGGAGGCTTGGTGGTGAAGAATGGCTCGAACAGGTGCTCCTGCGTGTTGGCGTCCATGCCGCAGCCCGCATCGGAGACGCTCAGACGCACATACTTCTGGCGGACCAGGCCCGACGGAAGACCGGGCGAATCGAGGTCTGAATGGAGGTCCAGGACCGCCAACTTAACGAGGATGACACCCCCGTCGGGCTTCATGGCATCCCGGGCGTTGGCGCACAGGTTCATGACGACCTGACCGAGGTGGGTCGGGTCGCCTTCCAGGTGAAAAGCCGCGTCTTCGGCTTCCTCGTGCACGGACATGTTTCCGGGAAGGCTGGCCGAGAACAGGCCGAGGGTGTCCCGCACGACCGCGGCGGCATCGAAGTGGAGGTGCCGACCGTCCATCTGTCGGCTGAAGACCAGCATCTGACGCACGATCTCCGCGGCCCGCTCGATGGCCAGGTTGATCTGGGCCAGGTTTTTTCTGGAGGGACTTTCCGGAGCGAGGTCGTGGCCTGCCAGTTCGACATATACCAGCATCGTGGAAAGGATGTTGTTGAAGTCGTGGGCGATTCCGCTGGCCATCGTGCCCAGCGCATCGAGCCTCTGGGCCCGGAACAGATGGTTCTCCAGGCGGCGGTTCTCGATGGCCATGCGCCGCGTCTCGCTCAGGTCCTGAAAGACCTGCCACGCGCCCAGGAGACGGCCGTCGGGGTGCCGCACCGGCGAACTGGAATAACTGATGGGGATTTCTCCATGGGCGGTCTTCAGGGTCGTCTCCCCCTGCAGCATCTGGTCGCTGTCCATGGCCCGCGTGGCGGGACACCCGCACTCTGAACCGCAATCGGCGCAGCGGAAGGTCTCGCAGCAGGGATGACCGATCAACGCTTCCCGCTCCAGACCGCACAACTCGGCAGCCGCGGTGTTGACAAAGCAAAGCCGGCGCTGGACGTCCATCATCAGCACCGGAACGGGAAGGCCGTCCATGCGCGAGACAAAGGCAAAGATCAGTTCATTGGTCCGCGTGACGAGTCCCCGGAAGTCCGGCCCCACGCCCTCCGGATCCCCAGCGGTCGTCATCCGCCCCGCCAGCACGTCTTCGGTCAGATCCTCGAAGTGGAATGACAGCGTTTTCAGGTGCCGGGCGATGAGCGCGGAGACCAGCAGGGCCAGCAGCAGGACCGCAGCCGCGGAGATTCCCAGGATCAACATGAAGGATCCCGACAGCGCGCGGTCGATCTTGCGATCGATTTCACGCTCCTCGATCTCGACGACGACAGCCCAGTTGGTGCCGCCAACGGCCACCGGCGCAAACGC
Organism: Deltaproteobacteria bacterium HGW-Deltaproteobacteria-22; assembly: GCA_002841825.1. Taxonomy (GTDB): domain Bacteria; phylum Myxococcota_A; class Polyangia; order HGW-17; family HGW-17; genus HGW-17. Next base: position 17,195 of record PHAZ01000034.1, on the reverse strand, counting down.
CGAGAGCACGGGCCGGCCGCGATATCCGTTGATGATGGTGGTCCCGCTTTCACCGCCGAGGGCCGCCTTGGCTGCCGGGGTCGTCACGCCGTTGAGTTCCGGCGCCCCCCGGAAGGACGCCACCACGCTGTGCACGACCGGATCCAGCACCGAATCCGAGCGCAACCGGTAGTCCTGGCCGACCAGATAGCTTTCCTCGGTCTCTCCCATGCCGTCACGGCGCCCCATGACCGCATCAATGGAGTCGATGGAGACCTGCAGCACCAGAACGCCTTGCGAACCGTCCGGCCCCTTGATCGGCGCGGCCACGAACTGGGACGGGACTCCCTTGGACGGAGCATACAACTTCATGTCGGTCAGAAAAGGCGCGCCCGTGGTCCGCACGGCCCGCCAGGCATCCCCCAGGGCCGAGGCCTCGGCAGCGTGGTCGGCGCCGAAATCCTCCTCCTTTTCAACGCTGAAGCAGGCCAGCCCGTTCTCATCGAGCAGCAGCAGGTCGTAATACCCCTGCTCGCGGATGTAGCCGGTCAGAAATCCGATGTGGCGGTCATGAACCAACCGGTAGGACACGGGCGCATCGAACCGCCCCCGATCTTGGCCCTTCAGGATCCGGGGATCCGTCCCGTTGCCTGCCGCCACGGCACGCAGCTCGGAGTAGGCTTTTTGCAGCGAAGGATCCGCAGCCAGCGTGCGCACGTCGGCAAGCCGCTCCCGAAAAAATTTCTCGATCTGATCCCGCTTGATGGCCCGCACGGCCTCGAGCTTGTGGAAGGCCTCCTTCTTCAGTTCGCCGCGGCCGACCTTGAAACTGACCAGGGCGCCGACCATCACGGGCATCAGCCCGGCCAGCAGGAAGCCCAGGACGAGGAGCCCCCGGATGGGAATCTCCAGAAGCATGGAGTGAAGACCCTGGCCGACGGAGCGCACCTAGGCCCCCGGGGTTCCCTGGAACTTGTAGCCGACCCCGTGAACGGTCTCGATCCGTTGTCCTTCACCGCCGAGCTTTTTCCTCAACCCGGAGATCTGATAGTCGACCACGCGGTCCGTGATGGCGAAATCATTGCCCCGCACCTGGTCGATGATCTGGGATCGGGTGAACACCCGGTTGGGATGTGCTGCCAGGAGCACCAGGATGTCATACTCGGTCGGTGTCAGTTTGACGGACACTGCGTCGATGCGTACGTCACGGGCGGCCTGATTGATCGTCAGCGAGTCAAAACGCAGCAGCCGGTCCTCGCCGTCTGCCACGTCACCGGCTCCGGCGCGCCGAAGATGCGCCGCAATCCGCGCCAGCAGCACGCGCGGCAGAAAAGGCTTGGTGACGTAGTCATCGGCGACGGAACTGAGCCCCTGCACGATGTCATCGGGGTGGGCCCGCGCCGTCAACATGATGATAAGGCAGGATCGCGTCAGCGGGTCGGATCGCAGCCGACGCGCGGTCTCGAAGCCGTCGATGCCCGGCAGGTTCACGTCCAACAGCACGAGATCCGGCGGCTTGACCCGGGCCAGCTCCAGCCCCTGCTCCCCGGTCGAAGCCGAATCCACGGTAAAACCTTCGCGCTCCAGCAGGTACGCCAGACTGTTTTGCAGGTTGATTTCGTCTTCGATCAGCAGCAGTCGGTTCTTCATGATGAGATTAGTCCATGGCTCGCTGGAATCCTATCAATTCCCATAAGCCTTCCCAAACATTTCATAACATCTGCGGAATATCCTGCCAACCGGTTAGTGGGCTTTTGTCTGGTTCCGACCAACTCTTTTTTCCGGAGGTTTTCCATGCCGAATTTTGATACTGGAAACACAGGTTTCATGCTGCTGGCCACCAGCCTCGTCATGCTGATGACGCCCGGACTGGCGTTCTTTTATGGTGGACTCGTCAGCCGCAAGAACGTCCTCTCCATCATGATGCAGAGCTTCGTCTCCATGGGATGGACCTCCGTGCTCTGGTACATCTGCGGCTATTCCCTCTGCTTCTCGGGTGGTGAGGGCGCCGTCGTCGGCAACCTGGACATGGCCTTCCTGCAGGGGATCAGCGTGAACTCCGCCTATAGCCCCTCGAACATCCCGATGTGGGTGTTTTGCGCCTACCAGATGATGTTCGCCATCATCACCCCGGCCCTGATCACGGGCGCCTTCACCAACCGCGTGCGGTTCGTGCCCTATCTGATCTTCCTGACGGTGTGGCTGCTGTTCGTCTACTTCCCGTTCGTCCACATGGTGTGGGGCGGCGGCCTGCTGGCCAAGTGGGGCGTGCTCGACTTCGCCGGCGGCATCGTGGTCCACGCCACAGCAGGCATGGCGGCGCTGGCCAGCGTGTTCTTCGTGGGCAAGCGCAAGGTCGCCGAGTCCGGGCCGCACAGCATCCCGCTGGTCGCCCTGGGCACCGGTCTGCTGTGGTTCGGCTGGTACGGCTTCAACGCCGGCAGCGAACTGGCCGTCGACGGCGTCACCGCCCAGGCGTTCATCAACACCGACATCGCGGCGTCCTTCGCCGGCATCACCTGGCTGATCCTGGCCTGGATCTTCGAGAAGAAGCCCAAGTTCGTGGGCCTGCTCACCGGCTCGGTGGCCGGACTGGCCACCATCACGCCCGCTGCCGGTTTCGTCACCGTCCACGCGGCCGTGGTCATCGGCATCGTCGCGGGCATCGTCTGCTACGGTGCGATCACCCTCAAGGCCAAACTGAAGTGGGACGACGCCCTCGACGTGTGGGGCGTCCACGGCGTCGGCGGCATCATCGGGACGATCCTGCTGGGCGTCTTCGCCACGCGTGCAGTGAACCCGGCGGTCGTCACCAACGGGCTGTTCTACGGCCACGCCAGCTTCTTCCTGACCCAGACCGTGGCGGTGATCGGCACGGCCGTCTACGCCTTCGTGTTCTCCTACGGCGCGCTGTGGCTCATCAACAAGATCACCCCGGTCGGCACCTCGCAGGGCGAGGAGGAGCAGGGCCTCGACGAATCGCTCCACGGCGAGAGCGCCTACCTGTAACCCATACCCCCAACCCCCCATGGTTCCCGCGAGGTGTCACGATGAAGTTGCAAAATAATTTGACGGTTATCCTGTCTGTCCTGTTCCTGGCCTGCCCCCTGGCCGCCTCGGCCCAGGAGGCCGCACCCTCCAAGCCCCTCGGCATCAGCGTCGACGCCCAGTTTTCGAGCGCCTATCTCTTCCGCGGGCTCAACGTGTTCGGCGACAAGCAGGGTGACCAGAACGGCGTGTTCAGCCCCACCCTCTCCTATGCCGTCGCCGACACGGGCCTCACCCTCAGCTACTGGGGCGCCTTCCAGCTCAACGGCGACAACCGCGGCGCCAAGACCGACGTCGGGGCCGGGCTCGAACAGGATTTCATCCTCGGGTACAGCCGCTCGTTCCTGGACAACAAACTGACGCTCAAGGCCGCGCTGACCGCCTATGTCTTCCCGTTCGCCGACGAGGAGCTGGCCGGCGCCGGCGTGCCGCTCTACCTGGAGCCGTCGGTGACCCCGGTCTATACCTCGTTTGCGGACTTCAGCCTGCAGGTCGCGTACTTCCACGCGGTTCAGGACGGCCTCTCCGACTACCGCTACCTGTACGTCCGGCCCTACGTCTCCAAGAGCTTCAAACTGTCGGAGAAGGTCACGCAGACGGTGGGAGTGGGCTACGGGTACAAGGTGTTTGGCGACCGCGACAAGATGAAGGACAACGTCCAGGACCTGGCCCTCGACCTGGAGACCACCATCGCCATCACCCCGACCTTCTACGTCAAGCCCGCCCTCCGCGCGGGCTGGACCAACCTGACCGGCCAGTCCTTCGGCGACGAGCTGGTCGTGCTCGTCAGTGTGAACGTGGGCACTTCCTTTTAATCTATTTTTTCAGCGGTTCCCGACGTGGAAGCCGGTCAGTCGCAGTGGCCCGGCATCGGCCTGAATCACGAACCCTACATCGAGGTCGGTGGTACCGCTTCTTCCCGGGCAATCGGTGAGGCGCCGGTTGTCGAAGCGCAGGTGCAGTTGCAGCGGACGTCCGAACGGTTCCTTGGCGGTGCTGCGATCCAGGAACAGGTAAAGCACGGGACCGGGCTCAAATCGGACCTGGGCCCCTGTGAAGATCCGAGCGTCGTTGGTCCACCGCGCGCCGTCGGGCCCGGTCTCCTCCCGATTGAGGGTCATGGACTCCCAGAAGCCGCGCGCAAAGGCACCACCCGCATCCGCGACGACCAGCTTCACCGAGATGTCCACCTCCGTGGGTGTGATCACCTCACCTGCGACGACTTTGGGCAGCAACACCGGCGGACAACCGGGGTCCTTCCCGGTCCCCTTCCCGGAGCACGCGAGGAAGGATGAAGTCAATACAACAAGCCAAAGGCAATGTGTGATCCGTTGTTGAACATGCATGTCGACTCCTCGCAATCTTGTCAACAATAGTGAAAAAATGAAAAATCAGCGCAGGACAGCCCCGGCGCAGACATCGAGGGTGGCGCCGGTGATCTGCAGGGGACCAAAGGCCATGGTGAGCACGGCGTCGGCGACCTCGGCCGGGGTGGCGAAGCGTCCGGTGACCGCGTTGTTGCGTAGCATCGCCCGGCGCTCGGGCGGGATCATGGCGAGCATGTCGGTCTCGACGGGCCCCGGGGCCACCGCGTTGACGGTGACGCCGCCGGCGCCCAGCTGGAGCGCGAAGGTCTTGGTGACGTTGAGCAGGCCCGCCTTGGTGGCGCCGTACCAGTGGTCGGAGTGGCCGATGTAGCCCGCGATGGAGGCGACGTTGACGATGGCGCCGCCACCGGCCGCGAGCATGCCCGGCGCGCACAGGCGCATCAGTTCGACGGGAGCCACCAGGTTCACGTGCAGCGACCGCGCGCGGGCCTCCTCGGGGTAGTCCTTCCACGTATTCGGATTCATCACGCCGGCGTTGTTGATGAGCACGGAGATCGGCCCCAGGCCCTCCACCAGGCCCGCCAGTGCGTCGCACCGGGTCAGGTCGAAGACGACCTTCTCGACGTCGGGGCGCCCTGCGAAGGCGTCCGGCTCAAAACGTCGACCCACCGCGATCACGGAGAAGCCCGCGTCGGACAGCCGTTCGGCCACGGCGTACCCGATGCCGCGGCTGGCGCCGGTCACCAGCGCACGTCCCTGCTGCCTGAGAATTTCCATGCGTTCGTTCATGTGGAATCCGAATTCACCCGATGACGGGATATTTGCGCAGGGCGACCATCTCGTCCATGGCGGTCTGCATCACGCCCACGACCTCGTCATAGCAGCGCGCGAGGACCTCGGGATCCTCGGCGTGTCTGGGCGCAAGCCCCTTCCAGCGGATCGGCGGCAGGAAGCGGATGTCCATCTTCGCGGGCAGGGGCAGGTACGGCAGCATGCCCGAGGTCAGCCCCAGGGGTAGCGCCAGCACGATGGGGCACACCTCGGTGCGCAGGCGGTGCTTGAAGTCCAGCGCCGCGGCGATCTTCTCGCCCCGCGAGAGCACGAACCAGGCCTCGTGGGCGCCCACGGACACCACCGGCACGATGGGCACGCCCGCGCGCAGGGCCGTCTTGATGAAGCCCTTGCGGTCACCCATGCAGATCCGGTTGCGCTCGTCGAAGGGACGGAACGTGTCCACGTCGCCGCCCGGGTACACCAGCACCAGCCCTCCGGCGTCGAGCCCCATGCGGGCCGCGTCCTGATGCGCGCGCAGGCCGCCGACGCGGTGCAGGAAGTCCGCCAGGGACGGCTCCCGCCACAGGTAGTCGTGGGCCAGGCCGAACACGGCGCGATCGGCGCCCTGCTCCTCGGCGATGGCCCCGGCGGTGAAGAACGAATCCACGGGCTGCAGGCCGCCGTTGTGATTGCCCACCAGCAGCGCAGCGCCCTCGCGGGGCACATGGTGCACGTCGTGGGTCTGGAGACGGAAGTAGCAGCGGGCCAGGGGCATGATCAACTTCAGCAGGGTGCGGATGAACTCGGGGTCCCGCAGCTCCGGATGAAACCCGGCGTCGGGCCGGCGCGGATCCAGGCCCAGCAGCAGCCGGCCATAACGGTACCAGGTGACCGGCGGCACGACGTAGGTGGCCGCTGCGTTGAGGAGGGACTTCATGCCGGCGCTCAGTTCGGTGCTCATGCGTTGCGCTCCATGGATTCGACGTCGGTCGTCATCATTGAAAAGAATTTTTATTGCACTTGAACTTCGATGCTCTGCTTGTCGACGTAGTTGGGCTTGGCGTCGGTGGTGGACCGGGTGACTTCCCAGACCAGATCCTTGATGACGTAGGTGCCCTTGGCCTCGTAGCCCCGGGCGATGGCGTAGCGCACCGTGCCGGTGACGCCCTTGACGGGCTTGAAGCCCTTGCGGCGCACCGACAGGAAGCTCACCTCGTTCTTGCCCTTCTGGAAATGCTCGGTGATCTCGATGACCTCCTGCTCGTTCCCGCCGAAGATGCGCTTGGCGAACTTGCCGTTGATGTGCAGGTCCACGTCATAGCCGGTGTCGACCTTGTTGGGCTTGGGGAAGGACACCAGATAGAACTTGTTGGCCTTGTCGACGTCGTCGGTCGCGGGGGTCTTGGTGTCCTTGGTGCCGCCGGCGGCCTCGAAACTGTAGCCCGGCGCGATGATGTAGAGGTTGCCCTTGCTGTCGAACTTGATCGTGACGCACTTCAACTCCACGTCGGCGATCATGTACGCGGCCAGGTCCATGTTGTTGATGTAGATTTTCTTGCCGCCACTCTGCGCCAGCGCAGGGGTGGCAAAGAGGCTCATGGCTGCCAGGATAAGGAAGAATTTTTTCATGATCAGATACTCCTTGCACAAGGGGAAAACATAACCGGCCAGAGGATATAACACAATTTTCCTGAGAAGGGATCCCCGGCCCGTGTTTTTCCTACGGCGGTGGAAGGGAAATATTCTCCAACGTCCATCGAACCTGGAGAAGAAGAGACTGCGGAGAAGACGGAGGGGGAGCGGACAAGACGGAGCGTAGGTTTCAGGGATTCTAAACTCCCATCTTTCTTTTCCTCTACAATCCGTCTTCTCCGCAGTCTCTTTTCTGTCTTCTCCGCAGTCTCTTTTCTGTCTTCTCCGCAGTCTCTTTTCTGTCTTCTCCGCAGTCTCTTCTCCGTAGTCGCTTCTTCCTTGATGGGGTTGACCCGGGCGGGGCGACATGCTACACGCGGCGCGCGAGGTGCATACATGCGCACATTCATCATCTTCCTGTCGATCCTGTGGCTCACCCTGTTTGCCTGTGAATCCACAGAGAAGACGGTCGAGCCGCCGACCGAACTGACCATCGGGACCTTCAACCTGCAGTTCCTGCCGGACCAACTCGATACAGGTGACATCCCGCGCTCGGCCGAGGACATGGACAACCTCGTGCGGCTCATCGACGAAAGCGGCTGGCAACTGCTGACCGTGCAGGAGGTGCTCTCGGCCGACAGCCTGAGGTTGCTGCAGGCCCACGGGCTGTCGTCGGCCTGGCGGCTGGCGCTGGGCGCGTCCGGCGGAACCCAGAAGGTGGGCATCCTGTATGACACCCGGGTGATCGACGGCCTCGACGACGTGCACGAGCTCGACAATGACGACGGCCTGATCCCTGCCGACTGGAGCGGCCTGCGTTACCCGCTGGCGGCCACGGTGCGGGTCCTCGGCGGCTTCACGTTCACGGTGGTGTGCGTGCACCTGAAGGCCGGCATCACCAACGCCGGAGCGTCCCAGCGTGCCCGTCAGGTCGAGCAGCTCGCGGCCTGGGCCGCCGGCCGTTCGACCCCGCTGCTGATCATGGGCGACTTCAACGACACCTTCGAGGGCATCCATGGGACCATCGTCACCCTCACCGCCCTGCAGGAGGCCGGCGCCGAAGTCGGCCGGTTCCTCACGGCAGATCTCCCGGCCGGCGACTTCACCTCGCTGGAGTTCCAGGATCTGATCGACCACGTCTTCATCTCGCCGGATCTCGACGCGCGGGTGGTCCCCGGGAGCCTCGCCACGGTGAAGTTCGATCAGGACGTCTCCTACGATGGCCTCACGATCTCCGACCACCGCCCGGTCCGGTTCACGATCCACCTGGAATAGGATTCCAACCACGGAATACACGGATGATCCGGCACCGGGCGAAGCGGCATTTTCGCCACGGAATACACGGATGGACCGGAACGAGGCGTGCCTGCGCTCACACTGCCCCCTTGCCCCCATGTTCCCTAATGTTCCCAATATTCCGCGTGTTCCGCGTGTTCCGTGGTAAAAATTTTCTTCTTCTTCTTTTTCCCCGTGCCCTATTCCACGACGACCTTGAGGGCCTCTTCCGTGGCTGCCAGCGTCGGATCGACGCTCAGGGTCGCCCCGACGGCGCCCTGCATCCACAGGTCGGGCACCAGGCGGCCCTGCGCGCAGATGCGGGCCATCTCGATGCCCAGCTTCTTCCCGCGGATGAACTGCTCCAGCTGGAACTCGGCGACGTGGCCGATGGGGTACGCGGGCAGGTACAGGGGGTAGTCGATCATGTGGCTGTAGATCGCCAGCAGCGTCTCGTCCCTGGCCCCGAACACCGGCGCAAAGTACTGGTTCCACACTTCCATGGCGATGGCGATCACGGCCTGCTTCAACTGCGTCCTGTCCGCGGCGGGATGCGCATACAGCCAGCGCCAGACCTTCATGTCCACCAGCGAGACGCCCATGATTTCATAGGTCGACCAGAAGTTGTCGAGGGTGCCCAGCTGGTCCTTGAGGGGGTTGCCCTCCTTCACACCCAGCAGCGAAAGGTCCCGGCGCTGGAAGATGAACGCCCAGGCCTCGGTGAAGGCCGTGTTGGGGACGCCCTTCATCATGTAGTTGTCGACGTCATGGATCGTCAGCGTCTGCTCGACGTTGTGCCCCAGCTCGTGCACGGCGATGTTGTAGCCCTTGTAGTCCATGCCGTCCTTGCTCACGCGGGTGCGCAGGTGGCTCTTGTCCGTGCGCATCTCCGCGCCCCAGGCGTGGCCGGCGCCGCGGGCGGGATCGACCTCGATGCGCGTCTGAAGGAACAAAGCCTTGTCCGGAGCGAAGCCCAGCTGGCCCAGCATCCTCGGCATGTCAGCATGGAACGCCGCCGGCGTGGGATAGAGCTTCCTCGTCTGCGCGCTCAGTTGCGCGTCCGGAATCGAGGAGCGCGTCTTGAAGCCGTCGTACCAGATGTCGAACGGCTCGAGCTTGCGGCCCAGGCGCTGCTCGATCAACTTCCCCACCTTCGCCACCTGCGGCGAGGACAACAGTTTCACGAACAGGGCCTCGATCTCCTTCTCGGTGTACTCGAGTTCGCGATCGAACACGCGCTGGATGTACGTAGGGTGGCCCGGCGAGTAAGGATCCTCGGCGACCACCGCGTGGAAGGTCTTCAGCAGGAACTCATAGCGGGTGTCAGGCTCAGGCGAGACGGCATGCTCCTTGCCGTCCTTGAAGATCTTGTTGGTGTCCGGATTCCACGTGAAGTCGCCCTTGTTCACGACCGCCTCCGGGATGGACTGGTCGATGATGCGCTTCATGACCGAATAAATCTGCTTCTGTGCCTTGAGTCCGTCCCTGGCGTCGGCGTAGCGCGACTTCAGTTCGTCACGCAGGTTCCAGTGGGTGATCAACTTCATGTCCGCCGGGAACAGGCTCTTCCCGTCGGCGTCGACGACCTTGCCCATGTAGATGTTGTAGTTCGAGATATAGTCATCGGCCTGCGCGAACGCCGTGTCGATGTCCTGGCGCACCTTCGCCGGCACGCGGCTGGTGAACACGTCTCCCATGCGCGCATAAGCCCACTGCCGGCGGGTCCAGGCCGGCCCGGCGGTCTTCTTCTCGACGAGGGTGAAGTTCGGGAAGTTCAGGATGGTGATGAAGGCGATCCTGTTGGTGTACAAGTCCTCATGGAGGTGGGCCGACGGGTTGAACTCCGCGAAAATCTTGTCCACGGGCAGGATCTCGCCGACGTCGAGCTGGACGATCCGGCTCAGGTCCAGGCGCACCCGCGCGTTGTGACCGAGCATGATCTCGAGGTTGCGGTGCAGCCGCTCGAACAACCTCTCCCGCGCGTCCCCGTCGGGAACGAAGTTCGCGGCGCAGAACGCCTCGAATGCCTTCACGTCGCCGTCACGCCGAACGTCCCACAGCCGCGACGCCTGCAGCACGCCCCGGGAGATGCGCTCCTTCTCCCTGTCGCCATATTTGGTCAGCAACGCTCCGATGGCCCGCTCCGCGACGCCCTGCTCCATCTTGTCCTCCATCTTCAGTTGGCCCATGTCCGCCGGCGGCAAAGGATCGGCCGCCTTCGCCCGGACCGCGGTGGGCACAGCCGCCTTCGGACACTCAGGACACGGCTTGGCCTTCTGCCCGCATGCGCCCGCCAACATCGTCATCCAGGTTACGAACAACAACTTTTTCATCTTTCACCTCTTGGATTGCTACAAGCCGTTAGGTTTTTCCACATCCGCGTGCAGTATCCCCGGGCGCTTGCCGGATGTCAACCGGCGCCAACTGACCTTTGACTTCTTTGAAGAAAGCTGTCTCAGACCAGGTTTTCCGCCGCAAAATCCCAATTGATCAGGTTATCCAGCACCGCGTTGACATAGTCCGCGCGACGGTCCTGGACATCCAGGTAGTAGGCATGTTCCCATACGTCGATGGTCAGAAGCGGCGTCATTCCCAGGATCAGAGGTGAATCCGCATTGGCGGTCTTGACCACTTTGAGCCCTTCGACGTCCTCTGCCAGCCACACCCAGCCGCTGCCGAACTGCGCCGTGGCCGCAGCGACCAGCTCCTTCCTGAACGCATCGAAGGAACCGAAGGAGGCTTCAATCCTGTTCATCAACGCACCGGCAGGCTTCCCGCCGCCGCGGGGCTTCAGACTGCGCCAATAAAACGCATGGTTCCAGGCCTGCGACGCACTGTTGAAGATCGCCGCATGATCGGGCTTGCTGGCCGTTTCAGCGATGATTTCCATCAACGGCACCCCCGCAAAGGCCGTTCTCTCCGCGAGTCTGTTGAGATTGTCGATGTAGCCCCTGTGATGCCTTCCATGGTGAAACCTGATGGTCTTCATGGAGATGACCGGTTCCAGCGCGTTTTCCGGATAGGGCAGCATCGGCAGAAAGTGCAGGGATATCGTATCTATGGTTTCATTGCTGATCATCTTGTCACCTATGTTTATCAATTGATGATTACACGTATTTTTTGCATTTCTAAAATGAACGCCTTTTCTTTACATTGCCGTCAACATAACTTCGAGTGAGCAGAAAGCAAGGTGCTCCAATGATTTTCCCAATGATTTCCCCTGCCGCAGGGACTCAAGGTTTTGATTGATTGATTTTTTGTGGCGTCTGAAAGGAGGAGGTGATTCCCGGGGAGATTACTTGTCGCAGAACAGTTCCACGAACTCGACGTTGTAATCGGTCGCGTCGGAGAACTCGGAGATGACCACCAGGCCGCTGCCGGGAGCGGTGCCGACGTAGGTGCCGGGGGTGGCGGTGGTGGTATTGTTCACATCGACCCAGGAGGCGGGCAGCGCCGGGTCGGCGATGGCGGACGCCCGCTGGTAGTTGTGACCGGCGACCATGGCGATGCTGGGGCCGTCGAGGCTGACCAGGGAGGCGTTGAGCAGTTGGTAGGTCTCCGCGCCGTTGATCTGCGGGAAGGTGTTGCCGCTGTTGAAGAACAGGGTTTCGGGGCTCAGCGTGACGCTCCACGCCAGCTCAAAGGCGCTCTGAGCCACGTTTCTGGCCACCACGAGGGTCTGGCCCGCCGGGATGATGGTGCCACCAGGGAAGATGAAGTTCTGAATGGAGTTCTGCTGCCGCAGGGTGAACCCGGAGACATCGCAGACGGGCGGGCCCGTGATGGTCGCCAGATAGAGCCCGGTGCAGGTGGTCCAGGTGTTGCCCAGGTCCCCGGAGAACTCGTACCAGTACAGGTAGTCGCCCGCGTCGGAGAGGGTCAGGTCGTACATGTACTCGTCGTTGTTGCCCATGGTGGCGAACTCGTTGAAGTCCGCGGCCTCGCAGTGGTCCACGCCGCCGTCGGTGTAGCACAGCCGGCCGCGCACCTGGGGCTCGTCCTCGTTGACCACGCCCTGGGCGCCCGTGTAGCCGGGGATGTACACCTGTCCGAAGATCCGGACCGGCGTGCCGAAGAGCACCGTGTAGTCCTGGGGGGCGGCCACGTCGCACCAGTTGATGGCCAGGGGATGCAGGTCGGTGTTCTGGAGGTTCTTCGTGGGGATGTACAGGGGGACGAAGGAGCCGGTGCCGTTGGGGAAGCGGCCGTAGATGTCCTGGGGGGTGGACCAGGAGATGGTGTCCAGGACCGAGTACGCACCGTCGTACAGGGTGACCGTGGAGGAGTTGATGTCGGCCGCGGGGGTGTTGATGGTCAAATACTGGCCCGGAGCCAGGACGCTGCCGGAAAGAAGCCCATGAGCGAATGAATTCACTAAAATGGTATAGCCGCTGGCATCGATGCTGGTGGTGCCGGCGTTGAAGAGTTCGATCCAGCCCGAGGAGCCGGTCTGGATCTCGTTGAGGACCAGATAGATCTCGTTGAGGCAGACCGCGCCGTCAATGAACTGGCCGAGGATGCACTCCTGCTGGAGTACTCCGGAGTTGTTGAAGCCGCACGGTGTGGTGCCTTCCTGCGTCGCACCGTTGAGGCACACGTCGGTGCCCGTGCAGGTGCCATTGTCGACCCAGGCCCCGCCGGTGCAGTCCTGCATGAAATGCCCCTCGTCGTTGAGGCCGCACACGGTGGTGCCCTCCTGCGCGGTGCCGTTGATGCACACGTCGGTGCCCGTGCACGTGTCGTTGTCGACCCAGGCGCCGCCCGTGCAGTCCTGCATGAACAAGCCATCGTCGTTGAGGCCGCACACGGTGGTGCCTACCTGCGTCGTGCCGTTCTCGCAGATGTCGGTGCCCGTGCAGTCCGCATTGTCGAACCAGTGCCCTTCAATGCAGTCCTGCATGAAAAATCCCTCGCCGTTGAGGCCGCACGCGGAGGGGCCCACCTGCGTGTCGCCAGGCGTGCACACGGGGGTGATGTTGCACTCGGCGGTGTCCTCCCACGCCCCCAGGACGCACTCCTGGACCAGCACGCCCTCGTCGTTGTCGCCGCACACGGTCTGACCGTTGCGGGTGTCGCCGTTGGTGCACTCGTCGTCGCCGGTGCACCCGGCGGTGTCCGCCCACTGGCCCAGCACGCACTCCTGCATGCGGAAGCCCTCGTCGTTGAGGCCACACACGGTAGTGCCAACCTGGGTGTCGCCGTCCTCGCACACGGCGTCGCTGGAGCACTGGTCGGTGTCGACCCACTGATTGGCGACGCAGCTCTGGATGAGGACGCCTTCGTTGAAGAGACCGCAGACCGTGGTCCCGTCACGGGATTCTCCGTTGGTGCATTCGCCCGTGGTCTTCTTGCTCCCGTCATCGCAAGAGACGATGAACACGGAAGTGAGCAGCAACAACGTGGTCAATAGTGTATTCCTCATGATGATCTCCTTTGTAGAACGGCTGAAAAGTCGATGATTGGATTCCGCTCCGAGAGCAGTATCCCCATGCTTTTTCCTGATGTCAAGCCACAGGGGCCATTTTTTCCAAGCGGAACTCTGACAAGGACGCGGCGCGTGATCGCCGGAAGCCTTCCAAATCCTCTTCCACGGGGGTCGGTTCCCTACGCTTCGGGCGGGACGACGGGGGTCGGCGACGGCGCGGCCTTGGACCGGGCGCGACGGCCGCGGTACAGCAGGTCCTTGTTGAACTTCGCGCGGATCTCCGCCTGGCCCTCGAAGGCGATGCGGGCGACGCCGTTGATCTCCTCGATCAGATCCAGCACGCTGCCCTTGAGCTCGAGCAGCGCCCGCGTCTCGTCGGGCAGATCCACGCGGGTCTTCTCCTGCAGGGCGTCGGCCGCCCGCAGGCGCTCCCAGGCTGCCTTGACCAGCTCCGACGCCTTCTGCCCCTCGAAGAACCGTGCCAGGTGGGCGTCCAGCGGGATCAGTTTCGGGGCCAGCGCGCTCAGATGGGCGAGCACCTCGGGGGTCGTCTGCAGTTGGTTGCCGTGCAGCGCGAACTGATCGATGGAGATGCCGGCCACAGGGCCGTCCTTGAGCACGATGCGCAGGGCTTCGCGCACGGCGCGGGACAAGGTCTTCCCTTCGGACCTGGCGAGGCCCTCGTCCGCGGTCATGGCCTTCGCGCCCTCGCGGGTCACGCCCACCTCGCCGCGATACCCCGCCAGCAGATCCAGTTGCTGCTTGAGGTAGGTCACACGGCTCTCGTCGAGGCCGCGCCGCATCAGATCCGCCAGGTGCCCGAGCACGTTCCCGTGGGTCACGTTCCCCTGCTGCAGCACGGCGTCGACATGAAATTGCTTCCCCTTCTCCACCAGTCTCGCGTTCAACATTGCCAACTCGTTCCTTTCCTGAAAAGTTCGTCCTCCGACCGTGGCCGCCCCCATGGCAGCGCGCGCGAAGTCCGTTACAACCCGTCCGCCATGATCATGACGGTCGATCTCCTGGTTGCGTGAAGTCGACTTCGACCTTCCACGAAGTCGATCTCCACCAGGGATGAAGCCGACTTCGGGCACCCTTGAAGCCGACATCGGGCACCCTTGAAGCCGACTTCGGGCCCTATTGAAGCTGGCTTCGGGCCCTATTGAAACTGTCTTCGGGCGTCCTTGAAGCCGACTTCCTGGTTCCAAAAGGTGCTAAACTGGTTACATCATAGCACACTTCCAGATCCCATGAAGTCGTCGGCCGGTTCCCACAACCAGCGCATGAACATCCAATAATCCCATATGGAACGTGGCGTTTCATCCATGAATCGCAATTCGCTTTAACCACAACCTGCGATCCGTTGTCAATCCCCACTTATCACGCACTTATTGAACTAGAAACCAAAATGATTCCAAATACTTACATTTCCCCATCCCAACCCGCACACGAATCCGGCGTTGTGGGAATGCCCGTTTTTACGCCGGGAAGAGATCTCCGTTTGTCCTCTCCAGTCGTCTTGCCGCGGAGGCCCGCAACGCGGGCGCAGGACCATCCCCGCATCGCGGGGAAACAGACCAGCGAAGGCATGGCGATATCCCGAAGGGATGCGACATGCCTGGTGAAGAGGAAAGACCCCTTTGTACCCATTGAGGAAAGAGTCTGCATTTCGCCCGACCCGCCATGGGTCGTACCTGAGTCGCACATGATTTTCAAAAGTAAACCCGGGCAGGGACCGCCCAGTCCGCCGTTAGAAGTCGAAGCCGACGAAGGTCTGGAGGTTGAGGTAGAACAGGTCCTCGCCGCCGTAGCCGGGGCCCAGGCCGACGCCCACGCGGAGGTGCCCGAACTCACAACGCCATTCAGATTCGATTTTTCGGTTGAAATCCGCTCCCCGGGTTTGGCAATATGCACGCCAACCGATGACCGTTTCCACTCGCGAACGAGGGAAGAGACATGGCCAAACCCAGCACGAAGAAGAAAACGCAGTCGCCGCAGGAGCGGAAGGCGCAACACGAGCGTGAGCGGCTCCGCAGGTTGCACGAGTTGATCGAGTCCCTCGGGGCGATGAAGTTGTTCCGCAGCCTGCCGAAGGTCGACCGGGACATGATCGAGGGGCTTCGAGCGCCGCGGCCCGTCATCGCCGACGACGATCGGCTCCCGCAGGAGTGCGTCAAGTACTACCGGGAGGTCCTCGACGGAGCCCTCGCGGGCGCTCCGGTGCCCATGGGGGACGGCGGCAGGATGATCACCCTGCGGGACTACTTCTCGGTGGGCATGTCCCTGATCCGGAGCCAGATGATCTTCGAGAAGGAGGGGCACCCGATGGCGGGTGAATGGACCCGGGCCCTCGAGCCGCTGATCACGCTCCACGAGGAGCAGGGGCCGGACCGGCCCATCTACGTGCTGCTGATGGACCTGCGCGTGTCCAGCTGGGTCTTCAGCGACGCCGAACAGGGCTACTTCCTCCCCGAAATGAATGTGGTGGCGCCCCGGGACAAGAGGACGATGCCCGTCTTCAGCGTTCAGATCCGTTTCTTCGAACCCGAACACCGTCGCTTCACCCTCGATGGTCGGCCGCGGACCTGCTTCCGGGTCCACGCCCACGACGAGAACCTCAGGACCATGACCCCCTGCGTGCTGTCCACCGGGCTGCTCCCCGGACAGGAGGACCAGCCGGAGCGGTCGCTGCCGGTCTACGTGCAGAAGCACGCCCTGCACCGGCTCGAGGAGCGGATGCGGCCCTACCCCATGCACATCGCGGATCACATGCTCTCCGACTCCATCGCGCAGGCCAGGGTGCTGCCCCTGGGCCTGAACTCATACTTGATCGAGATGCGTTACATGGACATCCGAATCGGCTATCTGGTGGCCGAGGTCGTCGACGACGCCGTCGTGCTGCGCACCTTCCTTTTCATCACGCAGTCCGGCACCCCCGAGGGGGACCGGTTCAACGAGGCTTTGCGCATCGGCAACTACGAGAAGCGGTGGTTCGAGCTGGACTGCCTGTCCGGGTTCGCCCACTCCGACCTGTGCGAGGACCCGCGGTTCCAGGAGCTGCTGGAGTCATGCGGCCTGACGGATCTGACGAGGATGGTCCTCGAGGAGCTGCCCCTGTTCGTGAAGGAGGACCAGCTGCAAAGGCAAGGCCTGGAGGTGCGGAAGATCCTGCTGGAGCAGTCCCGCTTCACGGTCGCCGACGAGGACGCCTGAACCGGGGCCGCTACGGAACCGGGGGACAGGAGCAGACCTCGTCCTCGGGGGAGCAGCGCGCCCAGATCTGACCGGCGCCGGCCGTGCCGGACTTGAACTCGGCCGCGGCGCCGGTCTCGAAGGCATGGAAGGCCAGGTCCTGACCGGTCGACGGGGGGACCAGGAACGTCGCCAGCCCCGGGTCCACCTCGAAGTTGGAGCTGCCGCCGTAATAGGTGATGTACGGCTGAGGGGTCAGGCACCTCGAGACGGTCTCCGGCTGCCAGCCGGTGCAGACCCCTTCGTCCATGATGGCGACGTGCATGGTCGGTGCCCAGTAGCAGTAGTTCGCCTCGCACGAATCCTGATCCGCCTGCGCATCACAGATCGGGACGTACTGCCGGCAGTCCGGATCCACGGAGGACGGACAGGTCTCCCATCCATCCACGTGAACATAGGCATAGCCGATTGTGATCATTTCCAGGCCGTCGGCGCCCGTCCGACACAGATCCTGCATGATGTTCCCGATGGGCTCCGAGGAC
>PHAZ01000033.1 GCA_002841825.1 Deltaproteobacteria bacterium HGW-Deltaproteobacteria-22 | reverse complement strand
GCGGCTGCAACTCGAAGTACTCGTCCGGGGTCGTGTAATAGGCGGTATCCTCCGGATGCTCGGCCTCCATCTTCAGGTTGAAGATCACCACCCGCGACAGCAGGTGCAACCCGAAGCCGTCGAGCAGCAGCCCATGGATCTTTTCGAGCCATGCCTCATCGGGCAGCTCCACGATCCGGGCGAGCCACCCATCGGCGCCGGCGGGATCGAAACGGTCGCGGTTCCATGTATCCATGTCCCAGCAGCACTGGATCTGCTCCACCGCGGCGTGCAGCACCAGCAACTGCCGATCCTCGTATTCGGCGACCCGGCTCAGGTGATAGACCGCGGCCGGCGGCAACTGCGGCACCACCTCGGCAGGATCCCCGAGCATCCACAACGAATCGAGATCCCGTGTCATCAGGCAGGTTCCGACCACCTGCTGAAGCATGGCATCATTCTTTGCTATCTGTGTGTCTTTCACTGTCACCTCCCCCAGACCGGACCATCACGCGTCGTCCGAGTCTCCCGTCATATCCCTACCTGGCCGGCTCCGATGCACCGGCATCCTTCTGGGCCGGCACATCATCCGTCAACAGCCGCGTCATGCCATCGAACGAGGACTGGCAACCGCGCGAATAAACCATGAAGAAAGCGACCAGCAGCGCCATCAGGATGAGGACCTGATCGGCCATCATGGAGCGCTCGGCCGACCGGTAGGTGAGCCGGACCCTGCGCCTGGGCCGCGGAGGCTCGAGCTCCACTTCCGGGTCGTTCGGATCTTCGGGCTCGTTCTGATCTTCGGTCATCCGTTCTTTTCCTCGGCGTTCCACAGGAACAGGATCCTCAACTGCAGACCCTCGGGATTGTAGGCGTTCCTCTCGGGCACGTAAATGATGTTGACGATCGAGCCGATCTCGCGCTGGGACTTGGCCATGTTGAAGCCAATGGCCTGACGCACGGCCTGGGTCACGGGATCCCGCAACCGGACGGAGACGTGAACATTCTTCGGATACCGCACAGAGACCACCTCGAGGTTGCGGCACATCAGGACGGGCTCGGGATTCTGGTTGCCGAACGGTGACAGCAACTTCAGTTCGTTCATGAAATGGGAGGTCAACTCGTGCAGGGGCACGATCGAATCCACCGGGGTGGGGAGTTCGTCGCCCGTTCCGGCATAGACTCGCAACTGGTCGTCGAAGGCCATGGCGAAGTCGCCGAGCTGCTCACGTGCGATCTCGATGTCCATCGCCCCCTGATGTCCGCCGTAGGAAATGAGGTGTCCGGTGGTCTTCTCGATCACCTCGAAGATGTTGATGTTCGCGAAGGTGCGCACGGAACCGCGACCGATGTCCCCGCGCAGGGCGATCGCGATCGCGGGCCGTTTGAACTGCTCGGCAAGCTTGGCCGCAACGATGCCGACGATGCCGGGGTGCCAGTCGGTCCCGGACACCACGATGCCCCATCGGTAGTCCATCGAGGCTTCGGCCTGAACGACGGCCTCCTTGAACATCTGTTCCTGGATCTGCTGGCGACGTTCATTGATGCGCGTCAGTTCGCCGGCAATCTGGAGTGACTCCTGGTAGTCGGCGGCCGTCAGGAGCTGGAGGCTCAGGTCCGCGTCGCCCATGCGGCCGGGCGCGTTGAGTTTGGGCGTCATGCGGAACACGACGTGCTTCTCGGTGATCTCCTCGGCTGCATCGATGTGCGCGGCCATGCACAGGGCTCGAATCGAGGGACGCTTGCGCGCTGCGATCAGCCGGAGGCCGTGGTGCACCAGGATGCGGTTGTTGCCCGTCAGCGGCGACACGTCCGCCAGGGTTCCCAGGGCCACGATGTCGAGGTATTCCTTGAGCTCCGGCAGATCCGCCGGCGGGATCCTGCAGTCGGCCTCAAGCCGGGAGCGCAGTCCTGCCATCAGATAAAATGAAAGACCCACCGAGGCCATCCCCGGGAAGGGGAAGCCACAGTCCGGACGAAGCGGATTGATCAGGGCGTGGGCCTTCGGGTAGGGCTGCTGCAGGTGGTGATGATCCACGATGATCAATTCGAGGCCCAGTTGATGCGCGATCTCGGCAGCCTCATGGTCCGTGGATCCCACGTCGCAGGCGATGACCGAGCGAAGGCCTGCGTCGGCAAAGAAGCGGACGTCCTCCGCGGTCAGTCCATAGCCGCGATCGCGGTGGGCCAGACGGGTCAGGGATTTCCTCTTGATCGCCCGCAAGAAGAGCACCCACAGGGAAACCGAGGAGATGCCATCGGTGTCGTAGTCACCGAAGATCCCGATGGTCTCGTCCGCGGACACGGCAGCGGCCAGGTACGTGATGGCCTTCTCGTAGTCGGCCAGGGTGTCGGGCTTCTCCAGGCGCGCCAGGCGCGGATGCAGGTATGCCTCGAGCCGGTCGTCGGCCGAAAATCCGCGCACGGCGAGGATTCGCGCCGTCAGCGGCAGCAACTGGAATCTGGTTTCGATTTCGTATGCCGTCTCACTGGAATGGTCAGGGATGATTGGGAGGGGTCTGAGCGAAGATGTCTGATGATTCACGGGCACACGCGATGGGGAAACGGAAAAGGGGGGACACCAACACTCACATGACGGATGCGGGCGTCGGAACTACCCCTTGCGTTTTCCACCACGGCCGCCGCGGGACTTGCGACGAAGTCTCTTGGCCTTCCTCAGATCGCGCTCCTTGAGCTCTTCCTCGGTCAGTTCCTCGTCAGGCTTGCCTTCGTTGGCGTCGTCGTCCTCGCCTTCGTCGCCCTCTTCCTCTTCATCTTCGTCCATGGGCTCGGCTTCCTGGCGGCTGTCCGCCACGAAGTACCTGCCGAAGGTGTTTTCCACGAAGATGACCATCGGGGAAGCCACGAAGATGGAGGAATAGGTGCCGACGATGATGCCGATGCCCATCGCCAGGGCGAAGTCGCGCAGCACGCCGTCGGCCACGACGAAGATCGCGGCCACGGTGAAGAACGTGGTGGCCGAGGTCAGGATGGTGCGGGACAGGGTCTCGTTGATGGAGGTGTTGACGACCTTCGTCAGCGAGTGCGAACGCAGCTTGAGGATGTTCTCGCGGATGCGGTCATACACGACGATGGTGTCATTGAGCGAGTAACCCACGATGGTCAGCAGTGCCGCCAGGATCGGCAGCGAGAACTCGCGCCAGAACAGGGCGAAAATGCCGACCGTGATCAGGACGTCGTGGATCAGGGCCACGATGGCGCCCGGAGCGAACTTGAGGTCGAAACGCAGCACGATGTAGAGCAGGATGAAGCCCAGCGCATAAAGCAGGGACAGGATGCCCTGGATGCGCAGCCGCTTGCCGACCTGCGGACCACGGCTCTCCACGCTCAGCACGGAGGCCTTGGCTCCCAGCGCCTTGAACAGTCCTTCCTCGATCTTCTCGGACACGGACTCGAGGAGGATGGTGTATTCATTGCGCTTGGGGCTGACCGTCAGGGTCTCTGCGTAGTCGAGCTCGGCCGGCATGGGCTTGTCCCACTTCGGCGTCTCGCCCTTGGCCACGCGGGTGATATAATCGATCGCCTCGGGCGTGAGCTCGGCCTGCGGCACCCGGGCCTTGAGGTTGAGGGCCACAAACAGGGCCTCGAACTCGTCCATCTTGACCGGTCCATGGAAGCGGACCTTGATGTGATCGCCCGCGGCGGAGAAGCGGATCCGGAACAGATCGCTCTTGTACTTGTCCATGAAGGACTTCTCGATGGCGGCCCGCTGATCGTCGGTGATCGACGAGAAGGAGCGCATGGACACCAGATAGCCGGTCTTGCCCATGGCTGACACGGAGGCATCCTTGTAGCCGACCTTCTCCAGCGCGACGCGCAGGTCGCCGGGGGCCACCTTGCGGTCGAATTCGAGCTGGATCTGCGTACCGCCCAGGAAGTCCAGTCCGTAGTTCAGCATCGAGCCGCGGCCGGGCATGAACATGTTGCCGATCAGGAAGAGCAGGCTGAGACCGATGAGCGAGCCGCTGAACAAAAACGCCTTCCTGCGGCTTCCCATGAAGTTGATATTGATTCCAGGCTTGATGATCTCGAACATGGCCGACTCCTAGATGCTCAGATTTTCCAGCTTTTTACGGGAATTGACGAAGTCGTACACCACGCGCGTGAAGAAGACGCCCGTAACGACCGAGGTGATGATTCCGATGATCAGCGTCACAGCGAAGCCCTTGATCGGGCCGGTGCCGAATTCGTACAGGACGATGCCGGCGATGGCCGTGGTGATCTGCGAATCCATGATGGTCCAGAAGGCCCGGCCATAACCGGCCTCGATGGCGGCACGCGGATTCTTGCCCAGGCGCAGCTCTTCACGGATGCGCTCGAAGATGATGATGTTGGCGTCGACGGCCATACCCAGCGTGAGGACAATTCCTGCAATGCCCGGTAGCGTGAGACGCGCCTCGAAGGCTGCCATGATCGCCATCATCATCGTGACGTTGAGGACCAGGGCCGAGACGGCGATCAGGCCGCTCCAGCGGTAGTAGAAGAGCATGAAACCGACGACCAGGATGATGCCGATGATGAACGCGATGGTGCCCCGGCGGATGGCGTCCTTGCCCAGCGACGGTCCCTTGTTCAATTCCATCTCCTTGGAGAGCGGGGCGGGCAGCGAGCCGGAGCGGAGCACGCCGACGAGCTCCTCGGCCTCGCGATAGCGTTCCTGCTGGCTGCCGGTCACGCCGAGGCTGATCTGGACGTTCTCGAAGATCTCGTCCTGGATGACCGGGGCGGACTCGACCCACTCGTCGAGCTTGATGGCCATCTTCCAGCCCATGTGCTTGCCGGTCAGGTCACCGAAGTACTTGCCGCCGGTGCGGTTGAACCGGGCGTTGACGACGGCCGCGCCCTGCTGGTCATATCCGACCTGGGCGTTGACGATGTATTCGCCGGTGACCTTCGTGTTACGGATCAGGATCATCGACTGGATGACCTTCTGGGCGGTCGGAATACCCTGATCGGTGTGCTTGACGGTGCGCTCGAAGCCGATCTCACGTCCCTGGGGCACGGGCAGGCCGGCCTTGGGAAGCTCCTCGCGGAACAACTTGTCCATGACCTTGCGGACCCGGTTGAACTCCTGCTGCTGTTCGACCGGCAGATCGCGGGAACCCACGTCCATCTGGAAGTACAGGGTGCGGTTCTTGTCGCCTCCCTTGCGGGCGCCGTAGGAATCGGGCACCACCACCAGACCCTTGTACGGGGCCTTCTGGATGATGCCGGATTCGTCCATGCCATAGGTCGTGCGCAGATACTTGGCCACTTCCTTCATATACTGGCTCTCGGAGTCGACCAACTTGAACTCCAGGTGCGCCGAACGCATGATGATGCGCTTGATGCTCTCCTGGATGTCCTTGTCGAGGCCGGGCAGCTCCACGACGATCATGTCGTCCTTGCGGTAGATCTCGGGCGAGGCGACGCCGAATTCGTCGACGCGGTCACGAATGGTGTCGACCGCGCGCACGAGGGCCTTCTCTTCCAGGTCCTTGGTGAACTCGTTGTCGATGGCATAGAAGACCGTGAGATCCTTGGTGTCCACTCGGTGGAGCTTCGGATCACGCGCATCGGTGTAATCCGCGGTCGCCTTGGACAGGAACTGCTGGTTGATCTCCTTCTTGAAGGTGATCTCCAGCCGGTTGCCGCGGGTGACGATCGAGACATGTTCGCTGTTGTCCTTGTCCTTCTCGCCGTAAGCCTCCATCAACTTGCCCTTGACATCCTCACCCCAGTTGTCGAGCTGGCTTTCGATGATGGAATCGGTGTCGATGGCGTACTCAAGGTGAACGCCGCCGGCCAGATCCAGACCCAGGAGGACCTTCTTCGTGAAATATCCCTTGTACCAGCCCGGCAGCGAGCTCGGAGCGAACGTCGGCAGCAGGTACACAACGGAAAAGATTCCGAAGAACGAGAATAACAATGCACGCCATAACCACTTGCGATCCATAATTGAACTCCCCTATTCACCTAGGAATCGGATTCCTTGGATTCCTTGTCGTTGCTCTTCTTGCCCTCCGGGGCGTCACCCGGCATTCCGGCCTGTTTGCCCTGCACGTGGGAGCGCAGGACCTTGATGCGGGTCTTGTCGCCGACCTCGAGGGTGACGACCTGATCAGTGATGGCGACGATGGTTCCCAGCATGCCGCCGGAAGTAATCACTCGATCGCCCTTGGTCAATGCGTTGAGCATCGACTGCATCTCTTTCTGTCGTTTCTGCTGGGGACGAATCAGGAAAAGATAGAACACGACGAACATCACGCCCAGCAGCAGGAACGAGAACATCGGGTTTCCGCCGCCGCAGCCCTGCGGAGACTCCTGCTTCGGCTTTTCGGCCTGAACGATGACCATCCCGTCGGCCGGTGCGGTCTGCGCCAGGGGGGCTCCAGGCTGCGCCACGGTCGCGACAGGCTGGGCGGGGGTGGCCGGTGCGGCGATCGCCATCGATGAACTGACGGGCTGCCCTTCCGGGGTTTGTACGGCACATAGAACGCTCACGAATACCTCCAGGGTCAACGAAAAACCAGCCGCTGCCGGACTCACCGGGCGGACAGGTCAGAGATATCTATCAAAGTTGCGGTCAGGGGTCAACCTCGATTCTCGTGCCACTTTGCGAAATGATTTTATTGCCAAAGGCTGCACACGATTTGCCTTCCCGCTCACCCAGTGATGTTTTCCTGAATATAGAAGGTTGACTTTTCGGTCAACTCCTCTATATTACGCCGATTTCGTCCGGCCAAGAGATGATTTTTCGGGCCTGAACCGGAAAACTTCCTGTGCCGGCAACCATTCCGGGACATAGCGTGCGATTCGGTTCTCAGCAACTTCAGCAGATTCGCAAAGCCCTCCGCATTGCCGACGTCGTCGGTGCGCGCGTCACCCTGCACCAGTCGGGCGCCCAACTACGTGGCGCCTGCCCTTTCCACCAGGAAAAAGATCCCAGCTTCTACGTCTACCCTGACAAGGATTTTTACATCTGCTACGGCTGCCAGGCCAAGGGCGATATCTTCGACTTCCTGATGCGTTCCGAAGGCTATACTTTTTCGGAGGCCGTCCAGAGTGCCGCTGCTGCAGCCGGAATCGAACTGGAGGTGCAGACCTCCGAGGAACATGATGACGAACGCCGCCGGGAGCGGCAACGCCAGAAGCTCTACCACGTCAACGAAGTGGCCATGGACTTTTTCCGAGATCGCCTTCATGCCGACGGCGCCGCCCATGCCCGGGAATACCTCGAGAAGCGCGGTCTGGGTCCCGAGGTGCTGCACCACTACCGCATCGGCTATGCACCCGACAGTTGGGACGGGCTCACCGGCCACCTGCAGGGTCTCAGCCTGATCCCGGAGGCCCTCGAGGTCGGTCTGCTTCGAGAGAGCCAGCAGGGGCGCGGTCCCTATGACTTCTTCCGGGATCGCATCATGTTCCCGATCGCCGACTCCTTCGGCAACGTCCGTGGCTTCTCCAGCCGCATCCTCCAGTCCGACCGACCCGAGGGGAAATACGTCAACTCCTCGGAATCGTCGATCTATACCAAAAGTCACTCCGTATACGGACTGCACGAAGTGCAGCGGCACCTGCGCCAGGCCGACCGCGTCCTGCTCGTCGAGGGCAACGTCGATGTGCTGACCCTGGCCCAGGCCGGCCTGCCCCCGACGGTGGCACCGCTGGGCACCGCCCTCACCGCCGCCCAGATCCAACTGCTGATGCGCTACACTCAAAACGTGTGGTTGATGTTCGACGGCGACTCCGCCGGACGCAAGGCCACCCTGCGTGCACTGCCCCTGCTGCTCGAAGCCGGCAGCGGCGGCAAGGTCGTGCTGCTGCCCGAACCACACGACCCCGACACCTTCGTTCGCGAACAGGGCGTCGAGGCGCTGCGGCTGATGCTCGACCGCTCACTGCCCGTGCTCGACACGTTTCTTCAGATGACCCTGGCGTCGCCGGACGCACCGATCTCCGAACGCGTCCGGAGCCTCGAGGCGGTCGCGGGCCTTTGGAAATGGGTGCCTGCCGCCCAGCGTGGCCCCTACATGAACCAGATCGCACTGATGCTCCGCCTCGACGTCAAGGATGTCCGTCCGGTGCTCGAGCCCGTCTCCGGGGCCGGCAGGTTCCGGATCCCCGCGTCGGCACCTGTTCAGGTGTTGCCCGAGTTGAACCTCTCCGCCGAGGAGAAATCCGAGTATAAACATCTATTTTATCTGATCTGTTTTCTTTCACAGCACGAGCGGATGGTCTCCGATGAGGTCCTGCAGTTCCTGGGTGACCAGCTGGCCTCGACCTCGGTCCGGGATCTGTGGCGCCTCATCCTTGAGGACACCCTGTGGAAGAACACTGACCAACTGTTAACCATCCTGCCTCCTGCAATTGTGAAGTCCTACCAGGAAATCGCCGAATCCATGAAAAACATCGCGCAACCGGAAGAAACCCTCTCCGAGTTCCTGCGCAACTTCAAACTCCATGGCGTGAAGCGAAAGATCCGGGAACTGGACGCACAATTGCAGGCGCTTAACAAACAGGAGCAGGGCGAACTCTACCGGAACCTGCTGCTGGAACGAATGAATCTGGAAAAGACCCGCAACCAACTTGTCCAATTCCGAGGGGCAACTCATGACGAAGAAAAAGACCCAGAGTACCACCAGTTCAGTTGATTCGACCCGGGCTTCGCGCGGCAAGTCAGGCCACGGCGGAGTTGTTGCCAAGTCCGACAAACGGGAACCGTCCGGAAAACAAGGAAAACCGGCCTCAAAAAAAGTGGAGGAGACCAAGTCCGCGAAAAAAGCCCAACCCGGAAAAGGTGGCCGGAACGAGCCCGCCGGCAAGGTCCGGAACCAGCCGGCACCTGCCGCACCCAAGCGCCCGCAGAAGGTTGTCCGGGACACGAAGAACGAGAAGCCCGAGACTTCCTCCCGCAACCGGCCTCCCAAGGGTGGCACGCCCAAGCACGCTCCGGCAGCCAAGGCGCCGTCCGGAAAGAACGCCGCCGAATCGCGGGGCCGCAAGCCTGATCCCAAACAGGCCGATCGCGGGACGAAGGCGCGAAACGATCGCACTGCAAACGCCCCGAAGAAGGCCGAACTGAAGAACACAAGCGCAAAGAAACCCGTGGCCGGCAAGAAGCCGGACCCTCGCAACCGGGCCCGGGACGCGAGTCGCGCTCAGGCCGCGAAGAAGGCTGAGCCGAAGAAGGCGCTGCCCGCCAAGAACGCCCGCAACGACCATCGCGCCCAGGCTGCGAAGAAGGCCGAGCCGAAGAAGGCTGTGACCGCGAAAAACGCACAGCCGGCCAGAAAGACCGACTCCCGCAGGGCCGAGCCAACGCGTGACTCCCGCGCCCAGGGCCGCACCCGCGGCGAAAAGAAGGCCGAGCCCGTGCGCGGGAACCACACCACGAAGCGGCCGGATCCGAGACAGGCACAGCCCCAGAAAAAGGTCCAGGTGATCAGGCACTCACCCCAGCCCGTGAAGAAGGCCGAGCCCGCGCGCGCTTCCCACCCTGCCAAGAAACTGGATCCGAAGCACGCACAGCCCCAGAAACACACGGCGCCAAAGAATGCCCAGCCGCAGAAGAACACCCAGGGCAAGCACGCACCCTCAAAGAACACTGCGCCGACGAAGAACGTCCAGCAGAAGAACGTTCCCCAGAAGAACGCTCCCCAGAAGAACGTCCAGCAGAAGAACGTTCCCCAGAAGAACGCTCCCCAGAAGAACGCTCCCCAGAAGAACGTTCCCCAGAAGAACGTCCAGCAGAAGAACGTCCAGCAGAAGAACGTTCCCCAGAAGAACGTTCCCCAGAAGAACGCTCCCCAGAAGAACGTTCCCCAGAAGAACGTCCAGCAGAAGAACGTTCCCCAAAAGAACGCTCCCCAGAAGAACGTCCAGCAGAAGAACCTGCCGGTCTCCAAGCCGGTGACGCCGCAGAAGAACGCCCAACCCAGGAATGCCGCACCTCAGAAAAATGTCCAGGCGGCCAGTCCTGCTCCGGCGCAGAAGAAAGCCCCATTGAAAAATCAGCAGCCCCAGAAACCCGCCGTCGCGGCCAGGAAGGCCGAGCCCGTCCGGAACGAGCCCACGCAGGCTCCCGTAGCCGAGCCCCCCCCCCCCAGCTCAAGGTTCTTCAGGGTCTGATGGACCCGCAAGCCAAGCTGCTTGAGCTGGTCGCCATGGGTGAGGATATGGAGGCCGAGCAGCTCGTGGAAGCCGCCGAGGAGATCCTGTCTTCGATCCCGGAGAGCAACATCAGCGTGCCCGACTCCGATGACGACGCCGGCATTGAATCGGACAAGGAGATCGACGATGACACGCCGGGCATCCACAACAACGATCCTGTCCGTATGTACCTGCGCCGGATGGGCGAGGTTTCGCTGCTCACCCGCGAAGGCGAAGTGGACATCGCCAGACGCATCGAGGACGGGGAAGCCCGTGTGCTCGAGGTCGTCCTGAACTCCCAGTTGGCCGTCCAGGAAATCATCAACCTCGGCGAGAAGCTTCGCAAGGACAAGATCCGCGTGCGCGACGTCACGCGCAAGTATGATGATGGGGAAACCCCGGACAGCAGCGACGAGGAGCGCCAGAAGGAGGAGATCCTCCGCCTGATCGACAAGATCAAGCGCCTGAACAAGGACATTCACAAGCTCCAGAACCAGAACCGCGCCCGGATCAAGCAGAAAACCCCCACGGTGATCGGCTCCTACAAGCGCCTGCTGAACAAGCGTAATCTCACACCGCTGGAGAAACTTCAGAAGGACTTCTACGAGGCCCTCTGCGAGTTGAAGCTGCACAAGCAGCAGATCCAGGACGTCGTCAACCGCCTCAAGGACATGCTCACCCGCATGACCGAGACCGAAGGCGTCGTGCGTGAGGTTGAACTGACCTGTGGCCTCTCCCTGCGGGATCTGCGCGGTCAGATCCGCTCCGGCAAGGGCGCCCGCACCAAGTCCGGCTATTTCTCCCTGGAAAAGCTGCAGGAGCTGGATCTCAAGGCCAGGGAGAGCGAGAAGGCCAAGATCAAGCTCGAGAAGGAGAGCGAACTGAACTTCGCCGAGCTGCGGGAGACCTACGAGGCGATCTGCCGCGGCGAGGAGCAGGCCGAGCGCGCCAAGAACGAGCTCGTCGAGGCCAACCTCCGCCTGGTCGTCTCCATCGCCAAGAAGTACACCAACCGCGGGTTGCAGTTCCTGGACCTGATCCAGGAGGGCAACATCGGCCTGATGAAGGCCGTCGACAAGTTCGAGTACACCCGCGGCTACAAATTCTCCACCTATGCCACCTGGTGGATCCGCCAGGCCATCACACGTTCGATCGCCGACCAGGCGCGCACCATCCGCATCCCGGTGCACATGATCGAAACCATCAACAAGCTCAACCGGGTCAGCCGGATGCTCGTTCAGGAGCTCGGCCGCGAGCCGACGCCCGACGAGATCGCCGATCGCATGGAGATCCCCCCCGACAAGGTCCTCAAGGTGCTCAAGATCGCCAAGGAACCCATCTCGCTTGAGAGTCCTGTTGGTGACGAGGAAGACAGCCACCTTGGCGATTTCCTTGAAGACAAGACCGTCATCGCCCCGCCTGACGCGGTCATCGCCAACAGCCTCGAGGAGCAGATCCGCAAGGTGCTGGCCACCCTCTCCCCCCGCGAGGAGAAGGTGCTGCGCATGCGCTTCGGCATCGGTGCACGGTCGGACCACACCCTCGAGGAGGTGGGCCAGGATTTCTCCGTCACCCGCGAGCGCATCCGCCAGATCGAGGCCAAGGCCCTGCGCAAGCTCCGCCATCCCAGCCGCACCAAGCTGCTCAAGGGCTACTTCGAGCAGAACTACGACGAGGCCCAGCTGGAGAAGACATCGATTCCTCCCGAAAAGCCAGGCCGGAACAACAAGTTCTCCGTAGATTTCTCCCTGCCTGACAAATAATCCATCGAAGGGAAATCCCGATGCAACTCACTCCCGAAGTCACAACGGCGCTGACCCGGATCACGAAGATGCGTGATCAGGCCTTTTACTGGTACGATTCAAATCTGATCACCAAACAGTGCCGCCAGTTCACGGCCATCCCCTACGAGAACAAGTCCGTCCATTTTGCCACCATGGCCAACGCCAGTCCGGATTTCCTGCGCCTGACGCGCAACGCCGGGATCAAGGTCTTCGTCAACTCCCTGGGTCACCTGCAGATCGCCCAGTATGTCGGGTATTCCGGGCGGGACATCGTGTTCACGTCCTCGGGCATGAGTGACTCACTGCTCTCATCGGTCCGGAACTCCGGTGCGGTGCTCAACCTCGACTCCACCAGCCAGCTCCGCCGCTTCTGGAAGCTCTATCCCGACGCGCCGGTGGGCCTGCGCTGCAACATCGGGGACCGGGTCACGCCCCGCAAGACGCGCAGCGGCTACTTCCTGGGCAAGGACAGCCGCCTCGGCCTGGATCTTCCCGAGATCGAGGCCCTCGCGGGCAATCCCTTCATCGAGGGTCTGCACCTGTATCTGGGCACGGACATCATGGACCTGGACTATTTCCGGGAGTGCTATGAGGTCATGGCCGAGCTTGCCGTGCTCTTCCCGAAGTTGAGTTATCTGGACTTCGGCGGCGGCTTCGGTGTGGAGGACACCGGCGGAGCCCATTTCCCGATGGAGGAATTCGGCCAACTGGTCACCGAACAG
This sequence comes from Deltaproteobacteria bacterium HGW-Deltaproteobacteria-22, assembly GCA_002841825.1. GTDB lineage: Bacteria > Myxococcota_A > Polyangia > HGW-17 > HGW-17 > HGW-17. The sequence goes on along the minus strand of PHAZ01000033.1, from coordinate 8,395 downwards.
ATGAACGCGCTCAGCGCCCGGATGGACCGGTCGATTCAAATGCTGCTCGAGCCCGGACGCATCATCGGCGCCGAGGCCGGCTACCTGGCCGTGCGCGTCACCGACGTCAAGCACCGCAACGGCAGGCAGCTCATCGGCGTCAACGCCTCCTCGGCCCAGTTCACGCGCCCCCTGCTCTATCCCGACGACGCCTATCATCCGGTGTTCCGTCTCAACGGGCAGGACGGCCCCCTGATGGACACCTCGGTGTACGGGTGCTCCACGTACAGCCGGGACTTCCTGGCCCACGACATCCAGCTTCCGGAGGTCGAGGAGGAGGAGTGGCTCGTCTTCAGCCTGGCAGGATCATACTGCGCCTCGTCCTACACCCGGTTCCTCGGCTTCGAGCAGATCGAGGAGATCTTCTCATGATCCGGGCGGTGCCTGTCGGTTCGCGAGCGCAGTGGGCACAGTTTCATCACATCTCCTCCATGGTCTATGCGGGCAACCCGTTCGCACGCAACACCGAAGCCGACCTCGTGGACCTGCTGGCGCGGCCCCGCAGCGTATTCTTTTCCCATGCCCGGGTCGAGAGCTTCCTCCTGTGCGACGGACCCCATGTCGTGGGCCGCTTCTCCCTGATCGCGGACGCGAACATGCCCGACGCGGTGGAGGTCGCCTTCTTCGAGGCGATCTTCGGCCTGTCCGACGTGGAGGCCTGCGTCCGGCAGACCGCCCGGGCCTCCTTCCCCGACGCCACTCGCCTCATCGTGGGCCTGTGCGGACATCTGAACTACGCGGCCGGCTTTCTGGCCTCGCGCTTCGACGAGCCGCCCATCTTCGGCCTGCCCTACTCCCCGCCCTACTATCTCGATTATTTCGCGGCCCTGAAGCCGCGGCACATGGTGTCCTACCGTTTTCACAACGAGTCCTTCTACCGGTTGTGGCGGGAGAACCGCCTGAAGCGCCGCACCACGATCCGCGAGACCTCCGGCATCACCGTGCGCCCCATGGACCGCCGTCACCTGCGGCGGGAGATCGCGCTGTACACCGAGCTCAACAACGCCTGCTTCCAGGAGCATCCGTTCTGGACGGACCGGCGACCCGAGGAGGACTACGAACTGTTCCACCCGTTCAGGTTCCTGCTCAAGGAGGAGAACCTCCTGTTCGCCGAGGACGGCGGACGGCCTGTGGGCTTTCTCCTCTGGTACCCCGACTTCAACCAGCTCGCGGTCGCGGGCGAGACCTTCGGCCCCCGGCACGTGCTGGCCTACCAGGCCGCCCACACCGTGCCGCGCGATCACGCCCGGACCGCTGCGTGGATGCGCCCCGCCCAGGCCCTGGCCCACCGCACCCTGCGACGGGTGGCCCCCATCGACACCACGCGTCTGACCGAGATCGCCGTGCGCGAGTCCCACCGCAAGGCGGGGGTCGTCGAGGCGCTGATCCGGGCCTACACCAAGATCCAGTACCTTCGCGGCTTCTCATGGACCGAGGGCGGCTTCATCTTCGAGGACAACGTCGCGAGCATCACCATGACCCGTCGCCTCCTGGAGACGGCCTTCGGACAGGCGCCCGAACCCTACCGGCGCTTCGTCGTCTTCGAGGATCAACTATGAGCGGCTTCCTGTGTCGCCACGAGTCCGTGGACACCCTTCCGGCCGCGTGGGATGGTTTGGCGGAGGCGCCCTGGCAGCAGCGCCGGTTCCTGGCCCACACCCAGGCCACCAACCCCTGCTCGCAACGCTATTACACCTGGATCGAAGACGGTGTCTGTGTCGCCGGCGCCATCGTCTACAACCTGCCCATCGACCTGCTCACCTACTTCCCGTTCAAGCTGCCGTTCTCTGTCGCCCCGAACCTGCGCGTGTGCGGGGTCCCCGCGTCCGTGAGCTGCCCCGGTTTGCTGGGACCGCCCCACCGGGCCGGCCGCCTGCTCACCGAGGTCTGCGTCGCCGAGGCCAGCTTCCTGGTCGCGCTCAACCTCGACCCCGCCATGCCGGTGCCTCCGTCGATGAGCGCCGGTCCCACGCTGCCGACGATCACCCTCGAGGTGCCCTGGCGCACCATCGATGAATACGAGGGCGCCCTGCGCGCGGACTATCGGCGGCGCTTCCGGAAGATCCGCGCGCGCTTCGCCGGTTGCCGGCTGGAGACGACGTCCTGCGCCGCCTTCACCCCGGCGCACCACCTGCAGTACCTGTCGGTGCTGAACAAGAGCGAGGCCCGGCTCGAGACCCTGCCCGAGGCGTTCTTCCGCGGGCTCCCCGAGGAACTGTTCGAACTCACCACCATCACCCGGGACGGCGTGATGCTGGGCTGGCTGGTGATGCTGATTCACGGGGGCCGCGCCGCCTTCTTCATGGGCGGCATGCCCGATGATGCCCGGCGCGAGCCGGACCTCTACTTCTATATCACCTGCTGCGTGCTCCAGCGGGCGATCTCCCGTGGTGCACGCTTCCTGGACCTCGGGCAGACCGCCGAGATCCCGAAGCTGCGGCTCGGCGGCCGGCTCGAACCACGCGCCATGGCCGTGTATCATCCCTCCGGGGCGCTGCGCCTCCTGCTGGCGGCCGCGGCGCCGCTTCTGTCCTATCATCGCGAGATCGAGACGCACCACGTCTTCACCCACTGCGCGCCCGGAGAACCCGGTCGCCCCAACCAGGAAACAAACCCATGAAAGTTCTCCTCGTCCGTCCGCGCCCCTCCGCCGAGACCATCGGCCTGCAGCACGTGATGCTCGTCGAACCCCTGGAGCTCGAGGAGCTGGCCGCCCTGCTGCCCGACGACTGCGAGCCAATCCTGGTCGACATGATCCTGGAGAAGCAGGAGATCGATCATTTCCTGAAGAAGCACCGGCCCGACGTGTTCTGCGTGACGGGCTACATCACCAACGTGCCGGAGATGAAGAGCTACTGCGCCGCAGCCAAGCGGCTTCTGCCGATGTGCGTGACCATCGCTGGCGGGGTGCACGTCGAGGTCATCCCCGAGGATCTGCTGGACGCAGCCGTGGACTTCCGCGTCGTGCGCAACGCCGTGACCGTGTTTCCGATGCTGATCGAGCACCTCCGCGGACGGGGCGAAAAGCCGGCCGGGGTCCTCTCCACCTGGGAGACCGTGGACTGGGAGTCCCTCCCGCCGTTCGAGTTCGCGTGGGTCCCGCCTCGCCGCGATCTGAACCGGCCTTACCGCGACCGGTACTTCTACATCTTCCATGACCGGGTCGCCCTGCTCAAGAGCGCCTTTGGCTGCCCGTTCTCCTGCAACTTCTGCTTCTGCCGCAAGATCACCGGCGAGCACTTCCATGCGCGACCCACCGAGGACGTCCTGACTGAGCTCGAGGGCCTGGCCGAGACCGAGATCTACATCGTCGATGACGACTTCCTGATCTCGCGAGCCCGCATCGAGGCGTTCTGCGACGGCCTCGAGAGCCGGAAGATCCGCAAGCATTTCCTGATCTACGGGCGCTCGGACTTCATCGTGAAGCACCCGGATCTCATCGCCCGCTTCGCCCGGCTCGGCCTGCGCACGGTCATCGTGGGCCTCGAGAGCTTCGACGCCAGGGAGCTGGCCTCCTACGACAAGGGCACTGATCCGGAGACCAACGAGGAGGCTCTGCGCATCCTCCAGCGCCACGGCGTGGACTGTTACGCCACGCTGATCCTGAACCCCGACTGGTCCCACGCGGACTTCGAATTCCTGCGAAAAAAGCTCGTCGAGCTCGACATCCGCTACGTGAACCTGCAGCCGCTGACGCCGCTGCCGGGCACCGGCCTGCACATCCCGCAGGAGCGCCTGCTGTTCCACCGGAGCGACTATGCCCGGTGGGATCTCGCCCACATCGCGGTGCGGCCCTCCAAGATGAGCGTGCACGCCTATTACCGCGAGATCATCAAGAGCTATGAGGCCGTGCTGTACCGTCCCACCGTGCTCAAGTCCCACCTGAAGTACCCGCCGCGCATGCTGTGGAAGATGATGTCGGGCTCCTGGGCCGTCCACCGCCAGTACGTGAAGAAGATGCGGGAGTCGAAGCATGCCTAAGGTCCTCTTCATCCAGCCGACGCAGTATGCCCGCGACGGCCGCAAGTTGGCCACCCAGAAGCGCATCCATTTGCCCGGCCTCGTGTTCCCGCTGCTGGCCGCCTACACCCCCCCGCACTGGGAGGTCGAGGTGTGCATTGAGGTCGTCGACCGCGTCCCCTTCGACACCGACGCCGAGCTCATCGGCATCGGCGCGATGGGCTACGCGATCTTCCGCGCCCTGGAGATCGCCCGCGAGTTCAAGAAGCGCGGCAAGACCGTCTTCATGGGCGGCTACATGGCCTCGATGGTGCCCGACGAGGTCCTGGCCGGGGGCGCCGACTCCGTCGTCATCGGCGACGCCGAGAAGTCCTACCCGAGGCTGCTCGCCGACTGGGAGCGTGACGGCCGGCTCGCCCGGGTCTACGACGAGCCCATCGACGATCTCGCCGGGCTGCCCCTGCCCCGCTACGAGCTGCTCACCGCCAAGCCCATCGGCAACATGCTGCCCGTGCAGGCGGGCCGGGGCTGTCCACACCTGTGCTCGTTCTGCTCCATCGCCTGCATCTACAAGGGCCGCTACATGACCCGCCCGGTCGACGAGGTGATGCGGGACATCCTGCGCGTCAAGGAGCTGGGCTTCTCGTCGTTCTACCTGATCGACGACAACATCGTGGGCAACCCCGGCTACCTCGAGTCGCTGGTCGAGCGCATCCGCCCGCTGAAGATGACCTGGGCCTCCCAATGCTCGCTCAACCTCGCGCGCAACCCGGTGTTGCTGAAGAAGGTCGCCGACTCCGGCTGCAACATCCTCAGTTTCGGCCTCGAGAGCATCACGCAGGAGGGCCTCGACAAGCTCAACAAGAAGTGGGTCAAGGTCTCCGAGCACCGCGAGCTCCTCGAGCGCATCGCCGAGGCCGGCATCATGCCCTCCACCGAGATGATGGTGGGGCTGGACTCCGACACCGAGCAGAGCATCCGAGACACCTTCAAGTTCGTCCATGACGCGCGGATCCCGATCCCGCGCTTCTACATCCTCACGCCCATGCCGGGCTCGGAGCTATACGCCCAGTTCAAGGCCGAGGGTCGCCTGCTCCACGAGGACTGGCCCCGCTACGACGGATCCCAGTGCGTGCACCGGCCCGAGAAGATCAGCCCCGAGAAGCTCACCGAGATGTACTGGTGGCTCAATAGAAAGGTCTTCTCCCTGCCGAGCATCGCCCACCGCGTGCTGGGCCGCAAACAGGCACTGCTTCATCCGAAGGACACCCTCTTCGCCCTCGTGGTGAACCTGCACTACCGCCACTATCTCCAGCGCGGGATCATTCCGAACATTTTTTAGGGACATTTGCCCTTGTAACGGTGACGGTGACGGTGGAATCGCCGCTCGCGGCGATTCGAGGAAACGGAGCGCAAGGAAGCCCCCATCCAACACGAACGAAGTGAGCGGGAAGCCGCCGCAGCCGGGAAGCCAACTCTTTCCTCTTCGCGTTCATCCGGGTCTTTCCTCTTGTTCCCAGGGTAGCCGCGACCCGGGGCGGGTCGCGGCTACCCTGGGCTAAAATCGATCAACCCGCGTTGCGGGTAACCGGAGTTGAACTCTTGATGTTGATCGTGCCCGGAAATCCTGATAATTTGAGGTCCTGATACCGAACCAGGAGCCACCCATGCACAAGATCAGTATTTTCCCCATGGCCACAGCCCTGTTTTGCCTCCTTTGCGTCCACTGCGCAGGATCCTCCTCCTCTGGCAGCGTGGACCTTGCCCGCGAGATCCGGTACAACAACGTCGCCAAGGTCCGCGACGCGCTGTCCTCGGGCACCAGCATCTCCTGGAAGGACGACTCGGGAAACACGCTGCTGCATTACGCCTGCTACTACCGGGCCAGCACCGACGTGGCCGAGCTGCTCCTGGCCAGAGGTGCCGACGTCCATGCAAAAAACAACCTGGGCTACACGCCCCTGCACTCCTGCGCCCTCAACGGCTGCGAGAACACCATCCGGGTCCTGCTGAAGGGCGGCGCCAGCAAGGACGCCAGGGACAACGACGGACGGACCCCCTACGATCGCGCCAAATGGGTGAGCCAGACTTCAGTGCTTCCCCTGCTGGAACCGTAACGGGCGATCATCGGGAACCGCCGCAGGCCGGGCGATGTCCTGTTGATTTCCGATCAGACCCCCAGCGCGGTCTTCATCCGTTGCAGCGCCGTCTCCAACTGTGAAGGCGGGCAGCCGAAGTTCAGCCGCACGAAGCCCGGCGCGCCGAAGGGGGTACCGTCGGAGAGGCCCACACCGGCGTCCTCGAAAAAGCGAGTGGGGTCCTTGAACCCGCCAGGTTCGGCCATACCCAGGCCGCGGGCGTCGATCCACGCCAGATGCGTCGCCTCCACCGGCCAGGTTCGCAGCCCGGGCATCTGCGAGACAACCTCGTTCACCCGAGCGGCGTTGCGCCGCAGCACCGCCAGGAGTTCCTGCCGCCAGGGCTCCCCGTCGCGGTAGGACGCCAGCGCCGCTTCGTACCCCAGCAGGTTCACGTGGGGCACGATGCCGTCCATGGCCCCCCTGAACGCGCGGCGCAGGTGTTCATCCGGGATCACCGCGAACGCGCAGCCCAGGCCGGGCACGTTGTACGTCTTGCTCGGCGCATGCAGCGTGATCGTGCGACTCGCGATCTCCGGCGACAGCGCGGCGAAGGGGACGTGTCGCAGGCCGGCGTCGAGCACCAGGCCCGCGTGGATCTCGTCGCTGCAGACGATCAGGTCGTGTCGCTCCACCACCTCGGCCAGGGCCCGCTGCTCGGCGCGCGTCCAGACACGCCCGGCCGGGTTGTGCGGGCTGCACAGCAGCAGCAGCCGGGTGCGCGGCGTGATTGAAGCCTCCAGCGCCTGCAGGTCCATCTCCCAGCGCGTCCCCGCGTCGCGCAGCGGCACCGTCACCAGCTCGCGCCTGGAGAGCTTGGGCGCCGTCAGAAACGGCGGATAGACCGGCGTGAACGTCACGACGGCGTCCCCGGGCCCGCCCACCGCGCGGCAGGTCACGTTGAGGCCGCAGACCAGCCCCGGCAAAAACACCAGCCACTCTTCCCTGACGCGCCAGCCGTACTCCCGCGCCAGCATCTCCAGCATCACCCCGATCAGTTCGCGCGGCGGCAGCGTGTAGCCGAAGACACCGTGATCGACCCGCCGGTGCAGCGCCTCCATGACCGCCGGCGGCGACGGGAAATCCATGTCGGCCACCCACATCGGGACGACGTCTCGTGTACCGTAATGCTCCCACTTGAGACTGGCAGTGTCGCGGCGATTGACTGGCGTTTCAAAATCGAACATGCGCGTGACCTTCCCGGCGGTCTTTGACCGCACGCACGCAGCATCGATGCAACCGGCATCCCAAGTCAAGAGGACGGTGACACCAGCGTGCAACCGATGCACCACCATCGCTCCACCGGATGTATTTCAACTGATAAATATCCAGCGTCTGGGAAACCCGTCCGTCATTCGCGACCGATTTTGTTCAATAATTTCGCCACCCACACCCCGTCGCCGTGGTCGACGGCGTGCTCGAAGGCGGCGTCTTTCACCGAGGGAGCCTGGATCTTCAAATGTCCGAGGCGTTTTTTCAGCAGGCGGGTGCGGGCCAGCAGCGTCTTCTCGTGGGGCAGCGGCGCATCGGCCAGCGGCGTGCCGGGCTTGGGCACCAGGGCCGACAGCGACAGGCGCACCTGCAGGCTTCTGGGGATGCGCAGGAGCAGGTCGGCGAGCTCGGCGACGTCGGCGTCGGTCTCATCGGGGTAGCCCAGGATGCAGTAGACCTTGACCGCGTTGATGCCGGCGGCGGCGGCATTTTCGCACGCACCCAGAAAGTCAGCCTCCGTGCACTGCTTGTCGATGGCCGTGCGCAGGCGCTCGGAGGCGCCGTCAAGGCCCAGGGTGAGGGTGCGCAGGCCACCGGAGACCAGCGCCGTGAGCAGCTCGCGGCTGGCGCGATCGGCCCGCACGCTCGACAGGCTCACCTTCGTGCCGGCGGCGGCCAGGGTCTCCACGATCTCCACGAGAGCAGGGTGATCGGACACCGCCGCCCCGACGAGCCCGACTGACGCAGGGTAGGAAGCAGCCCGGTCAGACTGGTCAGACTGGTCAGACGAGTCCTTCCCCTCCCCCCGCAACGCCGACAGGATCGCGTCCTTCGAGAACAGGCGCATGCCGCAGGGACGGGCCCGGCGTGACATCATGCAGAAGGCGCAGGCCCGTGAGCAGCCGCGCGACACCTCGACGAGGACCTTCTCGCCGAACTCGCCCTCGGGGGTGACCAGGTGGGACACCGCAGGACCGAACGATCCCGCCGGCAGCACGCCTTCCAACCCGCCGCTCTGGTGCACGCCTTCCAACCCGGCGTCAGCC
>PHAZ01000032.1:5503-26553 GCA_002841825.1 Deltaproteobacteria bacterium HGW-Deltaproteobacteria-22 | reverse complement strand
CCGGAGGATGAGGCCGAAGCCGGAGAGCCCGAAGCCGGAGAGCCCGAAGCCGGAACCAGGAAGAAGTCCGCCGGGAAGAAGCCTCCCAAGTTGCCGCCGACCCCTGTGGCCGAGGAGAACCTGAAGAAGACGCTTCCTCCGCCGGTGCCCGCGGCCGAGGAGAACCTGAAGAAGACGCTCCCTCCGCCGGTGCCACCCTCGCAGTCCCGGCCCGCCGAGCCCAACTGGAGCGACTCCTTCTTCGACGACGACTATGTCTCCACCCTGGACATGCCCGGCTCCAAGAAGACCCGGCTTGAGGTGGAGTTCATGTATTCCCAACTGAACCTCAAGCCCGAGATGAAGGTCCTCGACATCGGTTGCTCGGACGGACGGCATGCGGTGGGACTGGCCCAGAAGGGTGTCGCCATGCAGGGCATCGACACCTCGGTGCCGTTTTTACTGATCGCCAACCAACTGGCTCAGGAAGCCGGTGCCACCACCACCTTCATCAAGAAGGACATGCGCGAGTTCACGCCCGCAGCACCGCTGGACGCGCTGATTTGCTTCGGGGGGACTTTCGGCTACTTCACCGACGCGGAGAACCTGGATCTGCTGAGGCGGTTTCATTCCTGGCTGGTGCCCGGAGGAAGCCTCCTGCTCGACGTGATGCATCGCGACTATATCGTGGGCCAGCTCCCTTCGCGCATGTGGTGGGAGGGCAACGGCTGCATGGTCATGGACGAGTGCTATTTCCAGTACGCCGAGAACCGCCTGATGGTCAAGCGCAATGCAGCCTTCTCCACGGGCAAGCAGCGCAACTATCAACTGACGGTGCGTGCCTACACCCTGCGGGAGATCACCGACCTCGTCGAGAGCGTCGGCTTCACGATCCTCTCCACCTCCGGCGCCGTATACTCCCCCGGCGCCTTCACGGGCATGCTCAGCCCCTCGATCATGCTGGTCCTGCAGAAATAAGTATTCAGTCTGGAGGAAAACCGGCGCCTAGCCCCCGTGGGAGATGCGGTATTCGAGGAACTTCCGGCGTACGGGATCGCTCTCCGTGTCCAGCAGCTTGGTGCAGGCGCCGGTCTCGCCAAGGGAGCAGGCGTGGGTCAAAAGTGGCGGGAAGCTGCGCGCGGCGCCCAGGCGGGCGCAGGAGACGGGATCCTGCAGCAGGCACAACTGCCCCAACTGTACATCCGACCAGTATGGATCGTCTGGTCGAGACACATGCGGGAACATCACCTCGGCCCAGCGGCGGCAGAAGCGGCCGGCACCTGCCTGGCAGGCCAGGAACAACCCCATCGGATCGGGATCGGCCTCAAGCCGGTCCATGCAGGTGCCGATGGGACTCGCCAGACACTCGTGCAGGGCGTGATCCTGTGCCGTGGTGCAGTTGCGTCCGGATAGTTGACAGACCCGTGAGTGCCACACCTTGGGTGCTGATAGTCCCAGCTCCGGGCGCTCTGTGGCCAGGATCTGGAGCAGGGCGCAGGCATCAACCCGGTTCTTCTGTTCGCACAGCCCCACGAGCTCCTTGACCCCACCGGCCAGGGTGTCCGGGTGTCCCATCCGTATGCGTGCCTTCATCAGGCAGCCCTCGTCACCGAGGTCGCGGCACAGGTGATCAGAGACGCAGGGCAGGGGATCCTTCTCGTCGAGGCAGCTCCGGTAGTCGGGCCACTGACCCATCCCGATGCGGGCCAGCAGGTTCTCGCAGGCCGCCGGCTCCAACGTCTCGCCGTACTGGGGCATCCACTGGGAGATCTTCTTGCAGAGATACTCCTTTTCTTCGATCATCCGGTGGCGCTTGAAGCCAAGCTTCTTCTGGTTCCAGACCGAAATCAGCGCGACGATTCCGAAGATCACCGCCAGAATCCACAGGATGGAAAACCATTCCTTCTTCATTTCACGTAAGGTCCTTTCCAGGGCTGCCGCGACACGGCCACGGCATCAAGCAGGCAGTTGCGCAGGCTCTCACGCACCAGCATGAGGTTCCAGGCATCAGCGTCGGGCAGCTCCCCGAGCTCGGCGGCGATGGCCTCCTCGGTGCACGCGCGCAGCGCCGCGGTGACGGACAGCCCGGTGCCCAGCGAGCAGACGGCTTCCCCGGCGGCCAGCAGCACCGGCCGGCCCTCGAACGAGAAGGCCAGCTCCGCGATCCGGTCGTCGGTCAGGCGCAACCGGAATTCGATCCAGTCGCCGCTTGCGGTGCGGTGATCCCCCCGGGCGTGGAACGACTGGAGCAGCCTGCAGTGGGTGGGCTCGCGACACCACCGAAGGAAGGACTCAGGATAGGTCATGGACAGGTGGGAGAGCATTTCCGGCGTGAGCATGGCCATCGACGTCCCTTCCATTTATAGATGTATCACTTCCGGCGGATAGGGGATGACGTTCAGACCGCCCTCCGGGGTCACGATGAACGTGTCCTCCACACCGGTGCAGAGGGTGTCGTCGAAGTACTTGGGCTCGACGGCCACCACCATGTTCTCCTGCAGGGGATCGGAAAAGCGCGGCGCAAGCACCGGCAGCTCGTCGATCTCCAGGCCCAGGCCGTGTCCAAGGAACTTCACCTGGTTCTCTCCGTAGCCCATGAAGCCTTCGGCCATGCCCGCGGCTGCGGCGCGTTCGAGGGCGAGTTGGTACAGCGTCTCGGGCACCGTGCCAGGTACCAGGCGCTGCCGGACCTCCTCCTCGATGGAGAGCAGCACCGCATGGGTCCGGTCCACGGCTTCGGGGACCGGGTCCAGGGCGTAGGTGCGCGTGGCGTCGGCGAGGTACCCTTCCACCCCCGCCATCAGGTCAACCAGCAGCGTGTCTCCCTGCTCGAACCCGGCGTTGCCGGCAAAGAACGGGGTGGCGGCGTAGAGTCCCTTGCCCCCGACGGGACCGTCGAAGAGCGTGGGAAGGCGGACCGAAGAGGAGATGCCCAGCGCGCCGTAATACAGTTCCATGTTGAACTTGCGTACGCGCGTGACGCCCTGGTGGCCGGCCAGCCGCATGTGGCGTTCGATGAAGGCCGCGATCTCGAGTTCCCGCAGACCCGGCTTGAGGAATCGGGCCAGCGCAGCAAACGTGTCACCGAGGATCGCACCGGCCGAGCGGATGCTTTCCAGCTCGGTCGCATCCTTGACCGACCGAAGGCGTCGGATGATATGGGATACATTGGCGATGCGGGCGCCGGGCAAGAGCCCTTGCAGACGCTGGGCTGTGTCCCATGGCAGGACGTCGGTCTCCAGGCCCAGAATCGCCACCTGCCTGCCCTCCATGAATTCGGCCAGCTGCGGCCCCCAGTCCCTGGGGCCCTTCACGGGCACCACCGGCGTGATCCGGCTCTCCTGACTGGCCCTGGAAATGGGCTTCTGCACGCAGAATCGGTACCGTCCCCGGTCATCCACCATCAGCAGGCCCTGGGTGAGCGTTCCAGTGAAATAATACAGGTCCACGTTCTGCATCACCACGCAAAGTTCGATTTTTTCCCGTGAAAGCGCTGCGGAAAACTGCTGGATTCTCTCTTCGAAGGGATTCATGACCTGATCTCCATGCAAATATCCTGTAAAAACGACGGAAAACTGCCGTCCGACGGTCCCTTTCTTAGCATGGAATGCCCCGCAGAAAAAGAGAGACTTCCAGTCCGATGGATCCGAAAAAAAATGATCTTTTTTTCTTTCGATGTTTGGGGCGGCTCTCGAGGGTTGGGTGGGATCCGGATCCGGGCAACCGGATCCGCACAAGGGAGTGACTTCCAAAACGTATTGGTTTTGCATGTGGTTTTTGCGAACGGGAAACGAATTCTTATCTATTGGACCCAAAAAATCCGGCAAAAAACACCCCTGTCAAGGGGGGAGTTGAGTAATCTTGCACTCTTTCGATTCCCAAAATGGATTTTGGACTGATTTTTCAACGGGTTTTTTCCGGCCGAAAAAAGCGCGAAAAAAAAAAGCGAGGAATAACAAAGGCGTAAAAACCGCCGGAGAAATTCCGGTGAAAATCAGCCTTTGTTTTCGCGTCAATTGTGTCACGGGCATTGTTTAGTAAATTTTGTTTCTCGGGTTTTTCCTGTCCTTGGAGATGACAAAAAGTGTCCAGTGCAGAAATTCCGCTCCAAAAAACATGAGTATTATCAAATGCTTTCTGCGCGAGTTTTAATTCTTTGTTTTACCGCTCACAATCATGCGGTTTCCGCGATTTGCTTTTTTTTTCCAGTTGTAGAGAAATACCCAACCGGAGGATACACCACTGATGGAATGGCTCGTCCGTACAACGGAAGGTGAAGTTGTTCATTACAGCCAGGCCCGGCTGATCGAGACCCTGCGTGAGGCCTCCGACCCGGCCGGAATGAAGAACCTGATCGACTGTGAGGGCATCGCCCTGCACATCGAGGGAATCCTGTATCATCAGTTCTTCAAGCCGGGGACCATTCCCTCCACCGGGCAGATCGGCCAACTCATGGTCGAGGAGCTGCGGCGCCTGGGGTTCATCCCGATCGCCAAGGTGCTTGCCGATCGCAGTGCGCCGCGTCCCCTCCAGGAAACAGAGAAACTGATCAACTCCTATCTTGATCAGTCCGACTGGCGCGTGCATGAAAACTCCAACATGAACTACTCCCTGCAGGGGCTGAACTTCCACCTGGCGTCCACCATGGTGGCCCAGTACTGGCTGCACGCGATCTATCCCGAGCCCGTGCGCCAGGCCCATGACCAGGGTGAAATGCACATCCACGATCTGGGCGTGCTCGGTCCGTACTGCGTGGGCTGGGACCTGATGGATCTGCTCATGCGCGGCTTCGGGGGCGTCCCCAACAAGATCGAGAGCAGCCCCGCCAAGCACTTCCGCACCGTGCTCGGCCAGGTCAACAACTTCTTCTACACGCTGCAGGGCGAGGCCGCTGGTGCCCAGGCGTTCTCCAACTTTGACACCTACCTGGCGCCGTTCGTCCGGTACGACAAACTGGAGTACGACGAGGTCAAGCAGTGCCTGCAGGAGTTCATCTTCAACCTGAACGTCCCCACCCGCGTGGGCTTTCAGGCGCCGTTCACCAACATCACGCTGGACCTCACGCCGTCCCCGGCGCTCGCTGACACCCCGGTGATCATCGGCGGAAAGCCCATGCCCGAGACCTACGGCGAGTTCCAGCCCGAGATGGACCTGATCAACCGCGCGATCGCCGAACTGATGAGTCAGGGAGACGCCCGCGGCCGGATCTTCACGTTCCCGATCCCCACCTACAACATCCACAAGACCTTCGACTTCGAGAACCCCAACCTCGAGGCGATCTGGACGATGACCGGGAAGTACGGCATCCCGTATTTCTCCAACTTCGTCAACTCTGATCTCAATCCTGACGACGTGCGCTCGATGTGCTGCAGGCTGCGGCTCGACGCACGCGAACTACAGTCCCGCGGTGGCGGCCTGTTCGGCGCCAATCCCCTCACCGGGAGCATCGGCGTGGTGACGCTCAACCTGCCGCGCATCGGCTATCTCGCCCGCGACCGCGAAGACTTCTTCGCCCGGCTCGAGGCCTTGGTGGACAAGGCGAAGATCGCGCTGGAGCTGCGCCGCGAGCGCGTCGAGGAACTCACCGACCGCGGCCTGTACCCGTACACCTCGGTGTACCTGCGCACCGTCAAGGACCGCTTCGGATTGTGGTGGGCCAACCACTTCTCCACGATCGGCATCGTCGGCATGAACGAGGCCTGCCTCAACTTCCTTCAGCAGCCGATCACCGAGCCCGAGAGCCGTGAGTTTGCCCAGGAGGTCCTGAATGTCCTGCGCAACAAGTTGCAGGAAATCCAGGAAGAAACCGGCAATTACTACAACCTCGAAGCCACGCCCGCGGAGAGCACGAGCTTCCGGCTCGCGCGCAAGGACCGGGAGGCTTTTCCCCAGATTTTTGCGCAGGGGACCGACACTGTGCCATATTACACCAACTCGGTACACGTACCGGCCACGGTGGAAATGGATATCTTCGACTTGCTCAACCATCAGGACGACCTTCAGGTGCTGTTCACCGGCGGTACCGTCGTGCACCTGTACCTCGGTGAAGCCATCACGGATCCCAATGCGGTCAAGGAGCTGGTCAAGTCCATCGTCCACCGCTTCCGGATGCCGTACTTCAGCATCACCCCCACGTTTTCGATCTGCCCCGTGCACAACTACGTCTCGGGAAAGCACTTCTCCTGCCCGCTGCCGCACACCGACGAGGAAATGCGGACGCTGGGCACCGAGCGCAAACTGAATGTTCATGAAATTTCCGAAATGGATCCCCATTCTTTCCGGGACGTTTCCCATACGAGAAGGAGCGAAGCATGAAGAATGATTCCCTGCGCACTGTCCAAGTCATCGAGACCGAAGTGTATTCCCGTGTGGTTGGCTATTATCGACCCGTCCAGAACTGGAACAGCGGCAAGAAACTGGAATTCTCCCAGCGCAAGCTGCACACCATGCCCGGCACGGTGGTGTCCAATTCCCTGAAATCCGCTCTTAAAATGGTGGGGTAAATGCGCATCGCCGGATGGCATGGCACCACCCTGGTCGACTTTCCGTCCCGGGTGGCGTCCATCCTGTTCTTTGCAGGCTGTAACCTGCGATGCCCCTTTTGTCACAACCCCGGCCTGGTTCTGCCGGATCACTTCGATCCTGCGGCCTCCGTGGACTTTGACGACATCCTGAAAAAACTCTCCGAGCGAAGGAATTTCATCTCCGGTGTGGTGTTCACCGGGGGCGAACCGCTGATGCAGGCGGATCTGCCCGAGGCCGTGGCTGCGGTCCGTGGGCTTGGGCTGGACGTCAAACTGGACACCAACGGGACCTGGCCCTCCCGGCTCGCCGACGTCCTCGGGCAGGTGCAGTACGTGGCGCTGGATCTGAAGACCTCGCCGGCACGCTATCCCGAGGCGACCGGAGGCATGGCGGATTTCTCCGGTGTGCGGGCGACGCTGGACCTGTTGCGCGCTCATCAGATTCCCTACGAGCTGCGGACCACCGTTGTTCCTGGACTGGTCACCCTCGAGGACATCGAGGCGCTGGTGCCGCTGGTGCAGGACGCGCCGCTCTTCGCCCTTCAGTCCTTTGTGTCCCGCGAGACGCTGGATCCCTCCTGGTCAGGCCTGTCTGCAGCTTCACCGGCGCTGGTGCAGGAAATGGCCGCCCTGCTGGCGACGAGCGCCCGGAAGGTCATTATTCGATCGAATTAGAAGAACGGTCAGCTTGACGGGACCGGAAAACCAAAGTACTTTTTACGGATGGTGGAACCACTGAACCCTCAGGATTTCTTTCATTCTTTTGAAGTTTTCGGACATGTGCGTCCCATGGCCGGAACCTATCACATCGTGGATCTGACCCTGGAAAAGACGGAAAATATTCTGGAAAATGCCCAAAAGCATCACATCCAGTATTTTCATGATGCAGAATGGCTGCACGTCATGGGTCAGAACCTGATCTTCTGCATGTCACAGCCCAGCCTTCCGCTGTTCGGGTATTCCGGCGCCAACAGCATCGCGCTGCTGTACAAGCACCTGGCCGAAGAGGACGACCATGCGCAGCGACTGTTCTCCATCACGTCGCACGCAGCCTCCTTCCTGAGCACGCACCTGAACGTCCCCGTGAAGTTTCAGGGCAAGTTGCTTGAGTTTCCCAGCGTCAAGGTGCTGTGCGCCTTCTTCCTGTGGAAGCAGGTGGTGCATCGCCGTATCATGATTCACTCGATGTGCCTGGCTCATCTGATGGCCCAGGGAAAATCTCCCGTGGAAGCCCAGGAGGGCTATCTGGCGGCCCCCGACGAGAAGGCCCGGCTGGTGATGTGCGCCCAGTACCTCCAACTCGATCGCGTGCCTTCGTGGCAGCTCAACGGCCTGATCGGCTATTGGGCAAACCAGGAGGACCGGCTGCATCTGACCATGCACCAGGACCTGCCCTCGGGACCGGATTTTCTCGCCTTTCTCATGGACGCCTTCGGGCGTTCAGGAGAGTAGTTGCATGCAGTTTTTCTGTGATCAATGCAAGACGAAGTATTCCATCGCCGATGAGAAGGTCGTCGGCAAGATCCTCAAGCTGCGTTGCAAGCGCTGCGACAACACCATCGTGCTCAAGGACCCGAGGTCCTCGTCGTCTGCCGACTCCGCGGTTCCCTCCAGTCGGGGCCAGCAACTTCTCAAGGATGCCTTCAAGAAGAGCTTCCAGGAGGATCTTTCCTCGTCTGCTGACGTGTTCCCGTCGGCCGCATCGGAAGGCGGCGGCGAGGATCATACGCAGATCGCGCGGCTGCCTCTTTTCGAGTCCGCGCAACCGCCCGAGGAGTGGTACCTCTCCGATTCACGCGGCCAGTTCGGTCCGATGGACTTCGGTGAGCTTGTCGCTCGCATCAAGCGCGGCGAACCCGATCATGACGCAGTGATCTGGCGCGACGGCTTCGATGACTGGAAGACCGTCGACCGGGTGCCCGAGTTGAAGTTGTATGCCAAGCACCTGCCTCCGCCGCGGCGGTCCACGCGGGAGATGTTCCGCGAGTCCATGAGCTTCCCGACGACCTCACCGGTGGCGACCGGTGCGTTTCCGCCCGCGCTGCAGCAGAACACCGGCGTCTCGGTGAATCCCTACGCCCAGGCACCCGTCTCGGCCAGCCAGAGCTTCCGCTCCCCGACCATGGAATATCCCGGCGCCTCTTCGGCGATGATCAACCCCATGGCGGCGCTGGAAATGCAGTCGGCCGCCATCCGCAGCGCCCGCATGAAGAACTGGATCCTCGTGGCGATCCTGGTGGTCCTCGTCGGCGCGGCCGCCTTCGTGCTGGGTGGAAAGTTGATGGAGAAGCCCTCAGGATCGCCCGAGCCTCCCAAGGTCGCAGTCAATCCGCAGCAGGAGCCAGCGATGACTCCCGAGGCCCCCAAAGAGGAGCCCATGCGCGAAGTGGTCTACGTCATCGCCAGCCAGCCTCCCGAGGTCGAGGGAGACCCCGCCAATCCGGGCTCCTCCATGGGCACCAAGAAACCCGGGACGTCCCCTCCTGATTCGTCGGGCTCGGGCGACAGGGGGACCTCGGACCCGTCGATGTCCGCCCCCGCCGGAACCCAGCCCCGCAGCTCGGCCGACTTCAACGCCGTCAAGCAGCGCAACATCATGGAAATCCAGCGCTGCTACGAGATGACCGTTCGCAAGGGGCAGAAGGAGCTCGTCGGACAGTCCATCAAGTTCGCCATCCGGATCCAGCCCGGAGGTTCCGTCGACACCGTTTCCTTCACCGGAGAGATGCCTCCGTTGATGCGTGCCTGCCTGGGCAGCTCCATCCAGAAATGGCAGTTCCCGGCCGGTACGAAAACCGACACCTTCTCCTTCGAAATGCACTTCAACTGATGTGGCGCGTTTTCTTTCCCCTCCTGCTGGCAGCCGGTCTTATCTCCTGCGGGAACGATTCGAAATCCGAGTGCAGGAAGGACACCGACTGCAAGGGGGACCGGATCTGCGAGAAAGGTCGCTGTGTTACCCCGACGGTGCGTCCTGCCCCCGCCATGCAGGATCCTGATCCCGATCCCGATCCTGACCCGGATCCGACCACGACCCATCCTGCACCGTCACCGCTGTCCGTCATTCCTGGCCTGCCGAGCCTGCCCAAGCTCAACCTCCCCAACCTGTCGCTTGGACAGGGGGGACTGAACCTGAACTTCAAGCTCCAGGTCGGCGCCGACGAGCACACCATCGAGATGGATCCGACCGGCAATCCGACCGTGAAGTGGTGCGTCAACAAGAAGTGCGACGTCATGGATCTGACCCGCCCGGCCGATGTCGAGCGCATGCTCGAGAGGCTGGCCAACACCGCAGGCAACGCGGATCCTCAGTTGAAGACGACGCTGCAGATGCTGCGTGATCTGTCCTCCATGATGAACCAGGGCGGCGGCCTCCCCGTCGGCGTGCCCGGGACGTTCACGAACCAGCCTTCCGGCCGGAAGAACCTGACCACCTACCATTCGGCTGCTGAGATCGTGGCCGCTGGCGAGAAGGCCGAAGGCGCCGAGGCACAACTCTCCGATCTGTCTCCGACGATCGTCTCCTCCGACCAGGTGACCTTCAAGACCTCCGACGGGATCACCGTCGACCTGGTGGCGCCTGCGGCCGTCCAGTCACGCCTGCCCGGCCTGGCCCGCTCCACGGGGCCCCAGACGGTGCGTTTCCGGATCCTGCGTGTCACGGCGAAATACCTCAAGGGGGAGATCCTTGAAATCCCGAATCGGTGAACCATGAAGTCTCTCGCATTGCTTTTCCTCTGGGTGTCCCTTTCCCTCACCGGGCTTTCGTCCTGCGATTCCGACGAAAAGGGGCGCACCGTGAATGAACCGCTGGTGCTCTCCCTGGACAAGGACATCACCCAGGACCAGTGCGGCCCGGACGTGTACCCGTGTCCGCCGTATGGCACCCGGCGTTACCAGACCCTGAGGGACGTGCCGTTCATCGCGGTCAACAACGCCGCGAGAGCGATCGCAGGCGGGGCCGACCTGGGCTACTTCCACCATTTCTACCAACTTCGATCCCAGGGCTACAAGATCCTGCTGGTCTCCTACACGACGGGCTGGTGCACCCACTGCAGGGCCCAGATGGAGGTCACCCCCCTGATGGTGGATCAGTATGGTTCCGGAAACACGGATCCACGTGTGGCCTTCCTGGTCGTGGTGCGGGAGAATGAGCAGCTCGACCCTGCCACGGTGGAGTACGCGGCGGGGTACTCGTCCCATTACAGCCTTGATGACGTGGTGCCGGTCACCAACGATCAGGGCAACGCCTTCTTCCCGTACATGACCTCGGTGGGTTATCCGTTCAATTTCTTCGTCAGGCTCGACGACATGACGATCCTGGACTACGCGTCGGCCGTGGAGACGCCTCAAACGTTCTCCGACGAGCTGGATCGTGTTCTGCAGATGGTGCCGTAGTTGACGAACCTGTCCTCCTCAACGAAACAACCCAAGGAAACACATCATGCGCAACCATTATGATCTAGTCGTGATCGGCAGCTCCTCGGCGGGAATCACCGCCGCCGAGAAGGCCCGCAAAAGCCGTCCTGAGGCCACCATCGCGTGTTTTTCCGAGGAGATGCAGCCCCCCTACTATCGTCCGATGCTCACCGAGTTGATGGGGAATCCCGCGGTTCTGGAGAAGACGGCGTTCACGCTGCGCAAGCCGCAGTGGTTCACCGAGCAGAACATCGAACTGTTCTTGGGCACCGAGGTGACCGGCCTGGATCCAGCCGCCCGCAGCCTGACCACGAAAGAGGGGCAGAGCTGCACCTGGGGATCCTGCGTGCTGGCCACCGGCAGCGTGCCCTTCGTGCCCCTTCCGGAGGCCCTGGCGCTGCCCAACGTGTTTTCCTGCCGTAGCCTCCTTGACGCGCAGAAAATCCTTGAAGCGTCCAGCACAGCGGGACGGATCGTCGTGATCGGAGGTGGGCTGCTCGGACTCGAGGCGGCGCACTTCCTGAACACGGGCGGCAAGAAGATCACCGTGGTGGAACTGATGCCACGGATCCTGCCGCGGCAACTCGACGAGACAGTGTCGACGTGGTTTGCGGATCGTATCGGTTCCGCGGGCGTGGATCTTCGGCTGGGAACGCAGGTGAAGGAGGTCCGCGGACAGGACGGTCATCTCGTGGTATCGACGCCGGTCGAGGACCTCGAGGCCGATCTGGTGCTGTTTTCGATCGGCGTGCGGCCGCGCACGGAGCTGGCCAGGCAGGCGGGTCTGACCGTGAACCGCGGCGTCGTGGTCGACCCATACATGCAGACCTCGGATCCTCACGTGTTCGCCTGCGGGGATGTCGCCGAGGTCGGCGGGATGACCTGGCCCCTGTGGATGCCCGCGATGCGCATGGGGCAGGTGGCCGGCCACAACGCCGTGTCCGGACCGGAGACGACCTACGTCCTGACCATTCCGCCCGCGGCCCTGTCGGCGTTCTCCACGCGCATCTTCTCCGTGGGACAACTGGAGAAGGGCGAGGTCCTGGAGAAGAAGGCTGATGACGACAACGGCCTGCGGCTCTACTTCGAGGAGGGCGTGCTCACCGGAGTCCTGCTCTGGGGCGACACCGCCAAAGGCATGGCCCTGTCCAAGGCGCTGGAGGCGAAGGCCGATCGCGTCACCGTCGAAAAGCTCCTCTGATCGCAGCAATGACCTGACAAACACACGGGGAGGGAATTGCAACCGCGGAACACGGGGGCACGCAGAAGGAGGGAACCCATTTTTCTGGAATCACAGTTGATCAGCGGGGGGAGAGCGCCGGGCCCAGCGAGACGCCGTCCATGGGGGCAGGCGGTGTGCGTCCGAACAGGTCCCAGAGCGTCGGGGCGAGGTCGACCAGACGTGCCGCCGCCGTGATATGTCCGGCCGGGATGCCGGGGCCGGCGATGATCATCGGGATGGCCTGGACCGCGTGCTGGGCGCCGCCATGATCGCCGGGCTGGCCCCAGGATGTGCGCTCGTCGAGCAGGGCGATCATGTCTGGACCCCGTTCACAGGCCCACGTGTCCAGCAGGCCCGGGACCATCGCCTCGAACCACCTGCGCTCGATGGGGGACAGCCGCGCCGGCTCGGAGAAGACGGGCAGGTACCGAAAGCCGTCGGCAGTCCTGGTCTTGCGCGCCACGAGGACCACACCCGGCAGCGCCTGTGTGATCGCGAGGATGCGTTCGAGATCGGCTCCGGGCTTCAGGTAGAGCCGCAGCGCGGTGTCCGAATAGAGGGCCAGAAGGCCCGCATCGACCAGCGGTGCCAGCTGCGGCCGAATCTGCGCCACAGTCTGTGCGTTCTCCAGCCGTCCCCAGGCCCAGTTTCCCCAGGAGGCTCCCGGCTGATCCCTACCGTGCCAGTCGGACGCTCCCATGCCTGCATGGTCCGCGGTGACCACCAGAATGGTATCACGGTCCCATCCCTTCTCCTTCAGGAACGCCACCAGCCGTCCCACCTGGGCGTCGGCCTGAAGGATCGTGTCCTTCATGTGCACCTGTGAGCCGTTGGGTTGGTCAAGATCGCGCTGGGCTCCGTACATGTGCCCCACACGGTCGACGGCACCGAGCGTGAGCATGGCCACGGCCCAGGGTTCGCGCTCCATCAGGTGCATGGCCGCATCCACCACCCAGGCATCGCCGCCGGGGCGCTCCGGATCCGGCCCGGGGACCGTGCGGTGTCCATTGAGCCTGTAGACGGCGTTCTCGGTACCGTAGGCGGGTCGGGTGTCGAGCCAGAACCGGCTGCGTGGCGTCCCGGCAAGACCGGCGGGCACGTTCAGACCCACCGGATGCACCCAGCCGACGGACTCCTCGCCGAACGGGTTTCCCTCTTTCAAGGTGTCAGAAAGTGTCACGATGAGATCTCCGGGCCCGGTGGGACCGTGGGACCCTGAAGCCCCCGCGGCCATCGCGAACACGGCATAACGCTTCTGCCCAACGGCCACGAAACGGCCCCTGCCCTGGAAGATGAGGGCCACATGGGTCCGGCTCACGGGCGCCAGCAGTTGGCGCATGCGGTCCAGGTCGAACTCACCGGGGTCGTGGATCCCGCCCCTGGGTCCGAGGAGTCCCCCGGTATCCCGGTGCAGATCGTCGGACCAGGCCAGGTGCCGCGGAAACAGCCCGCGCGGGATGACCTGGTGGCTGATTACGGTGGTGGCCGGCAGGTGACCCACGAAGGCGTTCTCGAACACGGCGCCGCGGCGGGAGAGCGCGGCCAGCGCCGGAAGCCGCAGACGGGTGATGTAGTCGGCGCGGAACTGATCGAGCACGACAATGACCAGCCGCTTCGGTGTCGAGGTCTTTGGCACGGTCGGGGCACATGCCCCCTGGGACAGCAGGAAGATCAGGAACGGGAGGAGGCTATTTGCAGGGGAGGAACGCACCCAGGTTGCTGACATCGTCGATGCTGGCGGCGGTCCAGTCCACGGAGGGATCAAACGTGTCGGCTCCATTGGTGTCTCCTGTGATGGTCCCACACTTGCGCCGCAGCGTGGCATCGATGGTGGAAACGCCGCCGGCCGTCCAGGACAGACCTGGATCCTCGCCGATCTTGCCGATGATGTCCATGGTGATCCCGGAGCAGGCCAGGCGGACGGCATCGTTTCCGTTGAACGTCAGGTTTCCGACGAGCTGGTTGCAGGTGTAGCCGAGCGCCCACTGGGAATGACAGATCACGAACTTGCCGCCGGAGGTCATGCTGGCCGAGGCCAGCGCGATCGTGGCCGAGGCGGTGGTCGCGCCGTTGCTGTAGATCTCGATCGCGCAGGAGGAGAGATTGAAGCCGCCCGGCGCCGACATCACGAAGATCTCGAGTCCCTTGTTGTTGCTGGTACCCTCGATGTATTCGCTGATGAACAGGTTGAGGCTCCCCACGGTCTGGCAGACACCCGAGCCGGCCACGAGCTGGCAGGATTTGCTCTGGGTGGCGCAGTCGGTTTCGGTGACCCACTGCAGGCAGCCGGCCACGAGGGTGCAGGATTCGATGATGGTGCCGTTGCACTGGTCCTCGCCCTCGGTGGTGCAGCCGGGCACGCAGGAGGTGACGCAGGTGGCTTCCTGGGCCAGCGCGTTGTATTCGCAGATCTGATCGGTCAGGGCGCAGTCCTGATCGAGAGAGAAGGCCATGCAACCGCCGGAGGAGCCGCATGTATGCACCTCGTTGTTGACGCAGGTGGACTCGCCCGAGGCGCACTCGTCGGTGCAGTTGGCGACACAGGAGGCCGTGTGATCCACGTCATTGACCGTACAGGTGGCCGAGGTTTCGCTGCAGTTGACGGTGTTGCCCCAGGTGGGACAGGGATCGCCGGCCATGCAGGTCTGCACCACGTTCTCGGCGCACTGCTGGTGTCCGGCCGTGCAGGCCCCTGCGCAGTTGTTGGTGTTGTTGACGTTGTTGGTCTGGCAGTTCGCAGCGGACACGCACTCCGAGTCGTCACAGTCGGTGTCGCCGTCACCGTCGTTGTCGAGGCTGTCGTTGCAGATCTCGATGTTGTTGTTGACGTTGTTGGCGTTGTTGACGTTGTTGGTGTTCGATTTGGTGTTTCCGCCAGCGCAAGCAGTTCCCCAGGTCATCACCAGCACAAGAAGAGTCATTGTTTTTGCGGTCATGAGTCCCTCATCCTTCTTCAGAGGTGTAGCACCAACCCGGCAATTTTTCAAATGAGGTCTGCGGGGTCGTCGGGGCCGTACAACTTCGGGGGGCGTTTGGCTTGCCGTGCCGCCATCCGCTCAATCTCGGAGAGGACGTCCACAACCAGGTGCAGGGCGTCGAACCGGCCGGAGAAACTGTAGTATTCTTCCTCACCCACGGGAGACGCGGAGGAGAGGGCGTTCTCGAGCGCATCGACCGACTTCGGCGCCACGATCAGGATCGGTTCCTCAGGTGCCTTGTGCGAGAAGATCTCGTGCCCCAGCGCAATCGGGCGAATGGCCATGGGGCAGGAGAGGAAGCGGACGGTCCAGTCGATGGGATCGGATTTCGGGTCCGGGAGGTGCCAGATTCCGCCGAACGTGCGTCGCAGGGTTTCGCCGAGGTAGGCGCCGGCGGCCGACGCGAACAACTGCTTCACGCCGCCGGGGGCCTTGCGGTGTTCGATGGCCAGTTGATCCAGGAACGGGAGCGTGTCGGAGGTCAGATCCATTTCCACGCCGAAGCGGTGGCGCACCGCATCAACGACCATGGCGGCCAGTTCTGCTGCTTCCACCGGTGGAGGGGTGATGGACAGTCCCCAGGGGGATTCGGACATTGATTAACGTCAGTGAATCGGGGGGCGCTTCAGTTGGGGCATGCAGGACGTGCAGACCCGGACCCGGCGGATCTTGCCGTCGACGACCGCGCGGATCGTCTTCAGGTTGACCATCTGGCGGCTCTTGGTTTTGATGTTGGAATGTGAAACCTTGTTGGCAGTCACGGTTCCACGCAGGCAAAGTTCGCATTGACGGGACATTGGTAGACTCCTTCGCATGTCGCCCTGACACCGGGGGCGTCAGGCGGCCTCATTTACTAGTCATATTCGAAAGGAAAATCAACTGAAAAAAGCGAAAAAAAGGATCTATTTCTTGCCATACAGGGGAACGGCGTCGGTGCCGGCGTCATCGGGGAAGCCGTACAACGGGAAGCCGTACTCGCAGTTGGGGCAGTCCGAATCGAGGTCATCGGTGCCGCCATCGGGGATTCCATATAGTAAATTATTCATGTTATTGATATTATTGATATTATTTGCATTGTTAATGTTGTTTATGCCATATAAAGGATTATTGGTATTATTATAATTATTAATGTTGTCGGAGTTATTGCAATTTTCTTCGCAGGGTTCCTGCGCGGGGGGAGAACATGCCGACAGGGAAAGTCCCGCCCCGAGAATGGCGGCCGCCGCCCAACCGGGCAGACGTCGCGGCTGCCCGGTTGGGCGGCGGCCCTCGAGCTGATCCAGAATCGTGCGCAGTCTGGTTTCTTCCGTGCTTTTTGACATCGCAGAGATCTCCCTCAGGGTTTCTTCTACCACGCTGCGCCCCGTTTGCAAGTTGTCGCCACGGCCGGCTCGACCCAGCACAGGCCGAGGTTGTCGTCGCAGTTCTGCGCGGCGGCACGGGACAGGATCCACTCGGCTGCCTCCTGGGCTTGAAGGTCCTTCGGGATCCGTCGCAGGATCTGGGTCAGCAGGACCCGGCGGGACAGATCCCTGGAGAGCAGTCCGTCGGTGCAGACGAGCAGCCGGGAGCGGGCGTCGAGGTTCAAATGGGAAAAGGTGAACAGGTTGCGGATGGCTGGAATCAGGACCTGCACGCTGGAGGTGTTCGCCGTGTTGGGCAGCAGCCGGATCACATCGTTGCCGGTCTCCGGGAACTGGGTCTGTCCCGTGAGGCTGAAGAGGATGTTGGCGAAGCGGACGGAGTGCTCCTGGGTCACCTGCATCAGCAGGCCGTCCTTGAACAGGAAGGCGGCCGAGTCGCCGCATTGGGCGATCGCGCACCAGTTGCCGCGGACGATCACCATGGTGGAGGTCACGCTCATGACCTCGTCGGTCGGTTGAATCGGTCCTGGATGGCGTCTTCGGATCTCGGAGATCAGATCCGAGTTGATCCAGTTCCCCACCTGGCTCAGGGTCTTCTCGGCCCGGGCTCGCCAGACCTTTTCGGGCAGCTCAGAGTTGAGCAGCTCCAGCTCCTTCTCGAGACTGGTCAGGTGCGAGTTCATGGCCTGCTCCACGAGCAGGGAGGCGTCCTCGCCCGAGCCGATGGTGGAGCGGGAGACGCCGTCGGAGACCATGCAGAACCAGACCCGGGAACGGTTCGTGACGTAGACGAAGTCGTCCTGGGTGATCTTGTTGCAGCCCTGCTCGCGGCTGGCACCGAGGTTCCAGTCGGCCGGTTCGCGCGCAACGTCGGGATTGCGTGCGTCGCGCCGGGCGCAGTCGACGAGCCGGTCGAGGAACCAGTGGGCCGAGGGTGGTGTGTCGCCGGACAACTGGGCAAGGAACAACGGTGCCCAGGACCAGGGGATCTCGGGCATCAGGTGGGTCCAGAGGTTGTCCACGAAGTGCAGCAATTGGGTATGGTTGAGCCGGTGCAGCGGAAAGGGCGCGAAGCGCCGCAGGCAGAACATGGGGAAGGAGAGGCCCGGCTCCAGCGTGACGGCCGAGTCGAATTGATCCGCGTAGACGCTCAGTTCTGCGTACAGGTCGGGATCCTCGATCCATGCCAGGGGTGCGGGCCGACGGGTGCCGCCCCGGTCGCCATCGGGAGCATCGGGCGGCACGGGAGTGGGCGTAAAGAACGACTCGTCCATGGGATCATCCACAAGGGGCATCTCCTCCACGGGGACGGGACAGCGATCGTGGCTGCCCGTGTTGGCTCGGGTTCTGGATTTTGGATGGGTTCGCGTCATGGATGCGTGCCTCCGGCGGGTGATACACCGGAGTCGTACAGTCAAGTATAAATGCATAAATCGGTATTTGGCAACTGCTAATTTAGTGTAGTATAAAAAATATATTGCTGTTGTGAGGATGCCGCCTTGAAGCGGTGAATCATCAATAATCCTGAAGGACCAGTCCCCGGGTTCTGGCCGCCTGGTATTCCTCGGTCGTGATGGCCCCCTGCAGGTGCAGTTTCCGCAGCAGGGCCATGATCAGCGTGGTCCAGGCATCGGGGACGGAGCTGCGGCGCAGCTGATAATAGTAAAACAGCGGCGCAGGGGTGATCAGGGCCAGATGGGCGCTCTCGGCCGGGATCAGGTTGCGCACCTCGCGGGAGAAAAAGGTGCGTGCACCGTCGGAGACGCCCCACAGACCCGGACCCATCTCGATGACGTTCAGGTACAGTTCGAGGATGCGGTCCTTGGAAAGGATCTGTTCCATGCGCCATGTGAGGATGGCCTCCTCGAGCTTGCGTGAGATCGAGCGCGTGGAGGTCAGGAACATGTTCTTCACCAGTTGCTGGGAGATGCTGGAGGCACCCTTGTAGAAGGCGCGGTGCTTGAGGTTGTAGCCGGCCGCGCGCACCAGCATGGGCCAGTCAAAGCCGTGATGCTCGCGGAACCTGCGGTCCTCCGTGGTCAAAAACGCCGCGACCGTGTGGGCCGGAATCTTCGCCAGGGGCACGAACGTCGGCTCGGACGGATCCATCCGCCGCTCTGCGGTCATGCCGAACCGGTTCTTCAGTTTGACCGTGACCGGCCCGAGCAGGCGGTGGGGATCGGCCAGCTCCGCGTCGCGCACGACGGTGCAGCCGGTGCCGGAGAAGCGGCCGTGGGCGTTGAATTTCTCGGCGTCGACCAGGTCGAACCACAGACCGAAATGGAGGCCCAGATCGCCGGACAGTTCCATGCCGCGGAGGTTGGGCATCAGGTCGCGCCCGAGGTGCATCCATCGCTGGCAGTCCCAGACCGCGGTGCTGCCCTCGAACTTCAGGTTCCGGCCGGGGTTCCACAGGGCCGTGAAGCGGACCTCGGGGCCGCCCATGGTGACCTTCCCCGTGAAGTCCACGCCTTCATCCTGCCGCTGGCCGGTCAAAATCAGGCGTACCTCGGGCAGGGACATGCGTCTCGAGGAGAAGTTCGAGTGCGAGAAGGCGGCGTCGCGCAGGTTCAGTTTCGCGTCCACGCGCACCGGCGCGCCGCTCCAGACCACGTGGGCTTCCCCGTCGACGTTTCCGGTGATCGAGGAGACAAACGGCGGCAGGGGCGTCCATTCACGGGCATAGTCGAACAGGCTCGCCAGCGTCGTCGAGAAGGACACGTCGAGCACGTGGCGGTCCTCGTCGAGGTTGGCCCGTCCCCGGAAGGTGGCGCTCTCGTTGCCGTGCCGCAGGAAGAGGTCCACGCCGAACACGCTCGAGGAGACCCGCTCCACGGTGCCTCCGGCGTCCAGCCAGACGCCGCTCGACGACATGATCCTCATGAACGAGACCTGCAGCCGTTCCCACTGACGGCCGCGCATCTCGACCTCGGTGTTCTTGCCGATCCAGACACCGCGCGGTCCGCGGACATGGATCAGGGGCGCCGTGAGAAGGAACGAGCCGCCGGGCCTGCTTTGCCCGCCGACGTTCTCAAGCGTGATCACCTGGCCATCGACCTTCGCCGTCACCCTCCCGCCGGAGAAGGACGTGTGCACGAGGCGGAAGAACGTCCGCAGTCCATCGAGGGAGACGGTCCGCAGCCGTCTGGGCTTGAATTTCCGGACGGTGATTTCAGCTTCGGGAAGGTCCACCTGCAGGCCCAGGATCGGCGCGCTGCCCCCCAGTTGGAGCCAGTCAGGACCGAACTCGGCGGCCTGGAAGCGCACGGTGTTTCCGCCGTGGGTGAGGACTCCGCCCTCGACGCGGATCAGACCGCCGCAGGAGAGGGCGATCCGGTCTGCGGAGAAGCCGATGGCGCCGGCCAGGCGGTACCGCAGGAGCTCCACAAGGCTGTTGTGCACACCCACGGCCGCGATCCAGACGGCGACCAGCGCCGTGGCCCAGCGGATTTGACGAGGAAGGTTCAGCCGCACATCCATGTGCTCCGGGTCGCCAGACTGACCGGCCTGTGTGACCGGAGGTCACCCACGAGGCTGCACACACATTCCTTCTGGGAGAGTCCGAAGGCGGAGGCGATGCGACCGAAGCGGGCATGCCGGTGCAGGGAGGGCATCAGATCGATATCCAGGATGTATTCCTCCTGGTGTTCATTGCGGATCGAGGTGACGAGCATCGCCTGGCGGGCATGGAACAACTCGGCGAGGCGCTCGGCGAGGCGCTCCATGGTTTTGAGTCCGGTGGCCGGAATCCGGGCGGGGATGTGGACTTCCTCAAGCTGGGCACCGGAGGTGTCGACGCCGGGCTGGAGCTCGGCCGAGCCGATGGTCTTGCCGCGCCACAGCGCGGTGCAGACGACGGTCCCGGTCACCAGCCGCTCCACGAGCACCTCGCCGGTTTCGCAGCGGGCTGTGAGCACCTGGGATTGCAGCTCTTCGAAGCAGCGGGCCACGGTAGCCGTGCGGACGCCGCTCCTGGCGAGGATGCGGACCGGGAAGCCGAAGTTGCGGTGTTCCTGGGCCAGGTTCTCCACGGGATTGCGCGGGAGATAGCCCGCCGGGGAGGCCAGGTTGTGGATGGCGAGAAAGTCCTTCAGCAGGACACGGTCGGCGCAGATCTGCTGCGCCTGGCGGGAGGGACCCGTCACGGGCAGGTCCATCAGGTGACACAGGGCGGCGACCTCGGAGGCGAGATCGAGATCAGCGACCAGGTTCACGGCCGCGTCGATGGAGAGCTCCTCCACGCGGCCCGGCAGGTGGCGGTCCACCGGGAGGGGGAGACACGAGCACTCTGTGCGTGCGTGGGACGCGAACTGTGCGAGGGTCTCCTGGATTCCCTGTTCGGACGGGTTGTACAGCAGGGCCACGGTCTGTTGGTGCATCGCATACCTCCGGAAGTCACCCCATTGGTATCAGTGGGGCTTCATTTCGTCAAAAAATGCCGGTTTTTCACTGGTTATGGATTGAAGATCAGGCAGAACAATGCCAGAGGCGCGAGATATGCGGCAAACCACACGAAGCGGCGGGCGCGGATCAGTCGTACGAGCAGGGTCAGCGCGGCCAGGCC
>PHAZ01000032.1:0-5436 GCA_002841825.1 Deltaproteobacteria bacterium HGW-Deltaproteobacteria-22 | reverse complement strand
CGATGCGGCCATGCCCAGCAGCAGGTGCCAGACGTTCAACTGTCCGAAAAGGCCGGGAAGCTCCATCAGGGAGGCCCCGCCGATGACGGGGATGGCCAGCAGGAAGGAGAACCGTGCAGCCTTTTCGCTGGAGAGTCCGAGGATCAGGGCCGTGGCGATGGTGGCGCCGGAGCGGCTGATGCCGGGAAAGACGGCGATGCCCTGCACCAGCCCGATCAGCAGCGCGCCCTTCCAGGTCAGGTTCATCCGGGGCCGGTCGTGGGACGTCCATTCGGTGAGCACCAGCAGGATCGCGGTCATCAGGAAGGTGAGTCCGAGGAAGCGGCCTGCGGCAGGTTCGGCGAACAGCCCCTCGATGGGATCGCGAAGCAGGATCGCCATCGGGACGGTGGCCAGCGTGGCCAGGATCAGATGCCAGGCCAGCATGCGATGCTCTGCGGTCCGGTCCGCGTCGGCGCCGGGGCCTGGCAGCAGGGCTCGGATGGTCGCGAGCAGATCCTGGCGGTAATAGAAGAGGATCGCTGCCAGCGAGCCCGCGTGCAGGCCCACGTTGACGGCCAGCGAAGGATGGACGTCCACCAGCCGCTCCGCCAGGACCAGGTGTCCGGACGAGGAGACGGGGAGGAACTCGGTGAGTCCCTGGAGAAGGCCCAGCAGGAAGAGCAGCAGCGGTCCCATGGTGCTATTTGACTAACTCACAGCCCATCCAGTCCCGCTTGCAGTCGCGACAGACGCGACGCTTGAAGCCTGTGCCCATGGGCGTCTGCGCGCTCTGGCCCGGATCGATGCGCTGCACCGCCCAGATGTCGTCGGTGCACCAGCCGGTGACATAGATGAACTTGTCGTTGGGGAGGGCGGTGATGCCCGAGGCGCGCACGATGTCCAGCGGCAGCTCCTTGCTTTCCCAGGTGGCCGTGTCGATGATGTTCATGCTGTGACCGGTGTAGTTGGCCGTGTAGATGAACTTGCCGTCGGTGCTCTCGATGATTGATTTTGGCTTGTTTCCCACGTTGACGGTCTTGATGACCTTCTCGGTGACCGGATCGATCACGAAGACGGCGCTGGGACCCATCATGGAGACATACAGCCGCTTCCCGTCCCGGCTCATCACGGCGTGCCGCGGGCCGGAGCCCAGCGGCAAATGCCTTGCTGTGATCTTCACGCCGGGGGTGAGGTTCTTGGCGTCGACGATGGTGTAGTTCTTGTTGCCGTTGTTGACCAGGTACAACGTGCCCTCGTCGAGGCTCAGGGCCATGCCGCGGGGATTCACCTGCCCGGTGCGGAAGTAGTCGACGGCCAGGGTCTTGGTGTTGAAGCGCGCGAAGCCCAACTGCTCCCACAGGCTCAGGTACGCCAGCGAGCCGGTCTTGTTGAGGATGATCACCTTGGGAAAGCCGGTGACCTTGACCTTGCTCTTCCAGGTCATCGTCTTGAGGTCGATGATGTCCAGCCAATGGCCGTACATGTTGGTCGAATACAAGGTGGAGGAATCCGGCGACACGACCGACTCGATGCTGTTGCCGGGGTAATCGATGTACTTGTGGAAGGTCATCGGATTGGCCAGGAACACGGAGATGTTCTGCCGGCCCTTGCGTCCGAAGTTGCTCACGAGCAGGTACTTGTTGTCCGGGGAGGTGGAGGCCCCCTTGGGCATGATGCCGGTGGCGGCGCCACCCCATATCATGAACTTGGTCTTTCCGACCATGACGAAGTCGCCGACCTTGCGTTCGGCCGCGGCGGGCGCGGTGATCCCGCAGGCGAGGATCGTCGTGAGGAGGAACAGGTGTTTTCTTGCGTTCACAGATATATCATCCTTTCTCCGGAGACCCCGGGACCCGGAAGACGCACAGCATCGCAGAAAATTCCATGGGGCGCAACTTGCGGGCAATTAGGGGCATCGCCGGCCGGGGTGCTATCTGTTCTCGAAGCTCCGGAGGATGGAGCGGCCGAAATACCGCGCGGAGGAACCCAGTTCCTCCTCGATGCGCAGCAGTTGGTTGTACTTTGCGACGCGATCGGAGCGGGCCGGGGCGCCGATCTTCATCTGGCCCGTGCCCAGAGCCACGACGAGGTCGGAGATGAACGTGTCCTCGGTCTCCCCGGAGCGGTGCGAGACGATGCAGTCGTAACCCTGGTCACGGGCCAGCGACACGGTGTCGATCGTCTCGGTCAGGGTGCCGATCTGGTTGGGCTTGATGAGGATCGCGTTGGCGATGTGGTTGGTGATTCCGTCCTCGAGGAGCCGTACGTTGGTCGAGAAGACATCGTCGCCCACGAGCTGGACCTTCTTTCCCAGCGTGCGCGTCAGCAGCTGCCAGCCCTCGCGGTCGTCCTCGCCCATGGGGTCCTCCAGCGAGAAGACCATCGGATACTCTTCGGTGAATTGCACCCAGAACTCAACCATCTGCTCGGAGTTGAGCAGGGGTCCGGAGGAGCGCCAGAACTTGTAACCGGCCTGTCCTTCCTGGCGGGCCTGCTGGCGCATCTCGGAGGCGGCCGCGTCGAGGGCGAGCAGGATCTGCGGGTGATCCTGGAGCGGACCGGTATTGAAGCCCGCCAGGTGCACGGATTCCAGGATGAGATCCAGAGCTTCGCGGTGGGATCCCACGAAGGGACAGTAGCCGCCTTCGTCCCCGACGCCGGTGTGGTGCCCCTTGCGAATCAGCAGGCTCTTGAGGGCGTGGAAGATCTCGGCGACCTCGCGGACGCCCTCATGAAAGGAGGAGGCGCCCACGGGCAGGACCATGAACTCCTGGAAATCCACGGTGCCGTCCACGGGCAGGCCGCCGTTGATGAGGTTGCACATGGGGACGGGCAGGGTGCGGGCGTCGATGCCCCCGAGGTAGCGGTACAGCGGCAGGCCAAGGCTCGCTGAGGCGGCGCGGGCAACGGCCATGGACACGGCGATGATGGCGTTGGCGCCCAGGCGCCCCTTGTTCTCGGTGCCGTCGACCTCGCACATGGCCAGATCGAGTCCTGCCTGATCGAGGGCATCGAGGTCCTGCACGGCCTCGAACAATTGGCGATGGACGTGATCCACGGCGTTGAGGACGCCCATGCCGGAAAACCGGCCCGGATCACCGTCCCGCAGTTCGAGGGCTTCATTTTGTCCGGTGGAGGTTCCGGTGGGGACCGCGGCCCTGCCGAAGGCACCGTTTTCAAGGTGGACGTCCACTTCGAGGGTCGGGTTGCCGCGGGCGTCGAGGATTTCGCGGGCCTTGATCGACGTGATGAGGGTGTTGCTGGAAGGAACGTTGTTCATGATGATCACCTTCATGTCGCCGGCTTTTCCGGGCAACCAATGCAGTTGGACCGCTATTTCCGGCGTAAATCAATGTACATTCCGTATTGGGAGTTGTAAATCTCCAAATGGAAAAAACCGGGTGTTACCAGGATTTGAGGCCTCAGAAAAAGAAATAAAAAAGTGGGTGAAAAGTGTTCGGTTCGCATATTGACAGTCCAAGGGGCGTGCGCGTATAGTGTCGCCGGGCAAGAACGCCCTGATAGGATCTTTCATGAAAGGCAGCACCATGAAGAATTGGATAATTTTGCTGGTCGCGCTCCCCTTCGTCTGGTTGTCCTCCTGTGCCGAAGATGAGACGGATCCCAAGATCTGGGTCAAGAAGCTCAACGAATCGGCTGAGGTACGCAAGGATGCCCTCGAGAAACTGGAATTCATCTATGAGGTTGATTCCACGCTTCTCGAGACCTGCACCAAGCTCACTGATGAAGAATGGCAGAAGTTCCACAAGGACGACGTCAAGATGATGAAGGACGCGGGCAAGTGGGACCAGTACACGAGCTTCTGCAAGAAGTACAAGAGCAAGCTCGACAAGAAGATTCCCCGGTTCCGGGAGGTCACGATTCCGGCCCTCATCGATGCCTACAAGCAGCACAACGACTGGCAGAAGGACGACATCATCAAGTTGTTGATCCGGTTCCAGGATGTCAAGACCCCCATCGAACTCGAGGCCGTCCAGATGCTGTTCCTGGATGTCATCGATTCCTTCGGCGGTCCCGAATACCTCGTTGATCGCGAGAAGATCGACGCCCGCGTCGTCGTGGCGATCAAGGGCCTGACCGAACTCAACAAGTTCAAGCCGCATCCCCAGACCTTCGAGAAGATCAAGGGTCTGATGAAAAAGATTTACGCCAACCCCGAACAGAACGACAGCATCTCCCAGATTCGCGTGGCGCTCGTCGCCAGCATCCTGGATCTGCGCGGCACCGGTACCAACATCAACAAGGCGTTCGATGCCGAAGTCGCCGAGATCCTCGTCGAGATGATCCGCCGCGGCAAGCACGACACGGCTGACGAAGCCCTGTTCTGTCAGGGTCGCCATTGCAAGCAGAACTTCCTCGTCAATAAGAATGCGGCCATCCAGCTGGGTGCCCTCGGCGTGGCCAACAAGCGCGTCAACAACACCCTGGTGGGTTGCCTGTACAGCGTCGAGATCGGTCTGGGCCGCCTGGGCAAAAGCTTCCGCGAATGCAAGGTCGCTCTCTCCAAATTGTACAAGCCCGAGATGCGTGGCACCGAGATCGACCCTGTCGGCATCCTCGGCCTGCTCGCCCAGGGTGATCCCGCCCGCTATCCCCTGTCCTACGATGAGAAGAAGGACCGCTGGTACGCCTCGAAGGAAGGCGACAACTATGTAATGTACGGTGCCGATCCGAACCAGAGCACCGCCCGCTCCAAGATGAAAGATTGTATGGGCAACTATGAAAAATATCGGAACTCCGACTATTTTCAATTTGTCACTAAGCGGCAGTGGGAGACTGAGTTGAAATTCAAAAATGAAAAAGCCGACCCGGCCGCCTTCGAAGAATTCCTGACCAAGAAGCGGGCCGACCACAAGAAGCGTACCTCCCAGTGGGGTGAGGGCGCTTGTGAAATTTTTGACTTGAACGAAAAGGGCAAATGGGACACCAAGGACTCCGC
Organism: Deltaproteobacteria bacterium HGW-Deltaproteobacteria-22; assembly: GCA_002841825.1. Classification (GTDB taxonomy): domain Bacteria; phylum Myxococcota_A; class Polyangia; order HGW-17; family HGW-17; genus HGW-17. The sequence continues at coordinate 494 of PHAZ01000032.1, read as the reverse complement.
CGTCGTCGAGCGCACGGCGCTGGAAGCCCTCCGGGGCATGGGCGCGGCTGTCGAGACCCAGACAGTCCTGCTGGACACCTACTCTTCCTACTCCATGAAGGCCTTCTGGGACTTCACGGCTGAGCAGTCCGGCAAGGCCTCGATTGTCCGTTGCAAGAAGGAAGGCATGCAGGATGCCTTCATCAAGACCGAGTGCGTGCCCGAGTTCACCAACGACATCTCCGGCACCAAGTCCCAGTGGAACAAGCTGCGCGACTACAACTGGCTCGTCGATTCCTCGAAGGAAGCCATGTACGGCGCCGGCTGGCTGATGTCGGCTGCTGCCAACGAGCTCAACGCCCGTACCCGCGCCGAGATGGAGCTCCGCCTGCGCTGGCTGCAGGACCCGCGTTCCACGACCTTCGCAGCGAAGTCCCTGGCGATGATGCCCTACAACAAGGATTCCTTCAATGCCCTGATGGACGTGGCCTCCTTCCGCGAAGGCGGCACCGCCA